>JAGCGE010000155.1 GCA_017649745.1 Clostridiales bacterium | reverse complement strand
GATCCTTATTCATGAATAACGGATAACCTTCTTTATCACATACGCTAAGAGCTGTATATGGATTTACTACAAGATTATAGATGCTCTTTAAATCTTCAAACTTCCATTCTTTGTCAACTCTCTTAAGGATAAGTTTGACGGTCTTCCGATTCGTTTCCAGATCCTTGATCTTCGAAATGAAATCTTCAGATGTATTGAAATCTGTTACAGAAAACTCTGAACCGAGTTCATAATAAGGAACTTCAATCTTAACTTCGGCTACACTCTGACTCTCCATGAGCATTACGGACTTTATCTCGCCCTTAAACTCATAGGAATTATAGAATATCCTCTTCTGTTCTGAATTTAGCGATATCTGCTCAACTTCAGCCTCTGAATAGTCGTTGATCGCTTTAACAAAATCTTCGGATGCAGCTTCAATAAAGCTCTCTGCACATTTCTCGGCTTTATTGTAACGTGCATTCTTCTTAATGTTTCCGCAACCGCTGAGCAATAATGTCAACAATGACACTGCTGCAACTATCCTAAGACTTTTACGCATATATCTCCTTTATTGCATCGGCTGAGACAAGATCAATTCATCGTCACCGTCATAGACTTCAAGAGTATAGATATCCGAAAGATCATCCATACCATTATCCGCAGCATCGAACTTCAATTCAACATATGATTTATTGACCGGAAATTCAAATGTCTCACTTCTGTATACCTCTTCATCGTTCACATCAAGAAGAACATAGTAATACTCATAGTCCTGAGATGTGATCGAATACCAGATATCAAAATCAAAGTATGTTGATGACAATTCGTACCAACCGGCAGAATCAATATATTGAGTAAATTTACTTGATCCAAAAGTAAAATCGTATGTCTTACTTTTTCCACCTGCTCCTGATGTAAATGAGCTCTCGACGACTTCACAGCTGTCAGATAACAAAAGATTATCCTGGAAATCATAGATCTCTACGGTATAAACACCCGGATCAAGAGGCTCACTATTGTTCAACAGATAACCATTATAAACTGCATAATATTCATTGGTGAATCCGTATGAATCGCCAGTGATATTAGCGGTATAAGCCTGGACTCCGTCAATATAGAAAACATAATAGCAATCCTTTGCCCAATCGATCTTGGAATTATCGGTCTCAATAACGTACTCCAGGTAAAGTGTATCAGAGAACGTATTACCTGAACCGCCGTCATAATGATACCAATAGGAATCCTTAATATATTCGGCATAATTCTTTACGAAATCATAATGGAAGTCCTTCCATGTGAAAAGATCTACAAAGATCTTCTCATAATCATCAAGATACCACTTGTGACGCTTATATGTATATGTAAGCTTAACTCGCTTCTCAGTCATGGTATCGTACTTCTTAAGAAGATTATAATATTCCTTCTCTGTCGAAGCTTCGCCTGATTTGTAAAGTCTCTCGAAATCAACGTACTTAAAGTACACAGTTATCTCGCCTTTTCCAGTAGCATGAGAACAGAACGCAGAATTGTAATCGATCTCATATGAAACTGTGCTCAAGATATAATCGTTGATCTTCTTCTGAGCCTTTGTCCATTCCGGATTGTCATAATAGACATCCAAAACATCTTCGATATCCTGATCATCCTCTTTGGCGATCATGGAATGACTATTAATAAATGAATAGTCGGAGTCTATGATCTTATCACAGACTTCTGAAGTGAATTCGCGCACTTCATCATCGGCTGTAACGCCGTTTGCAGTACATGATGTAAGCGAGAAAAGCATCAGTACTACAAGAATCAAACTTAAGTATCTACCCTTCATTAAAAAACTCCTCGCAAAAATGTCAGAGTTATTATAACATTATTTTATTGAAGATAAACCACCAATCAGTGGCTCTACACGGGGCAAAACTGTGTGAATTGTGTCATAAATAATGAATAATTGAGGAAAATTTTTCTTTTTTTAAGTGATATTTTTCACATTTATTATATAATTAGTGTATTGGGTCATTTTTATGGAGGAGATATTTATATGTCACAAACACCACACATCCTTATCTGCGATGACGATCCTGTCGTACACGAGTCTTTAGCTCTGTATTTTGAAAACGAGCACTTTACACACTCTGACGCATATGACGGAAGAGAAGCGCTTACAAAGGTTTCGGAAGATAAACCTGATCTTATCCTGCTTGATGTAATGATGCCTGAATTGACAGGACTTGATGTTTGTCGAGAAGTGAGAAAAACACTTAGTACACCTATTATCATCCTTACTGCTAAGGGTGAAGAGATCGATCGTGTCGTAGGTCTTGAGATCGGCGCTGACGATTATATCGTTAAGCCTTTTTCACCTCGTGAAGTAATCGCTCGTATCAAGGCTGTACTTAGAAGAAGCAATGAACCTAATGAAGCATCTAATGTCTTGAGATTCGATGGTCTCGAAGTCAACATGGACAATTATCAGATCAAGGTTAATGGCGAGATCATCCCTTGCACACCTAAGGAAGTTGAGATTTTGCATCTTTTGGCTTCTAACCAGGGTCAGGTAATGAGCAGAGACCAGATCCTCTTTAAAATCTGGGGTTATGACTTCGCAGGCGATCCTCGTACTGTTGATACACATATCAAGAGGATCAGACAGAAAGTATCCCTTGAAGGTGCTTCATGGAGTATCCAGACTGTTTACAGCGTAGGATATAAGTTCGAGGTTAACTGATAATGTTCAAAAGCGTTTTGCTTCGTAAGACCATCATTTTGTTGTTGGTTGCACTTTTAGCAACCGCTTTGTTCACAACTTTTGCATTCGTTCTTGCAGGTAAATCTGCAACTTTTACAACGCAAAACAAAGCCTTTAAGCAAGCTACTTCTATCGCGACATTCTTTACAGATTCACCGGAATTGATTTATGACGAGAAGATCACTGATGCACTGTTTTCCGACACTTCGATAACAGGCAGAAGTATCTTCTTGTTTTCTCGTGACGGAAATATCATATATAGTCCGAGTAATCCGTCAAAAGAAGATTCCAAATACTTTTCGATCGCTATCGATTATGTAATCAACAACATGCTCGACAAGGTCGATGCATCTAATAACTACAAGTCGTTAAATGACGGAAAGAACGTTATCGACAGGATCTTTATTGTTCAGGAACCTATCATCATTGATGATCAGATAGCTTACTATGTTGTTTCTGTTTCATCCGTATCTGAGAATAATGAGATAGTAAACAACTTCGTTAATGTCCTTTTGCTCTCGACATGCTTTGTAGCTTTCGCGATGCTCATCCCTGTTTATCTTGTTACCAAAAAGATCGTTGAACCAATCAACAAGATCAGCAGTGTTACAAGAGAATATGCTGCCGGCGACTTCAATGTCAGAGCCAATGAGAATTATAAGGGCGAAGTTGGAGAGATCGCTAAATCATTCAACTATCTTGCCGATCAGTTATCGAAATCCATCTCGGATCTTACTATCGAGAGAAACAGACTTAAAGATGTATTCGATGTTATCACCGACGGTATCGTCGTTGTAGATTCAGATTGCAAGCCTATATTCGTTAATAAGATGATAGATACCATTTTCGATAAGGTACAGAAAAAGAACCTATTTACCGAGAAACTGCAGCTCATTCCTTTTGATGAAGTATGGGAAGCATATGAGAAATGTATCCAGACTGCTGAGCCAAGTGAAGATACGATCGAAGGTCCTAACTTTGCTTATCATGTAGCTATCTTCCCTAAGTTCGATATTGATAATGTAACTTGTATCGGTGCTACAGGATTCTTCCGAGATATTTCCGAAGAACTTAAGCTCGAGAGAACACGTAAGGATTACGTTGCTAACATCTCACATGAGCTTCGTACACCTCTTCAGACACTCAGAGGACTTGTTGAACCGTTGTCTGACGGTATGGTTAAGAAGGAAGAAGACCGTATGCGCTATTACGGAATCATCCTTCATGAGACTATGCGTCTTTCAAGACTTATCGACGACATGCTCGAGCTTTCCAAGTTGCAGTCCAGGACTTTGGCATTTAAGACATTCCCATTCGATCTTAACAGCCTTCTTATGGAAGTTGAGACTAAGTTCATGCCTGTCATGAGAGATGCACAGCTTGGATTTAAAGTATCATTTAATACCGGTGAGCTCCCTACCGTTATGGGTAACCCTGACCGTGTCGAGCAGATCCTCGTTATCCTTATGGATAACGCGAAAAAGTACACACCTGCCGGCGGTTCCATTACCATCGCAGCTGAATATCACGAGGATACTGATAAGGTTTATGTTTCTGTTATCGATACAGGACAAGGTATCCACGAGTATGACATTCCTCATATCTTCGACAGATTCTTTAAGGCTGACCGTGCAAGAGGTAAAAAAGGAACTGGCCTTGGTCTTTCTATTGCCAAAGAGCTTCTCACCTACATGGGTGAAGACATCACTGTTGACAGTACTTATGGTGAAGGAACAACATTTACGTTCACTCTGAAGCGTGTCGGAGCACAGAATTCATGGTTCTAAACGAAGGATCCGGTATAAGGATCAATAAGTATATCTCATCTTCGGGATACTGTTCCCGTCGTCAGGCCGATGAACTCATAGAACAAGGCAAAGTTACCATCGATGGTATTACTGCTACCAATGGAAGCAAAGTACTTGATGGTCAGACTGTGCTCATTAATGGCGAGCCTTGCGTTCCAGTCGATGATCATATCTATATTGCGCTTAATAAACCTCTTGGCATTACATGTACGACAGATACAAGAGATAAGGATAATATTGTCGATTATCTGGGACTTGAAGACAGGATATTCCCTATCGGACGACTTGATAAGAACTCCTCTGGACTTATTCTACTTACTAATGACGGAGACATTATCAATAAGCTCTTAAGGGCCGAACACGGACACGAAAAAGAGTATGTTGTTAAGGTCAACAAGAAGATCAATGAGGATTTCAAAAATAAAATGGAGAATGGTCTTCCAATATTAGGACAGACCACTCTCCCATGTAAAGTCTATATTGAAGGTCCTTACAGATTCAGGATCATCCTGACACAAGGATTAAACCGACAGATAAGAAGGATGTGCGAATATCTCGGATATCGTGTCGTAAGCCTTAAGAGAATACGATTCATGAATATCCTTCTCGGTGATATGAAACCGGGTGAATATCGGTATCTGAATAATAAAGAGAAGCAGATTCTCCTGTCTCACAAGCGATAAGGCATTATCCTGGCTTCAAGACATCTTTCAACAAATTCAGGACTTCTGGTAAATCCGCTGACTACATATTCCCTAGAGAAACCATGAGCAAGCTGATCTAACCAGAATGCTTTACCTTCTGCATCACTGGATCTGTCCATAAATGTCAGATAAAGTCTCTCTACATACTCAGAATCGCTAAGTTTATAATTCTCCATTTCTTCACTGAGGAAGAACTTCATTCCAACTTCCTCGCCCGTCATCTCATAATTGGCAAGCTTAGAAGCCCAGAATTCACGACCTTCGCTATCATATTCACGTTTCATAGCTGTTGTATACATTCTTTCGACAAGACCGTATGTAAGTGCATTTGGCTTAATACTAACTGATGGTGTTTTCGAGCCGCCAGAAAGGATACCATAACTTGCACATGTATCAGCCCATTCCTGTGAATCGATAAAGCTCTCGGCTACAAGATTACGATCCATTCCCCTTCCAAGGCATGTCATCCAATAGCTATAGCCTTCTTCATCAGGAGACCTGTCAAAGAACGTCTTGTAGAGCATAGCTACGAATTCTGTATCGTTAAGATTTCTATCCTTAAGCTCCTGACTTCCTGTGAAACCGCGAGCTACCTGAGCACCGCTCTGTCTAAAATTGTAGAGCTCATCAGTCCAGTAACTTAATCCGTCAGACTCTGCTTCTCTTCCTAATACTTCAGTATAAAGTCTTCCGACAAATGCAAGTATATCTCCACCGGAAGAATCTTTCTTGATAGTGATCGAAGCAGGATTGCTCGATAACGACGGGAATGAAGGATTATTAAGATAGTAAGCCTTGAAGTAGTATTTACCGGGCTCAGTTGGTGCCTTGATCTCGTAAGTACAGCCGGCATTAGAAAAATACTTATAACCTACCTGCCCTGTCAGATTCTTAAGCTCAGCTCCACCAGCGTATATCGGCGAACCGGTATAAAGAGCTGTCCTGTCTTTAACAGTGATCGAAACAGGATAAGTGCTGATATTATTCTGCGTGAAAAATGTCTTCGCATAAGAATTAGCTGTGCAGTAGACTTTTACACTCATCTTAACAGGCTGATTATTCGAGATCCAATAAGAGCCTGTATAGAAAGCATCAATAGAGATATCCGTTACTGTATCAGGGACAGAAAGATTCTTGATCCTTGATCCGTAGAATGCTCTTGTAGGTATAGATGTTACGCCGTAAGGGATATTAAGATCCTCTATAGCTGTACAGTAATAAAAAGACTCACTGCTAATAGACTTAAGAGTAGTTGGAAGTTCAACAGTCTTAAGTGATTGGAGGTTATAGCAGAATCTCTTTCCTATCGAGTTGATACCCTCACCTACAATGATCTTTGTAACCTTATCCTGTACACCGCCATAGTTCATACCGTCAGAAATAGCTCCATAACCTGAGATCGTTACTATACCTGTATTCTTATCAAAGGACCATGTGGCATTTGTTCCAGCTACGAGAACAGATTTTACCGAACAACTACCGGAATTGCCGTCGATCGTATAGAAATCGACTACTCCACTCGTAGAAGAACTGAATATGATCTTGCCGTTCTTGCAGATAGGATTACATTCTGACAAAGATCCGGTGAAAGACTTGGTATCTCCTATCTTCTCCCCTTTACCATTGATAAAACAGTAATAGAAAGTATAGGCAGAAAGCGGATCCTCACTAGCTTTTGTGACATCACCAAGACCATAGTTCCAAAGAACTATGAACTTATCATCACTTATCTTAGCGATCTTAACATCTTTTATAGTGGTGCCTGCAGGAAGATCAGACAACCATCTGAGAGTAGTTCCGGAAGAAGTAAAACTAGTATACGGAGTATAAGTAACAAGAACATTGTAGGTCTTGGTATAAGTAGTATCATCGTATCTCGACTGATCTATGGAAGAACCGACACAAAGAACACCGGTAGAAGACAATTCAAGATCACAGCCCTGACAATATGTAGGAATAGCCCAAGCAGATGTATGAGTTCCACCCATATCCATAACAGATATGATGCTGCGCTTATTGGTCGATGTATTGAACTTAGATAACTGAAGCTGTCTGCTTCCCTCACTCTCTTCAAAGAGATAGACATTACTGGAATCCTTAGACTTAATATGCTGCGAGAACGAATGCCAAAGATCAGCATCTACGATCTTACCCGTCATGTTAGATTCATTAATCGCGATCATCAGATATCCCTGATGACCCATATTGTACTGAGGATCGACATATCCCTGATGACCGGTAGTCAGATACAATGTTCCGTTAACCTCAGTCATTGATACATTACCGTGATAGAACGGATATCTGACCTGATGTCCGAAAGCAGTATCACCCTTGATAACAGCTGCGCTGACTCTCTGGAAATTCTTATTATACTTAACAACACGAATGACTTCTGCATTCGTATCTTCGTCTGTATTATTCTTTCCGAAAGCGATATAGTACGCGTCAGAACTGCTGTAAAAACCACCATATATCGGAAGTTCCATAACGATCTCTCGTCTGGTAGAGATTACAAGATCATCATTATATTCTTCGACGTAGAGTTTACTGTTGACGTCATCATAGACTACTCGTACATATCCGGAAGAGGTAGTTGCCATAGTGGTCTTTTTGATCCCGCAAGCGTAGCCGTTAAGATCATTAACCACAAGCGGTACATTAGCTGAATCAGCTTTATCGTCTGCAGGAACAAACGTCAGGACCGAGAGAGCCATGATTGCAGAAAGAGAAACAGATACGATCTTCTTCAATGTTCTATGCATAATACCACCTCCATTCTTATATTATACGTCATTCAGGCATAACAAATAAACGGTCCGAACAAACTGTTACGGACCGTTTATCGTATGAAGTACAAAATTGCTAAAAGGTTACTCTTGGATTATGTTGCCCTCTTTGAACTTAAAGATGAAGCTCTCTTTATAAGCTACATTCTTCTTAAGTGGAAGGCTTGATGTATTAGTCTTAGTTCTCTCGATCTCCTTAGAACAGAAATCAAGGAACAACTCACAATACTCATTCTGCATAAGCTGCTCTTGATGCAAGAACTCGTTCATCTGCTCCGGCGAATAAGGAAGAACCGTAAACTCGAACTTCTTCTCACTGTCACGATTGATGCGGATCTCATCTCCGAACGCATCTGTAAGAAGCAATGTCGAAGTATCAGTATGTGAACTGTTCTCCGCTGGTCTAGCATAAGGGTGGTAGATCTCGTTAGCCTTAGCCTGGAAAATACCAAATCGCGTAGCATTCTTACGATCATAATATGATTCACCAGGACCTCTACCGTACCACTTACAGATAACATCATCCTTAGAGATCGGAACACGGACACCGTATCTGACCATATCGTACTTAGGTGTAAACGCAAGTGTTATCTTAAGTTCGTTATCCTGGATCTCATAGCACATTACTACTTCGCCCTTCATAGCAAAGGACTTGTAACGTGATATGAATGTAAATACGTCATCATCACATGTATAGTTGCAGCCGACAAACTCAAGCGAATCCTGAATACCTTCGTAATCATTCTCTTTCGAAAAGATCGTCTTAGCAAGAACGAAAGACTTATCTGTACGGTCGATATTAGAAGGGCAACGATAGAAACTTGGAAGGAAGCCACCCTTGAGGAACTCGAAATTACCAAGTGTTAAGTGATTAACTGAACCGGTCTTTCTGTCGAAGCCGACCTTAACACCGTCAGCTGAAACAATAAGACCTTGAGGCATACCGAGAACTTCGAGTTTTCTCTTATTAAGTTCCTCTTCCATCATTATCTCAGTTGCCGAAGACTCGCCTTCTGACGGGATAATCTCATTAATAACAGGCTTTTGCTCTTCTTCCTTTTCCTCTGTCTCAGAAGAAGCAGTAGGAAGAACTGGAAGTCCTGTAATATCATCATTTTCGATGAGATGCTTTACAGAGAAAGCATTGAGGCTCTTAAGAACTTTTCCGGTAGGAACAGGACTAGCTACTTCATCAGCAAGAATCTCCTGGAAGAAAGCGATCTCATGGCCTTCTTTAGAATAGAAACTGTCCTTAGCAAGCTTAAGACTGATATCGAAGATAAGCTCATGTGAAAGAGCATTGTTGTACATCGAGATGGACTTCTCATTACCTTCAGCCCAACCGTCAGTAAGATATTTCTCGACATCGATATTAAACTTAAGTGTTCTTGTACCGTATGGTTCGATCTCTCTTACAAGACCGTTACCGAACAGAAGAACATTACCGCCAAGCAAGAGTCTCCAGTTAAGGATCATCTCATCAGTAAAAGCAAACGGATGGATATTTCTCATAGTAAGAGATGTCGGATTATTAGGATCCGGGAAGATACTTACCATCTCACACTGTTTCTTAATATCGAAATAGATAGGATGAGGATTTCTGTCACTGTCAACGATACCCTGACCTATGCTGCTTCCCTCACGGGTTTTACCGCCCTCGAGGTCTGCCTGGTGGATCCATTTATAATCAGCATCATCGTCATCGAATCTTGTACGACCAGGAATAGTCTTAAAGAGATTATCGCCTGTCTTGTTTTTCGAGAAGATCGACTTCCTGTCAAGACAGATATCCTGCCAAGGACCATAAACCTTACCTGCTTCGCTTGGGAATGGAGTAAAGTCTGTAATATCGCCTTTCATGTCGCTTTCAGCATACCAAGGCCTTGTATCATCAACGATCTCACACTGATTCTTGATCACCTTGCATTTATCGCTCGCGAAATTGTAGTTCGGGAACCCCCAGCTGACGATCGAAGGATGGATCATATGAGCTTCTACATAATCGAACATGTATCTGGAATCAGCCATCGCGAAAACATACATACCATACTGATCGCAAAGATTCAGAAGCATGTCATTAGCCGGGAATGAAGATACGATAAGACCATTGATACCGCATCGTTTCATAAGAACTATATCCTGGCGCATCCTGTTAACTGAAATAGCGATACCTTCCTTAGGATCGAATTCATAATACTTCGTGAGCATCAACGGAATACGTCTATCATTGATATTCAACTTATCAAGAATAACTTCTGTCGTTCTGAAACCGAATCTTCTCTTCTTAGCGCAGATAGTCCTTCCCTCATTATCGAGAAGTTCCAATACAACATCATACTGAACAGGAGTTGCATCAGACCACTGAGCAACGTGAACAGCTACAGCCTGTGACTGGAATACAGTTGAAGCACCGGCATCTACTGTACCTTCCATCTGCTTTTCAATATTGAGCTTAACGAAAGGAAGATTATAAGGATCATAATCTCCTCTTGCCTCAAGGATCGAAGTCCTTACAGAGAATGGCATCATATAATCTGTATGGTTCGTGATCTTAACGTCCATAAAGATCATATAGTCGCCTCTGGAGATCTTGGCTACATTCTTACGTTCTGTACCCTTCTCATCCAAAGCAAGCTGATCAACATATGTATTCGGAAGGCTCTTACACTTGATATGAAGATTGCTCATCTCAAGAAGAGATTCGAATGTAAGAAAGAGAGGTCTGAATATACCACTGAAACCAAAGTTAGCAAGTTCCTTGATGATCTTGCCGTTCTTATCTCTGTCATAACGGTTAACGATAATAACAAGAGTATTGATACCAAGCTTAGCTTCACCTGAAAGCAGAAGTCTCTTATTAGTTAAGATTGAATGCTCAGAAGCTATACTCTTACCGTTCATATAGATCTCGAAGCTACCTGTAATACCTGAAGCCTCAAGATAGATAGCACGATCGAGTTCTTCCTCATTGAAAACAACTGTCGTTCTATAGATACCGACCTCATCATCTTCTGCAGATGTTGAAGTCAGATAATTCTTATTGCTGATATTGGAGTCTTTAAGTTCTTTATCGTACTCGAGAAGTTCCGGAAAATCATAAAGAAGATTCTGAGGAAGGCCGTAACCTTCTGTCTGCCAAGTAGACGGGACATTAATAAGTTCCCATTCACTGTCATCAAAATCAGGAGTATCAAATCCCATTGGGATATCATTCTCGGTTCTGGCGAGGAAAAATCTCCATGTGCTGAGATTTCTGGAATATGGGGACTTTATGAGTCCGAACTCAGGCATTTCCCTTTCAGAGAAAATATAATCAAAAGACTCATAAGGCAAAAAGTTGTCATTTGAATAACCAAATTCCATATCATCAAATCCTTCCGTCGATAAAAACCTATAAAACTAGACACTACGATTCTAGCAAATCTACGTTTCAATCAGGTTACAGTATCGAGGTATTTGGGGGTTATTTAATAATATAGAGAAATGATCACTGCTTATCGATAATATCCGCGATCTTATTCAGGATATCTTCTATAAGATCAGATATAGACTGAGACTTGATCCCTGCTACAAGATTATCGCATTTAGTCATTGGGATAAGGATCTTTGTAGCTTCACTTCTTGCTACTGCGAGAGCCATCTCAGGCGTGATCTCACCTAAAAGTGAATCAGCGATAACGATACCGATCGGTCCGACTATGATATCTGCCTTCCTAGAACCGACAATAACAGCATTCTCACCTGTTGCAGCGTTCTTCGCGCCACCTTTTATCATAGATGTCGTAGCAATCGTATTAGTTCCTACAACTGTGAGATCAACATCCGGAAACCTCTCAAGGATCGATTCCGTAAGTTCTCTTCCGATCTTTCCGCCTTGTCCGTCTATTAGAAGAATTTTCATGTTGAGACCGCCTCATTTAATTAGTGACATAAGAATACAAAAAAGTGAGAGTTCTTGTCAAATTTAAGACAGAAAAGTCAAGCGCGCACTAGTATTTTGAAGTATAATTTCTAAAGATTATCTTTGGAGGTAACACATGAAATACAAAAAGCTGGCATCTGTTATCGTTATAAGTTCGATGCTCCTTTCCATCGCATCTTGTTCGAAAACAGACAACAAAGAAGAAACAACTGCGGAGACTACCGCAGAGACTACGATCGAGACAACTGTCGAAACTGAAGTAACAGCCACAACCGAAAGCACAACTACAGAGACTACAGTAGAAACTACTGATTCCTACACAAATCCTTATGCAGGAATGACAGCTGAAGAGATCGTCTCAACACTTACTTTAGAGCAGAAAGCAGCTCAGATGATCCTCCCTCCTTTCTACATGATCGATGCTGATGAAGAAGCTAAATACGGCTATGGTGCTATCTTCTCCAAACCGGATGATATTCCATCATTCACAAACGAAGAATGGCAGGAACTCACAGCATATTATCAGGATGGCGCTTTAGCTTCAGAAACAGGAATCCCATACTTCTATGGTCAGGATTCAGTTCACGGTTGCGACTTTACTGCCGGCACGATCATATATCCACACAACATCAATCTAGGTGCAGCTAACGATATAGAACTCACAAGGAAAATGGGAGAATACGTTGCTTCCGATATGCTCACTTCACGTAACGTATGGAACTTCGGACCATGTGTTGCCGCATCCCAAGATCCTCGCTGGGGCAGAACTTACGAGAGTATCTCATCCGATCCTTCTATCGTTACTCCAATAGCACAGGCTTTAAGTGAAGGCCTTCTTTCCGACAGCCATATCATCGTATGTGCAAAGCACTTTATCTGCGATGGTTATCCAAAATATGGTACAGGTGAAAACAGCGATGTAGCAAGAATTATCGACCGTGGTGATTCACAGGTTTCTGAGGAAGTCATCAACGATAACCTCGCTATCTATCAGGCACTCGTTGATTCAGGTGTACAAACGATCATGATCTCACACGGTTCTCTTAATGGTGTAAAGATGCACGAGAATGCTGAATACATCATGAAGATCAAGAACGAGATGGGCTTCAAAGGCTTCATCGTTTCTGACTGGGATTCTATCGAGAAGTGTTCAGGTAAAGATCTCAAGGAGAATGTCATCCTCTCAGTTAACTCTGGGATCGACATGCTCATGGAGTCACAGAACTTCGAGGAAGCAATGTTCTGCATCATCGAAGCAGTTCACGAAGGTTCCATCTCTGAAGAGAGAGTTGACGATGCCGTTACAAGAATCATCCAGGTAAAGATCGACATTGGTCTTTTCGATGATCCATATTATGAGAATGCAGAGCCTCTCTATGCTATTGATGACGAAGGTGCGCTCGAGACAGCAAGAACTCTCGCATCGGAATCTCTCGTTCCTCTTAAAGCAGACGGTGGTCTTACGATCGCTGACGGTTCAACGATCTTCGTTGCTGGTCCTGCAACTGATGATACAGGTGCTCTTCTCGGTGGTTGGACATATATCTGGCAGGGATGCGCAGATCAGGACTTCTACGGTAAAGTATGCCCTAACGCAACAACGATCCTCGAAGCATTGGAAGAAGTTGCTGATGAACACAACTACACGATCGTAACAGACGAAAGCGAGATCTCATCTTGTGACGTGGTTCTCCTCTGCGTTGGCGAAAAGCCTTATGCTGAGTGGAACGGTGATGCAGTTGATCTTTCCATCACAGGCGATATGACTTTGGAAGGCAATGCAGAAGCTATCGAGCTTGCTAAGAATTCCGGACTTCCTACTATCACTCTTCTTGTAGCTGGAAGAAATGTTATCATCGAAGACTACATCAATGATTGGGATTCCGTTATCATGTGTTATCTCCCAGGTTCTGAAGGCGGTCACGCAATCGTAGATAACCTCACAGGAGCAAGAGAGTACAAAGGTCATCTTGCAATGCCTTACTATAAGGATGAAGCAGATATCGAATCAGGAAACATCTGGCTCCCTATCGGATTTAGCGCAGCAGAAAATTAATAAACGTAGATAAATCCGATGATCTCTACGATTATCAGAAGTATCAATCCAAGAGATCCGAGAGTTAACACAAGCGGATTATAAAACGGAACTACAGAGGTCGGGACGAGAATATATCGTTCCGATCTCTTTTCTTTATAGAAAACAGGTTCGCCGACTGTAGCAAAATTACCCGGGATATCTCTATATGGCGGCACATAATCTTCTGATACAGTATTAACTGTTGCCGAAGAAGTATTACCCGACTTGCTGACAGGCTTAACCTTACCTGAAAGAAGATCTTCGTCTTCAAAAGGAGGAAGATACGTAAGAGAGTCTTCAGTAAATGATAAAGAATCCATACTCTCTTCCCTGGCCATACGCTCCTCATAATGAGTCGCAAGATTAATGTACTCAGGAGTATCCTGAGCATTCATAACCGGCCTATCGGCTTTGGTCTTCACCTGAAGTCTTAAAAGATCGTCTCTATTTTCCAACGTAACACCTCTTAACGTAGTTTACTTACGATAAGGCATTACGTCAACCTATAGACATTGATGAATGTTTATTCAACTATCGATCCGCCCCACTCAACAACAGTAAAACCGTTGCGTTCAACGCCTTTCGGCATCTGAAGCTTATTATCTTCAGATATCTCGATATTATCCTCAAGAGGCTTAAAGACCATATACACACGGATTATGGTATCCGGAGCAGGAACCACGTTAAGTTTAGCGATCTCCTCATACTCTTCTGTCGGGAAAGAGATCAGATTATAAGGGTTATCCTGCATCTTAGGAAGCCAGAAAGTAATGAAGTCATCGATCTCGCTGTCATTTAACCCTGAAAGAGAAAGGTATTCTTCCAGGAATATCGCCGTTTCGTCTCCCGGAACAACTATTGCTTCATCAAAATCGTCAGGTATACCCGTAGTTCCTTCCCAGAAAAGATAATCATAGTATCTCTCTGATGCATGATCAAACAGCCTGCCATCAGGCTCAGCAGTTACATCCCAGCCATCATTATATGAAGGATATGTACAGGTCAATTCACCATCCAGATCAAGCGCCACGGATACATCCGTCTCCTCCTCAGGATAAAGATATATCACAGGCTTATATACTTGTTCTACTTCCTTGAGTTTGCTTTTTTTGAAAGTCTTGAAATTATACAAACTGTCGATCTCACCGTCAGGTTTATAGAATATCAGTGTGTATTCTCCAGGATCATCTGTCATACTGTCAGGAAGATGTATCAAGAAATCCATCTCGAATTTGAGCTGGTTTACTCCGTCATTGTAGCAATCGAATTCTCCATCAGCTGAGCAAAGAATATCTTCCTCATTCCATTCATATCCTTCATTCCATCTGATAATCGATACTGTTAGAGGATTATCTATTTTTTTCGCATCAATTTGCTTCTGACGCCAACCATATTTCTCAACAGATTCTTTAGTCAGATAGCAATGCATGCGGATATGATCATCTTTGTACCAGATCTTGCTATCATAGAAACTTGTCGAAAAGCATACCCTAGTTACACAATGATCATCGTTATCGATCGGGTACATAATGCCTTGTTCAGGATATTTCTCCAGATCAAGATTAGCCTTTATCTCTTTTTCAGCAACAGTCTTAGCTGTTTTATTTCCACATGAGGATACGATCATTAATGTAATGATCATCATAATAGCCAAGATCGATCTTTTCATATTACCCACCTCCTACCCTTAAACTGATTGTAACATCAGGATCACACATAAAAAACAGGACATTTTCGAGCAAAAACAGGGGTAATCCAAAGAATAAAAAAGCCGCGCAGCTTGTGACTACGCGGCCGGAAATATCTAAGTTTAAGATTAGATCTTGTTGTCAGAACCAAGAACGTTAACGATCTTGTGAGCAACCATATCCTTAACAGCCTGACGAGCTGGCTTAAGGTACTGACGTGGATCGAAATGATCAGGATGCTCTGCAAAGTACTTACGGATGTTACCTGTCATAGCAAGACGGATATCAGAGTCGATATTGATCTTACATACTGCAAGCTTAGCTGCCTCACGGAGCTGCTCCTCTGGGATACCAACTGCATCAGGCATGTTACCGCCATACTGGTTAACCATCTTAACGAACTCTTGTGGTACGGAAGATGAACCGTGGAGAACGATTGGGAAGCCAGGAAGCTTCT
>JAGCGE010000154.1 GCA_017649745.1 Clostridiales bacterium | reverse complement strand
TAACCTTCTCCTCAGAAAAACCGATGGCACCTTCACCCATCGATATCAGCTGATAGTCACCAACCTCTGCTGTCTTGAACTGATAGTCTGTTCCGTTCACGATAGCAATAAGATTATTTAGTCCGCTCGCAAAGAATACACTTGCGATTATGATAAAGAGGAACAGGATGATATTCATCGTCTTGTTTCTCTTAAGGTCTTTCTTCAAGATTCTTCCAAACATCGTTCTATGCCCTTTCTCTCGTTTATGGTCCCATGATACAAGACAAATTGTTAAACAATCATTAAATCCCGAAAGAGCCCACGACCACAGCATCTGGCCA
Organism: Clostridiales bacterium; assembly: GCA_017649745.1. Next base: position 13,043 of record JAGCGE010000154.1, on the reverse strand, counting down.
ACACTGTCACTACCAAACGCACAAGTATTAGGCCTGTTTATTTCGCCAACAGCTGCATTTATACCCCCTGCCCCATACCTTAAAATCATATATAGGGAAAAGGTGTTTGAAAATGAATGAAGTAGGAAAGATGCTCAAGCTATTGCAAATTGCATACTTCCATGCAATTGCACAAATAACTAACATCAAAATATTGCTATTTCCCATATTGATACACCATATTATCTACTCTAGAATCCTTGTAAAGGAAAGGTGTCCGAATATGAACAGCGAAGAAAAGAAGAGTAACATTAGGCGTCAAATAGAGGAAACGGAATATCGTCAAATAGAGAGCAACCGCTACTTTGAGATGATGGAAGATTATATTAACCAATCGATTGCCAGGAATCGTGAAGCACTCGATAACAAGGATTTGAATTTTGTTCAATTGGAATCATTATCAGAATTAGAAACTTCAGGATATATTTATGCTAATGGATTATCAGAAAAAAGGGAGCAGTTGCAACACGAATATTTCAAACAACTTGAGCAATATAGAGATGAATTAAATAAAGTCGAAAACGAAGAAGGAGATAACAGTAATGAATCGTGGAGAAATGATATCCAAGAGTGAATTGATCAACAAAGCAAACTACTATATTACCGTTATGTCAAAAAACATTACTGATATTCGAACAGTTAATGCAGGTCTAAATAGTGCTATCGCAGATAATATTGTAACAGGAAAACTAGGAAAAAATATTGTAGATCATCTGGAAAGCTTAGTAGACCTTAATGATTCGTTTATAGAATTACTACAAATGGATATCGATGACAATGCAAATATGATCTCCCAATTAGAAAGACTTATCACCCAAAGCGAAGATGAGTTTTTGGATGGTACTGCAATATTGGATGGAATAGAAAAATATAGCGGATTATTGAACGATGCTAAAAGTGCTCAGGCAAATTTTTATAATGAATGTTCAAATCATTCACTTGATGAATCTTTAGTAGCCATTAATTACTATGATGATATGAAAGCTCGTCTACAAAGAGAAGTAGATGAGTACAGCGGCATCTTAAATGAGTATTATCGTAAGGAGTTCGTTTTTGACTGCGTTGTTTACAATACGCAAGGATTATTCACAAAGAACAACGACTACCGCAAAGTAATTCAAGAAGGTTATTCTCAGCTACCTAAAGAATGGAATGGCAATACCTGTTCTCCTCTTGTCACTTATGCTTGGAAGTATAATCTGGCTAAGATTAAAACCGAACTAACACAAGAGAGATACAACAACATGCTCTTTACAACTACAGTTAGCGGAGCAATCGAAAGCATTAATTGGGATGAAGTAGAAAAGCTGATTCAGACTGATAGTTCAGAATTAAATAATTATCAATATATGGCATTGGCTTCTTTGTATTCAAGACTATCTACTGACGATTTAAGTCGCCTGTTTGATTATGCTGATGTAAAAGATTCACGCAACAATCATTCAATCAATTATACTTTAGGAAAAACTTTGGAATACTATTATGATTATTGTGTAACGTCCGTTGACCCAATTAGTTGGGAAAATGACAGAGATGTTCTTAGATCTACCGCATTATTAAATACCTACAGATACATAAAGAACAGTAATCATAACGGAGATGATTTCAAAGTAGAGTTTTCTTCACAATATAAATGGGATAGCGATATTTTAAAATCATATACCGTTTCAATAAACTTCGTTAATGATCAGACACTTTTTGAAATTATTGGAGAATCCATTATGTCGAGTCCTGATTATCAACTATACGATCCGGATGCTTTTGGAGCACAATTCGATGATGACCTGGCATCAGAAATGAAAAACGTAACAATAACTTTTTATGCTAATACGTTAGGTGTTCGTTTCGACCAATATCTTCATGAAGCTTCAAAAACATATATAGACAAAATGGGAGGAGATTGGGAAGGTTTTATTTTAGATCAAGCGGGTCATTATGTATACGGAAAACTCTCCGATGTCCCTGTAGTAGGCGATATCCCTGGATTCTCAGCATTTATTACACTTTCAACCATACCTTATGATGCTGCTAAACAGGCTGATACACGCAGTGATGCTGATAATGCTATTTCACTCCAAAACTACGGAAACTGGTTCAACGCAGTAGCTGCAGGTGGAAACTTGATCTATTATGACTATGAAAGAAATGTTTTTAACACTGGTGATTCTTTTGCTATATCAAATCTACACTTTGATGAAAACGAATTAAACTTAAGAATTACCGCATATAATACAGACCATCCTAATGCTCCTATTTCTCTCGAAGAAGTTGAAGCCGGTTTTAATCAAGCGATTAGTGGTGAACTTGATATAAGTTTGTTAGACGACAATAATAATTCTATGACAAACAATGCTTTCGTCTTATTCTACCGTGCTTATATGAGCAATGAAAATGGCAGTTATTCAGAATTTAGATAAATATTTAGGAGAAAAACTATGAGCGATCCTTTAGGAATAAATTTCAACTTACTAGATCCATTTGCAAATAATGTTCGTTCTTTTGCTAATTACTTTGAACCTGCACAATTAATGAGCACTCCTAATTGTTCATGGTATATGAACGATAATGCTAATAGCGCATTTTTGGCAACCCAAAAATCTGTTGATTTATTAGGAGATCTTCTCAACCTTGAATCAGAAAAACTTAGCGGTGTCTCATCTTCCTTCAAATACTTGGAAAATACATTGTCAGAATTGTACAATCCAGGCTGATATTTATCACGCCATCTTCACAACAGCAAGAACCGTAAATTTAACATTTTGTATTCATTAAACATTACCGTTTGAGAGTGTTCTCAAACGGTATTTGTATTTTCGGAATAATAATAGAAGAAATACACTAGAGGACCATCCTCCCTCTACCACTCTGTGTTCACTATACAACTTCCATACTTGCATACTATGTGCACAAAAAAGAAAATTGAAATATAGTCTTTTTTACTTATTGATGCATTTCATTATCTAATTTAAAATCTTTTCGAAAGGAAAGGTGTCTGAATATGAACAACGAGGAAAAAAAGAATAACATTAGGCGACAGCTACAGGAAGCAGAAGATCGCCATATAGAAAATACTCGTTACCTCGACATGATGGAAGATATTATGTCTCGCTCAATTGCAAGAAGCCAAATGGCTCGTGATAACAACGGGTTAAGCTCAGCTGAAATAGAAAGACTATCTGATATTGAATCAAATGGATACAGATGCATTAATGCTATATCAGACAAAAGAGATCAATTACAAAAAGAATATAACAATCAAACAGAACAATATATGAACGAACTGAAAAAAACTGAAAATGAAGAAAAGGAAGGAAACAATAGTAGTGAACGAGAGTGACGTATTAAAAAAATGGGATCTTATTGATAAGGCTAACTATTCAATAGCTATCTTAAACAAGAACATCTATGACATTACGTTAGTTAATAACAGTTTAAGAGATTCTTTATCCCAAAATTCAATAACAGGTAATCTCGGAGATTCTGTTAAAGAACATCTCCAAAGTTTAGTGGATCTAAATTCCTCTTTTGTTGATTTGCTTGCAATGGACAAAGCAGATTATGTCAGAATTATAGATGAACTTAATAGATTGCTCACTAATCCTGACGATGAAAATCTATATGGTGAAGAGATTCTTCACTATAAGGATATGTATGCAGATCTTGCTAGACAATGTTACTCAGATGCTGACGAGATCGACAGGAAAAGATCTAGTGGCAATTTATCAAAAGAAGAATCGGATAAGCTCGGTTCCAGCAGTCAACTTCGCGAAGAAGGTGATTATTATGAGCAATTAAGTTTAAAGTACTACCATAAGGAAGTCCTGTTCGATTCAGTCGTTTTTAATACAACCGGATTATTTACAAGAAATGATGAACTTCGTGGGGTAATCCAGAAGGGGTATGATGCATTACCAAAAGAGTGGAGATTTGATAATACCTGTGTTCCGGCTCGTATTCCTGAGGTTAATGCAGGTTGGAAAAATCAACTGGATAACATAAAGGATGCTTATAGACAGCAGCGCTATAAAGATACCCTTTACAGAAAATCACCTAGTGGTTCTATGTATTTCATTAATTGGGATGAAGTCGATAAGCTCCTTCAATCAGATCCGGATTTAGTTGACCCATATGCATACGCAGCAATGGTCAGTTTGCTTACAGATGTTTCTGATGATGACTTGGGAACTCTAATGGAACACGCTTGCTCCACTGATTTAGACGGTGTAGTCAGTATCAGTGAATCTTTCAAGAGTTCTGTCGGTTATTATGAAAACTATACTTGGGGATCTCTTAGTCCTTCTGAGTGGGCAAACAATAATAACATTATCAGAGCAACAACAATAACTAATGCATGCAATTATTTAGAAAATATAGAGCCACCAGTTGGAGACTGCCATATAAAGTTTAGTTCGGAGTGTTTTGCCGGTAGTGGAGCCAAAGAACAGTATACTGTCAACATATGGTTTGATGCTTATCCTCGCATTCAAAACAATCGTCCCTATACTGATGCTGAGTTGATTGATGATATGTGGCACGCCGAAAAATATAAGGTTAAATTCTCAGTAGGTTGCTATGCAACAGGAATTCATTTCATGATGGGAACCGCAAATACTACTGCAGCATACGTTAATGACTTGGGAGGCAGTTGGAAAAATTTCGCTTTGGATCAAGGCGGACATTTTATTATTGGTGAAGTAGGAGGAAAAGCAGGCGGTGCACTTGGAGCTCTTATAACAGCAGGAACAATTGTATATGATATGAATAATCAAGCTTCGAACCGTAACAATGCTGATGTTGTATTATCTTTGCAAGATCTGGATCTTATGTTTGGAACCACTTGTGCAGGAGGCAATTTGGTTGTCCGTCACGATTACGGAATGGGTGGATCCAATAAAGATGTTGTTACTGTAGAAAACGTTCACATTAATGAGGCAGAATTGGAAAGACGAATCGAAATTTATAATAATTCCGGTAACATTGTCAAACCAATTACTCTCGAAGGTGTTGAGGAATCCTTTTATAATGCATTAACAGGTGAATCTGACCTTAGTCTGCTTAATGATGATAAATCATATACTAATGATGACTTTCTGCTTTTCTATCGTCATTACAGAGCTAATCCAAGTCTTTATGATAATTAACGAGGTAAATAAACATGGCTAATCCTTTAGGTATAAATTTTGGTCTTTTAGATCAGTTTTCATTTCAAACTCATTCATATGCGTCATTCTTTTCCCCTGCGGCAGTTAGAGAATTAAGTGATTGTACATTACCTGCAAACGCAGATTCAGATGTTGCTTTTGCATCGGATCAAAGTTTGATTGATTCCTTAGGAAATCTTCTTGACCTTGAATCCGAAAAACTGAATAAAATATCTTCTTCTTTTACCACATTGGAAGAATCTTTGGCGCTGTTATATAATCCACGAATAACAAATGGTGATGGCTAATAGTCTGTAACTCTATATCCGGCACAGACAGAAGTCACGCCATCTTCACAACCGCAACAACATTGAAGCCGTCGTCTTTTGCTTCGGCATAGACGTCGCCGTCCATTTTGTGCATAAGATGCTTGCAGATGTATAGGCCAAGGCCGCTGCCGTTGATGTCTTTCGTATTCTTTCCTCTGTAGAAGGAATCGAAAATATTCTGCATGTCGGTCTCGTCAGGTGCCACACCTGAGTTTTCGACGGAGATGAGCTTGTGATCTTCCTCTTCGCTGAAGGAGATCTTTATCGATCTGCCGTCGCCGTATTTGATCGCGTTTTCCATGAAATTCTGAAGGACTTCGACGAGCCTGTCTGCGTCACAGCAAAGAAGGCAGTTCGAGTGTTCTTCGATCGTGAATTCGGTATGAAGCACCGACAGTTTATCGTGATAATATGCGCTGATCTTGTTCATCACATCATCGAGATAGACCTCGCCGATGTTGACGCTGAGATCCATGAAATCCTCTCGCGAGATCTTGCTTATCTCGCCTGCGTATCTCTTTATCTCGTCGGTATTCTTAAGGATGCCTTCGAGCGCTTCTTTCCTCTTCTCTTCAGTATCGTAAAGTCCCTCCTTAAGGGCTTTGGTATAAAGCTCGATAGCTGACAGAGGCGTCTTGATGTCGTGCGACAAAGAGAGGACCAGAGTCTTCTTCTCTTTCTGATATTCGAGCTCCTTCTTCTTTGAATCTTCAAGATTCTCGCGGAGCATATCCATGCCCCAGATGAACTTGCCGAAGAACTTGCTCTTATCCTGTTTTATCGGAGTCGTAAGATTGCCCTTAGCGAGATCGACCGTCATGGCCGTCATGTTGTTGAACGGCTTCAGGATCTTCCTGTCGATGTAGATGAATATAATGATCGTTACTGCGAACATCACGATGAGACAGGAATCAAGGATCAGAAGCGTCCGTATGCTCGATTCGGTCCTGTACTCGATTCGGTAAACATCATCGCCTTTAAAAGCGATTATATAATCGTTATTGACCACGTCACCTTCATTGAATCTTACTAGTCTGATGACCGAAGGATACTCGCTCAGGTCAATGTTTTCGACAGGTTCTTCAGAGACTCTTCTTGCGACTCTTTTGGCTTCGACCTTACTCAGATCTCCGCGGTTTTTCGAAAAGAATATCATAAAGACATTGCTCAGGATGATGAGCAATATCTCGACGCATAATATGAGAATGACTGTTTTTCGAAATCTACTCAAATCTGTATCCTACTCCCCAGACTGTCATGATGTGTTCAGGATTCTTGGGATCTTTCTCGATCTTCTCGCGGAGCCACTTGATGTGAACGGTCAGGGTCTGCATCTCAGACTCGCTGTCGCTGCCCCAGATGTTGCTGAAGATGTATGCTTTCTTGAGCGTCACGCCCTTGTTGTCGATAAGCAGTTTCAAAAGGTCGAATTCCTTCGTCGTGACTTCGATCTTAGTGTCGCCCTTGGTCAGTGTCTTGGTGACGCAGTTGAGCTTCAGGTCGCCTTCGATCAGCTCGTCCTGCGAGAACTTACGCTTAAATATTCCTCTGATCTTCGCGAGCAAAATGTCGATGTCATACGGTTTCTCGATGTAGTCGTCAGCACCAAGATCAAGACCCTTGAGCTTACTCTCCTTATCGGTCTTGGCGCTCGCGATCAGGATGTGAGTATTGGACTCTTCCCTTATCTTGGAGCACACCGTGAAGCCGTCGATCTCACCCGGGAGCATGATATCGAGCACCATCAATTTAGCACCGTACTTATCATAAAGTTCGAGTGCCTTCTTGCCGCTCTCTGCGAGCGCGACAGTGTAATTATCCTTACGGAGAAAATCGCATAGAAGATTACCGATCTCTTTATTATCCTCAACTACAATGATATCGGGCATATCGTACTCCCCTTCGAAATTGATGTTATAATTGTAGCACACATCAGACGTTACATTAACGAGGAGACACCATGAAGAAATACCTTGTCTGTTCAGATATCCACGAGCGCACGCGCTATCTCGAAGAAGCACTTAAGAAACACTCCGACATCGACGGCGTCATTCTCGCAGGCGACTATGAGACCGACTCATACGATATCGATGCGATAGTTAAGACTAACGCACCAAAAGGCGCTTCTCTTCACATGGTAAAGGGCAACTGCGATGCTTATCTGACATCAACATCAACGCTGCCTAATGTCCTCACGTTCAATATCTCACCTTCGCATAAGGTCTTTCTCACACACGGTCATCTCTATCACGGCAGAGCTGACATGATCTCTTATGCCGCGCAGGAGAATTACTGTGATATCGTGATCTTCGGTCACATTCATAAGCAAGTCGACGATGTCCTCTCGGGCATCAGGATACTTAATCCTGGAGCACTGAAGAACAACTCGTACATGATCCTCACAGTTGACGACAACGAGAACATCGATGTAAAGTTTGTAGGATGATAAGAACGATCGCAACATTCGTGTTTTCGAGATCGTCATAAAAGTGGATAGGTAATTTAAGGAATAAGGAGATACAACATGAAAAGATTTTTGTCAGGCCTGATGGCCGTTCTTTTGGTATGCGCATTCGCTTCAGGATGCTCAGACACCTCTTCGAAAAAAAGCAAAGTAAGATCCAAGGATAAGGATCGATCGTCTGAGACAGTTAAGATCACTGAGACCGAGGGACCTGATGGAGATCTTCTTGAGATCGAAACAAATGGCAATCCGCTCTTCTACGCTGAACACACGAACTATTCAGAGGGCTATCAGGACTCACTGTTCGTGATCATGGATAACGGCGACCTGTATAAATGTTACGGCTGGGACGGCGGCTTCGGAACTGACGGGTATCCGATCGATAAACTAGATCATCTTCTTGCATATACGATCCCTTACGGCAGGCTCGAATCCGAATATCTTCGCTGGCTATATACCGAAGCGATGTCTATCGATCGTGATGCCGAGCTCATAGAGGAGAATGTCGGTTATGATATGGGTCAAACGATGGATTACTGCATCGACCAAAACACGGGAGCACAGTTTTTCTGCCTTGAAACTGGTTCTAACGAGAGCACATACGATGATCCTCATGCTGAGAAGTTCAAGGAACTTTGGACCAAAATTGGGGAGCATATAGAGTATCCGGAGCTCCCTGTTGATATTGTGGATCTGTTCACTTACGAGACAAGATTCGACACACTCGAATGCAAGGATCTGAAGCTCGATCCTAATGCCGGCGGAAAATACTACTTCGAGGATTGGGATGTTTTCAAGAGAAAGGCAGAAGAGTGGAATATCGATATGGGCAAGATCTCGTATCTTTTCGAAGAAGAATATTACTCCGGAGTGATCTTCGTTCAGTTCGAGTCAGCGCCTGTGGGATCAGATCCGTACCGCGATGCACTAATGACCCATGCCGACAGATTCACGCTGCTTCCGTCACTTGATTATTACTACATCGCGCCAAGCGGAGAGAAAACAACTTACGTGAGCATTGCTGTCTTTCCGGGCGCAGTTATAGACGAAAATATCTATACTGAGTCAGGCGAACAGTGGGAATTAGTAAGTAAGTGATCCTTGTCAGATGCTGTAATCATCGACGTCGTCCTGAGTTACGGTCTGAGCATCGAAGCCCCTGTCCTCAACGATGACAGTCTTTTCTCTTGCTCCGTATCTTATGACCGCATCAACATATGCTGCCTGGAAAGGACTGCACTGAACTTCAAGGTTAATGTTGCCATTGAGAAGCTCTTCCATCATGTATCTGTTGCAGTCGAAACTGATGACGATAACATCGCCTCCGACACCGTGTGAGATGCCTGCATCATCAAGCGCAGCGATCGCGCCTTTTGCCATGTCGTCGTTCTCGCAATAGATGACGTTAAACTCTTCTTTGGAATCGATAATTCCCTCAACGATCTTCTGAGCAGTTTCAGCATTCCACTCAGCTGTTTCCTGAGCAACGTAATTCCAGTTATCTTCTGAATCCACCATACTATCCAAAGGAGCTGTTCTGCCGATCTGCGCCTGCGATCCGAGAACGCCCTGAAGGTGCACGATATTGTACTCTGAAAGATCCTGCGTCTCGAGCCACTCGACAGCTATCTCGCCTTCCTTCTCAAGATCACACAATATCTTGGCTTCATAGAGATCTTCACTTATATCAGGATCCCTGTCGAAAAATATTACTTTAATGCCGGCATCCTGAGCATCCTCAAGTACAGTTTCCCATCCTGTGGTACCTGCCGGACTTATGATAAGATAATCGACGTCGTCTTTAATAAAATGTGCCGCAGCAGAGATCTGCTCATCGTTCTTGAGGCTGTAGAAAAACGACGCATCATATCCGTTTTCCTGCGTGAACATCTTCTTCATGTCCATGTCATTCGCGGTGCGATAACCTGACTCATTAGGATCGTTGTTAATGATGCCGACCTTAACTAGTCCATCGTCAACGGTTACGTCTGTGACCGTGACATCAGTCTCTGTCGGCTCAGGTGGTTCGGTTATATCCGTTTCCCAAGATTCATAAATGATCTCGACTTCTTCAGCGACATCTTTGTGGCGGACCTTCAATGTCTCGTCGGTTTTATTCGCGCTGCTACAGCCCGCCAATGATAAAGTCAAAAGCGATAAAGTTAAAGTTGCTATCAATAATGTTCTTTTCATATCCCTTAATTCCAATTCGTCTTATTTATTTTTCCCGCACTCCGGACAGAAATCCGTCGGAGGTATCGAGAAATATGATTCCTTCTTATATCCGCACTTAGAACAGATAAATACGTACTTGGAAAGCACGCTGCCCATCGTGGTGCTCACAAGCCAGGTGCCGACCGAATCGTCCCTCACCTGCTTCTTTTCGACCTTCGGTTCTTCAGCCATCGGCTCCTCAACTTTTGGTGCCTCAACCTTCGGCTCTTCAACTTTCGGCTGTTCTGCCTTCGGTGGTTCGACTACAGGCTCCGCAACCTTCGGTTCTTCAACTACAGGTTCTACGACCTTTGGTTCTTCTACGACAGGGTCTCCAAATATCGGTACCTCAATCTCCGGCTCTACAGCCTTAGGTTCTTCAACCTTAGGTTCTTCCTTCGGCTCTTCCATAACTCTGAGAACAGTATCGTCGATCCTCGGCTCTCTTGTCAGAAGCGCATGGAACCACGTCTTAGGCTTAGGTGTTCCAAAAACGCAATCATCCGTAAAAAACGGACAACTCTCACAAGAATCCTGGTATGAACACAACCTGAAAACGCCCTTTAAAAGCTGCTCGACCTTCGGCTTATTACCTTCTTCCAAACTCATAAATTAGCTCCTTCCACATCCTGTCCTGGAGGGGCCGTCATTTCCCATTTCATAACGAGCATTGAATTCCATATTGATCTCACGGATCTCCTTCTTACCATCGATATAATCCTGATACATCTCCGCGAGCCCCGACATACAGCCGTCGCATGATCCATAGATGTTCCCGATCGACTCAGCCACGATCTTCTCGCGCTCCTCCCTGGTCGTATCCTTGATAAGAATGCTCATTCTCTTCCCCCCTAGAGACAACTATCATACTAGTAATTATACCACCCTCGACCATACCTAGTCATCAGATGTTACCTGCTTCATGAAAGAAATATAATCTTCCATCAGTTTCTTAGTCTCCGGCGTCGAGTCGCCCATCACCGCGAAAGCATGGAACGCGCCCTTCATCGCCACCATCTCAACCTTTGTCCCAACCGCCTCGCACTTCTCGTACACAGCCTCGCTGTCAGCATAAAGCCCCTCGTCCCTGTCGCACGTGATAAACATCGGCGGCATCCCGTCATACTCTCCGAAAAACGGCGATATCGCAGGATCTTTCGGATCATATTCTCCAAAATACAACTTTTTCGAACGATACCTTAAGCCCCTTCTTCACGACCACGCTGTCCTTATTGAACCTCGCCCTGTCTATCGTATCCGAAAAATCTATGACAGGACTGTTCAATATAACGCACGATATCTTATCTTTCATCTTCAGCGTCGTCGCAAGACACAGATTCGCGCCAGCGCTGTCACCAATGAGCGTTATCTTGGAATCGGGATTATCCTCGCCGATCTTCTTGATCGCCTTCATGCATTCATCAAAAGCGACCGGAAACTTGACTTCAGGCGACAGTGAATAATCTATGGAATAGACCCTGCATCCTGAACAGACGGCAAGCGACGACGCATAACCTCTTGTCGAAGACGCACTTCCCGACATGAACGCGCCGCCGTGAATATAAACGATGATATTCTGATCGGAACATCCTTCATTTAGCTCAGTAACGATCGCCTTTGTACCGTTCAAACTGACCTTGGAAAACCTGACCTTTTTCGACTTTGGGATCGATCTATAAAGCTTACCTATCGCATACCTGATCAGATAAAGCGACAACTTGGACGATCTGCTTTTTCCGGCAGGGCGATTGAGCATCTCGCGAATCTTCGCACTCTTCCTGAGCATCTCAGGACTTGTGACTTCTCTTAACTGTTTTCCCATTTCATTTCTCCGCTAAACATATATCTCAAAGATTATATCACCAGCCTCCAAGCCAATGCATACATAAAACGGAAAAAACACAGTTTGTGTATGCAACTCCAACATAACTGTCATTTTTGAGTTTTATGTTGTAGATTTTAGAGCAGTTTGGGCTCAAATTATGGCAGTTAGCCCTACACAACTGAACAAAAGCAATGATCATGTTGGGAATCAGCATCTAAAACAGGCCATTTTTTACAACATAGACGCGTAAAACTCTGATTATGTTGGGGTTGGCTTTTTCACACAAAGAAGATCCCCTTCAAGTCATGAACTCAAAGGGGATCTCATAGTCTACAAACTAAGTTTCATCAGTAAGGAAGTATCCTTGCTTCGATACATCTGTTGACGAATTCTTCGCTTCGGGTGAATCCGAGGACTACGGATTGCCTTGATGCACCCTTGTCGAGGACTCCGATCCAGTATGCCTTGCCGTCTGCGTCGGCTGCACGATCCATGAAGGTCAGGTACAGGCGATTGACGAATTCCTCATTACTGAGGTTGTAGCCTTGCATCTCTTCGCTGATGAAGAATGTGAGGCCGGCGCCTTCGCCAGTGCAGCGGAAGTTAGCGAGCTGGGAAGCCCAGTAATTGCATCCGTCTGTTTCTGCTTCACGGTTGAATGCCTTGGTGTACATACGCTTAACGAATTCGATCGTTGCTGCTGTAGGTTCGATGTTTACCTTAGGAGCTTTGTCGCCGCCTGAGAGGATGCCGTACTCGGCACATGTGTCGGCCCACTCCTGTGAATAGATGAACTCGTGAGCTACTGATTCTCTCGTGGCACCCTTGTTGAGAAGGTCGAGCCAGTAGTTGAAGCCTTCCGTGTCAGGTGTTCTGTTGAAGAATGCAACATACAATACCTTGAGGAAATCTTCGTTGGATGTATTCTTGTCCTTGAACTCCTGGCTGAAGATAAAGAATGTAGCAGCCTGAGCGCCTGTGCACTTGAAGTTGTAAAGGTCGTTGCACCAGAAATCCGAACCTGCCTGCTC
>JAGCGE010000153.1 GCA_017649745.1 Clostridiales bacterium | reverse complement strand
TAGGAATGTTTGTTCCACAATAAATGCAATACTTCATTACTACCTCCAAAAATGCAATAGAATTTATGCTTTTTCTTAGCTTCTAATTTCCCTCAATTTAGGTATATTTATCTATCATTTCGTTAGTTCTATTTCTATCCGGATCAAATTTTCCACACACTTTTTCATCTGCTTTAACCGGGTATCCATTTTTCTCACATTTAAAATGCATGCCATTTAACATTTTGTATCCGCTATACAAATTCATATATTTGCAAAATCCGCAACAACCATAATAACTCTTCATTCTACTCACCTTTAATTATTCGACTTGAATAATCCCTTTCACTCGTTTATATGATTCTTCTATAGCAGAACTCAATCTGCGTATGTCACATTAATAACGCTACCATCAATCTGGATGGTGCCCCAAAAGTTTAAACTCCTCTTCATCCATAGAAGAACAGCCTACACCTCCTCATTAGTATTTTGGTTTAAAATGCATCTTGTTCACTAAATCTTCCCAACAAAAAAGTGTGCAGCCGAGGCTACACACCGAAAATCGTTAGCCTCATTTGCTGCGACACAATTCATTCCAACAACGGTATGAAAAGAGACCAACGTTTTTACCAAACGTGGACCGTTGTTGAAAGCATATGTAATTGTGTCGCACATATATTTTACAATATCGAGATATTTTATTTCAATGCTATAGAATATTTTAAAGAGGTAAACTATAAGGGCTGATTTCTCACAAACCAGGAAATCAGCCCTTACACCTGAATGATACTCCAAAAATGGTGCATCGTTCAACGCGATGTTATAAAAACAGGGATCACAACATCAAGAAATATCGAACCGAGAAGACCGATCACGCGTAAGATATTCGCTATAAGCGGAATAAGTATCAAGAGCTTAACTGTTGTTCTTTTGCGTTCCATAACATACCTGCACTACTTAACTGTCCTGAGGACCTCGATCAGTTCTTTGCTTTCCGTCAGCTGTCCCTTAGAAGATCAACGGTTATCTGCTATCAGGCTGTACCCGTCTTTTAATCTTGCCAGGATAACCCTGTCTCCTATGTTTGGCTCGCCTTCCGGTCTCATAGTCTTGATGAAGCCGAACTTATAGTAGCTTACTCCCTTTATAATGTAACCTTGTTTGGTCTTATCGGCGATCTCACCTGAATAGAACTCTATATCATCCTTACTGATCGACTTCAGGGTAGAGAAGAGGTTATATATCGCGTAGAAAGGGAACAACGCTGCAGGTAACAAAAAGACAGCACCCATGATATTGCGAATGAACCTTGCCGCAAAGAAAAGTATAGCGGATGCGATCGCACTCACCGGCAGCGATTCCAGAATGAGGATAAATGCAAAACGGCGATGGTATCCGACAAATTTCTTCTTGAGATCTTCATCTACTGATATGCTTGTCAGATATTGTTCCTGTAAGGCCAGATCCACACTGTGTTTTACACCCTGGCCCTCTACTACCGGCTTTTCTTTATCTTCCTGAGTCAGGCAGCTGTATTTCATATCAAGGAGCTTAACTTCAGGATTATATTTCAGGCAGTGTTCGTGTATCGCTTTTGCCGCATACTCTCCGTCTTGCATGCTTTCTGATATCGCGATTTTCTTGCCCTTGTTGGTCGTAACGATGATCTTATACGTATAGTATTCTATGTATCTGTTACTGCCGCGCGGTCCGTCACGCTTTGTATGCCATATCTTCTTAACATGCAATGAGGATATATCTTCATAAGCGACGGCGGCTACTCCGGCGGTCACACCGATCAGGATATCGGGTGCCAGAAGTATGTCTGCGTATCTTAATCTTTCGGTCTCCTCGGAGTTTGCCTGTTCATCAACATATTCTCTGGTAAATTTCTTATCTCCGCATATGGGACCGTGGCTTCTGATCACATCTATGTCCTTATCGATCGCGATGAATATCGCGGCAACGATGAGACCGGTAATACCGAATCCAATTGGAAGTGTATAGTGAACCTCATCTGCGCCTCTTACATAGTTGATGAACCCGATCACGCAGAGTATGAGGTTAAAGAGTAAGATGCCTGCATTGATGTCCATCATCGCGCCGTTCTCGTTGACCCAACAGCAGAGCACTTTATTGGTGTACCAGTTGCGGCGCGGAGGGATCTTGACTCCGTTAAAGTAAGCTTCGATCACTTTGTTGAGCTTCTTCTCGGTGCCGAGAAATAAGAGTCCGTGATCTTTGCAGATCTCTTGGAGATCAACTCTGTGCCAATCGTATTTCTTGAATTCTTCGTAAGTCTTTATGCTGTCAAAATCTGGTCGTTTCATATTGAAAACCATACTCTTATCCGTGTGTCTCTTGAACCATTATACATTAGGGAAGCTATTGCCTGAATGATACTCCAAAAATGGTGCATCGTTCAACAAAATAAGGGCTTTCAAGGTTCTATCTCAAAAACACTCCTATTCATTCTACTGTGTATTATCTCGACTAATGGTCTTCCTCGGCTGTTTACCAGTATTATATCAGTACACGGCTGATTTTGACCCCAAAAGTGAGACGAGCGTGTAAGAGACTGGGAATCTCGATAACCAATAATCATGCATTCTGAGTAGCCTTCAATGCCAGGCTGATAGCAGCCGGCGTAGACGGAAATGAACGTTGCCTGATACTTGGTCATTCGATGCAGACCAACGAGAGACACTACTCATTTGGAGACAAAAGGCGTATTGAAGATGTGAGAAACAAGCTGAATATTTGCAAAATCGTGTGAGAACAAATGTTTTCATCCATCTTCATCCACTTTTTGGCAAAAAAACAGAGGCCCCGAAAGTCTCGAAACCCCTGATTTTACTGGTGTTCGCGAGCGGATTCGAACCGCTGGCCTTCCGCTTAGGAGGCGGACGCTCTATCCTGCTGAGCTACGCAAACGCAATACAGTTATTCATTATACCAAAAACCGCATATATTAAAAGTATTATTTGTCTTTGATCAATAAATGACGAAGAAGATAGTACCGACCATAACTATAAGTGATACAGTCAGGAGCATTGCAGGTGCACCTGTCGTGCACTTGTTACGATCTGCGAAGATGACCTTACGTGGGAATGATACCAGAAGACCTGTGATAAAAGCATCTGACATGCAGAAGATAACGATGTACATAAGAAGTTTAAAGTACGGATACGAACCTGAGAACGGGATCGATAACAATGCACTTATAGCCGGATACTCATAATATCTGATGTAGTATCTGATATCAAAACTGTCTGTGCATGCTTCCTTTATAAATGGAATAAGTCCTATAAGGGCTGTAAATCCGCCAAGAAGAAGTGCCATTACTATTGGAATAAACGGACGAAGATCGAAGTTGTACCTTTTGGAGAAGAAAACTAGGATCTCGCAGATAACTACTGAGGAAATAGCAGATACCATAAGAAGAGCCTTAGACAGTACGAATCTTCTGAATTCGTACTCTTTCTTAACAGGTACTTCAGTAAAGATGTTGTACTGCGGCGGCGGTGCGAAATATACACCGTGCTTCTTTATTACTGTTAGAACGCCTGATACGAGCATCAATAAAAGTGATGCGATAAGAATTGCTACAAAGCCCTTTGTAATATTGAACAGATCAAGTATAAGCGATGTAGCGAGCATAATGCCAAGGCCAAGACCAGTAGGAAGAACTACTATCCAACCGAAGTCAGGTCTCTCATATTCATAACGAGATGCAGCCGAGAATGCTAACGCCATAGGCGTGAGATAATGCATGTCGTAAACAAGCTGCAGATTGTACCTCAGGGCTTCGTCAGGGACCAGATTACTCTTATATGCTACTCCGTACTTGATCGCGAAAGTATAACCTAATCCGAAGAGTACAACGTAGACAAAGTTGATCACTATGTTGCCCATCATATTCTTATGAGGTACAAAGAACCTTACCGTAACACTCCAGAGCATGATCATGACAAGAAGGACAACAGCCCACATCATGCATTCACCAAGGCGCTCACACTTCATCGAAAGAGACAGGATAACACCTACAAGAAAAATGACTGATTTGGAATTAAGGAAGAAATCGGCAGCACCTGATCTTCCGACGTGGATTCCGTCAGGTTCCTTGGATCTCTCCTTATAATTGTCGAACGGTGTGTCGACTCTTGTGTTCTTTCCAAAAAACGCCATATCTCTCCTTATACGATCCAGTTCATGTATTCTCTAAAGAACTTGTAAGATGAGTTTATCGTAGTTACAAAAGCATCTGTCTTTTCCTGATCATAGTAAAGTCCAGGAATGAAGCTTCTGACTTCTGACATCGGGATACCATCGATACTGTTAGAAACGATAGAATCATTCGGATCTTCAGCTACTCCGTCCTCAGGTCCGATGTCTCCTGAACCATCAGGTACAGGTGTAGCTATAAAACTATCCTTCTGATCCTGTTCCTTCTCGACTTCTTCAGGCGATAAGGTTGTCTCATAAACAGTCAGAAGATCGATATCAGATCCGCCTTCTTTCTTGAAAGGCGAAAGATCTTCAAACGGATATACGAGGAATCCGTTGCTGTCTTTAATATCATCCAGATAGACACCCTGAGACTGGATGATCTCAGAAAGTCTAGCAATATACATATCCTTGTCAAAGCCAACCTTAGAGTTCATGAGGCACTCATTTGACAGATTAACAAAGGCTGAGATATCAGTTGTTACACCAGGGATGATCTCTGTTGTTCCATCTGACTTCATCGCAAGCCTGGATACATCCTGAAGCTCGATAAGAGCATGGCAGATGTTATAAGACTGAGTAGCCCAGTTCTCACCTGAGATGACGTAAGCACCTGTAAGAGAAGCCTGGTTACGGCTACCTGTCGTAGGATCGATATTTATACCGTCCCATACGACCCTCTTGATCCTTCCGCCTGAGATCTCGATCTCAACATAGTCGATATAACCCTTCTTGTCCTTTGTTACTGTCTGAGCATAATAGACACCGTCATTTAATCCCGGCGGCGGATCATATTCGCTATATGCGATCGTATCCTCCTGATCCTTATAAGAAAGTGCTACAGGAATCGGCTTGCCCTTTATCTGACCAGCAAGATTCATAAGTTCACCTTCCTCATAGATCAGAGGATAAGACTCGTCCCCTACCCTTTTATAACCTACGATCGTCGAACCGTCACTGTTAACACCTACATAAGAATGAAGTTCGGTATTCTGAGAAGTTACTACGCTTATATCAGCGATATAACCTATGATCTCATCATTCTCGTCATAAGCCATATAAACATGGTTAACGCATTCTGTCTGACCTACAAGATCATGCTTAAGTTCCGCATAATGATCAGCCTTAATTACGTCAGAGAATACTTCCTGATAATATTCCTGCTTACGTATATCACTCTTATCGAAAGATACGAATATACCCATTGCTATGACGATACCGCTTAAAACAAGCATGATCGCCAGATCAAGGATAACTCTCCTAAGCTGTGCTCTCGTCATCATGAGGCATCACCCGCCTTCTTATTGACGATCTCTTTATGCGTCAATGTGCTCGTATAATAATCTATAGCAGGAGTTACCATATTGATAAACAGAACAGGCGTAAGAAGACCCGTTATTTGATCTACCTTGTCATAGATAACCAGTGTAAGCGTCGCGCAGATAAACGACACGAACATTCTCATCAGCGGATTCATAGGCATAGTCGTAAAGTCACCTAACGCGAATATAGCTATGAATAAGACACCAGATGTAAGAATGAAAATAACAAAGCTCTTTATTCCATCCTTTGTAAAGAACTCCATCAGATGAAGGAATGGATATACCATAATGATACCCGCCATATATCCAAAGAACGCATAGCCTCTTACGATCCTTTTAATGAGGAGATAGCTGATACCGATCATGATCATGATTGAGCTTCCTATACCGATAAACGTTGCATAGTTACCTGCAAGAACCTCAGAGGCATAGATGTTCTCAGGATTACCAGGTCTTAGTGTCTTATTGGAAAAATCAATAAGAGTATCGAGCTTCAGAAAGTCAGTCATAGGGTCACTGAATGCCATGAGCCTATACGGGAACAATATCTGGATAAAAAGTCTTGCAGCTACAGCCGGATTAAACAGATTAGAGCCTACGCCTCCGAATATCTGCTTAACAACAAGCGAACCAAAGAGCACGCCTATGATAACGACATCAATTGATGTACCTGGCGGCAACAAAAGAGCAAAGATAGTTCCACTTACGATCGAGCTTAAGTCAACATAGTCCCTGTTAACTGTCTTAGGTCTAAGCAATCTTGAAAAGATAATATCGAAGAAGAAGAACAATCCCTGTGAAAGCAAAAGAAGGATCAGCGCACGAAGACCATAATAGACTACAGACATAACAACGCACGGAACAAGAGCGATCAGCACGTTAAAATAGATGAACGGTGCATTCTTTACTGTATGGATAAACGGAGCATAATGACCTTTGATCATACGTATTTTCCTCCTTCGAAAGGAAGAACGATAGTATCTTCATCGATCTCATCCTCTATTGCATTGTCATCGATCTCAGCATAGGCCTCAAGAAGCGAAGCATCACCGATATCGAGCTTATCCATTGTAAACC
>JAGCGE010000018.1 GCA_017649745.1 Clostridiales bacterium | reverse complement strand
TATCTGATTGATATCAGAAGTTAAAGTCGTTAAAAGCCTTGAAGTTCCAAGCTTATCGATATCTTTAGTCTTGAATCCGAGAACTTTGGTAAAAGTATCTTCTCTCATATCAGAGCAGATATTGATCGCCGAAAATGCACTCATATACTGAGCTAAAAGAGTGCATGAAAAACCTACGAGTGAGAAGATCACAAGAAGGATAACGGAATGCTTAATATATGCTGAATCACTATTAGCGATACCGTTATCGATTATATTCTTGATGATAAGTGGTACCAATAATTCAAACACGACCTCAAACACCTTAAATAAAGGTCCTATGAGGCACTGTATCTTATATTTCTTGATATATTCGAAAACAAACTTCATTACAACTTAAGTTCCTGTACAAATCTATTACACATCTGATAGATCTCGTTCTTATCGAGTGTAAGGTATTCATTATCCTTATAGACGATCTTACCATTGATCATTGTCATCTTAACGATATCAGGAGATCCGCTGAAAACAATGTTTTCGACGATGCTGTTTATAGGCTGCATAGAAGGATCGCTCATATCGATCATAATGATATCAGCTTTCTGTCCGGCCTTGATATAACTCAAGTTATCAAGTCCCATATACTTAGGTCCAACTGATGTAAGACCCTTCATAAGGATGAATGGATCGATATTAGCCTCGCCCTCGCCTCTTACATTAGGAAGGACAGTTGCAAGATAAAGATCTCTAAAGATATTAAGGCTGTTATTGCTTCCTGCTCCATCTGTACCGACTGATACACTGATGCCTTTATCGATAAATCTCTTAACATCAGCGATACCGGATGAAAGTTTAAGATTGGAACATGGATTAAATACAGCAAGAAGATCTCTCTTCTTAAAGATCTCATAATCCTTATCATCGAAATGAACACAGTGGAATCCGCCACCGCCATATTCGAACATTCCGAGTTCATCCATGATCTGAGTAGGAGTCATACCATATCTTTCGATACAGCCTTGTACTTCCTTCTTTGTCTCAGAGTTATGAACGAAGACAGGAGCCTTATACTTGGCAGCAAGAGCAGCGATCTTCATCATATTCTCTTTGCTTGTTGTATATTCAGCGTGGAAACCAAGATTCATATTAACAAGTTCGGAATACTCTCTATGCTTTAAGAATTCTTCTTCAAGCTCGTCAACGCCGCCAAAATCATTAGCGCCTGATACATAACTGAATCTGAAACCGGACTCATCAGATGCCTTATTAGTAGCATCACGGAAGAAATACATATCAAATGCAACAGAGATACCGTTCTTCAGATATTCCAGGATAGCAAGTTTAGAGAACCAATAGACCATCTCGGCATTAAGTTTACCTTCCATTGGGAAGATCTTAGTATTAAGCCATACGTCAAGTGGAAGATTATCAGCTAGTGATCTGGAGAATGTCATAGCTGTATGCGTATGTGCATTCTTAAAAGTAGGCATCAACAGATTACCGTTACAATCTATCTCCTGATCAAAAGTATGTCCTTCCTTGGAAACACCTACGTATTCGATATCTGAGCCGTTAACCCAGACCTCACCTTCGATGATATTACGATCCTCCATAGTAAGGATCTTAGCGTTATATAATCTTAATTTCATACACTACCCTATCTTTTATTATAATAAATACAGGTTGATTGTATCATTATGATCATTGGATGTCATCCTATAACTCATTAACTGATGAATGCCTGGAAATAACCAGAGTATCATTAATAGTCAGGATACCGACAACATCTTTAACATATGAGACTACCGGAGGAATAAACACCATATCTTCTATGCGAAAATTTCCGTAATCGGTCCTGATGTCGATCCTCATAAGATTGCTGACACTAATATCCCGTGACTTGGAACCGTATCCCATTTGTTCGAGATAACCATTAGTGATATTGTCTTTATAAACACCTGCCGATTCAAGACAGAGAGTATCAATAAGAGAAGGATCCATCATACCTACAATCAGTAAAGGTCTGAAATAACTGAATCTGTCAGACAACTGTTTTCGAATCATAGAATGGATCTTACGCGCGTTATATTCCAAACTCCTGTTATGTGAATACTTGTATCTGACAGCTATTCCGGTTACCTGATTACCCATTGAATGAGATTTATCTCCTGCATCTATAGCTAAACCAATACTGATCTTACCAGCCGTATCCTTAGCCCACTTAGCGATCAAATATGATGTAAGAGATACTCCTGATCTCTTTGCTTCTGAAAGCAGTCTATCAAGTTCATCTTTATGGTAATGAGAAACCGATGTCACAGTCTTATGATCACGCCAGAAATGATCATAAGCTCTATCCATATCTTTGTAATCGAAAACAGTCTTATTACTTCTCCAACGCTTATTCCAACGATCAACATAAAACTTATAAAACAACGGAACTTTGCTTGCTTTAGATATCTCATCCAAAGTGGTGTTCCTAAAAGTTAACGGCTCGATATTATCGCCGGAAAGGAGAGTCAGAAATCCCTCAATAAATCGAAGAAGAGACTTACCGTCACCGCCTAAATGGTGCATCATAAAAATGAGACCTTCAGTAGTATAAAAGACACGAAGAAATTCACCATTTTCGATCTTAAATCTTTCTTTCTCATTTTGACATATAAGATCATTTAACGAGAGGTCTGATATCTCTATTGTATTTCTGTGATGATCATTATCTACATAGTATGCTGAACCATCAGATTCTATTATCACTTTAGTTCTGAATATCTCACTAAGATCACATGTAGATCGGAAAGCCTTCTCGAGCAGGTCAAAATCAATATCTTTATCAAGAACGACCTTCATAACGATCATCATATTTACATCGAATAATTCGGTCCGTTCTGTTTCTATCTTATATCTCATACATGCTTATTAAGTGACCTGATCCACTGTTTCATGACGATCTTGTGTGGCATTACTTTACTGTAGAATCTAAGGTACCTGTAATAAGAAGAACATACTGATACATCCTTACCTTTGGCTCCGTCTTTAAGGGCACAGCTGACTACTTTTTCTGATGTAACGATACCCGGATAATCGATCTTCTTTCCGTTATTTTCCTTAGGAAGCATCTTGGTATCGACCCATCCCGGACAGACTGCTGTACACGTAACTCCCTTTAATTCCATGTTAAGGCTTCTCGTAAATGACAATAAATAACTCTTACTAGCTGAATATAATGCAATATAAGGATTAGGCTGAAATGCTGATGCCGATGCGATGTTAAATATATAAGAACCCTCAGCCATATAAGGTATAGCTGCACGACATAATAGCGTTGCTGCTTTTGTATTAACATCAAGTAGATCACTGATCAAATCATACGAGAACTCAGATACTGGATCCATCTTGGCTATACCTGCGTTGTTGATCAGATACATGATCTCAGGCTTAACCGAATCGATCCTATTGCACAATTTCCTGATCTCAGCAATATCAGTAAGATCCGTCTTTATTGGAACGATCTTACCATCATATTTTTGGGATAATGCATCGAGCTTATCCATATTCCTTCCTACAGCCCATATGCTGTCCACTTTACTTACCAAAGCTTTTACAAAAGCTTCGCCTATATCTCCCGTTGCTCCGGTTATAATTGCTATCATGTTAAATATCCCTCAATAACACTCTGGAAAGATCATCTGAAGTGATCATCTGATAATCTGTTGTGTAAAGACTTTTTACTGCGTAAAGATAAACAACTCCCCAATAGAATTCAGAAAGCTTCATCGCATTACCAGATACAACATTTCCTTCTTTTTGACCCTGCTTAATGATCTTCTCTGTGACTTTATAAAAACTCTTATCAGCATCTTCTTCGAGAAGTCGCTGGGTATAAAGTGCGATACCGGCAGAAAACATCTCGTCTTTTTTGATGTTCTTTATCAAGTAATCTGAGAGCATCCTTATCTTCTTATCTGCCTTGATCGGAAGTTTAACAACTGCATTAAGCTTATCTGCTCCCGCGATCTTATCAGATATCGAATATACTTCCTCGAACAGCTCTTCCTTAGATTCGAAATAGTTATATATCGAACCCTGAGCTATTCCGATATTCTTAGACAGATCGCTGATCTTCGTGCCGTGAAAACCATTCTTGGCAAAATATAATACTGATTTCTTTATGATCAGATTCTTAGTTTCTTCTCTGATCTCCTGACATCTTTCCTGTGACTTTGGCATATCTACCTCTTATGAATGAATTTTTATTCATCCATAATGTAATTCAAGTGAAGGATTATGTCAACAATTCAATTAATTAACAATACTTCTCAAATCTGCACTGTTCGTATACCTCTTTTCCAAGAAGAGTTATCGCCTGAACAGGACATGAACTTATACAGCGATAGCACATCGCACATTTGTTATTAGAAACAGCCTTACCTTCTTTAATAGTAAGATTACCCATTGGACAATTCTTAGCACATAGTCCGCAACCGATACAATCACTACTCACCTTCAGTTTTTTGCTGTAATCAGTTGTCTTATTGTAGAACCATAATCTCTGACCGAATAAACCTGCAATATGTGCAACAAAACTGAGGCCTTCCTGAGGATAGTTTCCGTTATTGATCTCTTCAGCAGTAGTCATTAATTTCTTATCTGCTTCAATAACGATCCTCTTATTCTCTTCAAGTGGCTTTTTAAGCATCTTATTATCACATACTGCATCAGGCATCCTAACCTGAAGTCCGCCTATAACCTTAGCACCATACTTACTCAGAAGCCTTGCACAACAACCTGTTCCGTCACCTGAGAAAGCACCCATCGTCGTTAAGCAGAAAACATTCTTACCATTCCAAATATCCTGGTTTCTGTTAATGAAATCTCTGACCATATAAGGCATGTTCGAAAACTGTGTCGGATAGGCCAAATAAATGACGTCATTATCCTTGATCAAACTAACTGCTTGGGGGTCTTCTATCGGGATCAAAGCAACTGATGGATCAATAGCCTTCAACAACTTACTAATACAGTGCTTTGTGTTCCCTGTTCCGCTTAAATATATACCTACCATCTATCCCATTCTCCTTATTACATTGACATGATTATCCGTCTTATATCAGCTTCTATATCATCACTTTTGATGAACCCTGATGATGCAAGTTGAGCTAGTCCATGAACTAAAGCCCAAAGTCCTGTGACCTTATATCTGTCATCACCAAAAAAAAGTGATGCAACTTCATGATAGATCTTGAACGGTTCATATGTATCAAGATCCAGATGTCTGTTATTGAAAAGGAACTGATAATAAAGGGGATTCTTATAGAAAAAGAGTACATAACTGATTCCCATTTCCAAGAGCAGAGTATTCTTATCCTTACAATCGCTTATTGCTTTACGTAAAGTTTTACTAAACTTATCCGTTATATAACTCTCAACAGAATCTAGGAAATCTTCTTTATTCTGAAAATGAGCATAAGGCGCTGCACTACTTACACCGGTAGACTCAGCAAGTTTGCGCATCGATAAACTCTCAACACCATAATTACCGATATATTCGAGTCCCTTCTCTATCATCTCATTCCTGAGATTCCCATGATGATAAGGCTTATTAACCATATGTATCTCCTCCTAATCTTATCGGTGTTAGATTGTAATACATAATCTTAACAGTGTAAAGATTCAATTTATTAAACTGATGTAAAAAGGAAATTTCCAGGGTTCTTTGTCTTATATGGAACAGATTCGAAAGCAACACCGGATACGGCTCTTTGTATCATGATCTTTGTAAGATCAGGTACTGTCTCATCCCTAAGAGCTTCATCGATATCCATCCAGATAACTTCGCTGTTCTCTTCACCGTCTGATCTGGCTTCACCTTCGATATACTCAGCTGTAAAAACTGCATACCAATCTTTTGCGCCAAATCTCATTCCGATTAGCTTACCTGCTTTAACAGTCACTCCTGTCTCTTCAAGATACTCTCTTACCAAAGTCTGCTCAGGAACCTCACCAAATTTTACATATCCTCCAGGGATTATGAGCATACCGTTTCCATTACCGTATGTATGTCTTGCAAGAAGAACTTTACCATCCTTGATGCAGACTCCTGCAACAGACTGACTCCAGTTAGTACTATTTATCTCTTCTTGTGTCAAAGCCATTTTCATAATCTCCTTTTCAAAAACGAGGCAACCGAATCCTCTTCATTACTTCTGATAATATCTGTTGCGATATTCTTCAACTCATCAAGTGCATTAGATACTGCATAAGCTTCGTCTGCAATTTCGAACATCGATATATCATTTAATGAATCACCGAACACCACTAGTTTATCAAAACCGTATTGTTCCTTGATCTTAAGAATCGTCTTAGCTTTTGTACAACCCTTAGGACATATCTCGAGCCAATATTCATCTCTGTATGTATCCTTCTGGAAAAGACACTCCCAAAGATCATATGCTTTTACTCTATCATAAAGAGGAGATATCTTATCCTTCTGCCCTATTATCGTAACGTATCCCGGCATACCGCTAAACATCTCATGCAGATCATCTGCCTGTCTCATCGAAGGATCACCCTCATAATAATCCAGATAACCCTGAAGCTCAGGAGTATGATCACAAGATACATACACTCTATACATCTTATCCTCATCGAAAACAGATACAAAACCACATTGCGGAAGTTCAGGAAGAAGCTCCTCCAAAAGATCAACTGTTGTATCAGGAAAGATCGCTTTATGGATATGTTTTCCGGTAGTATTATCAGCAAGAACGGAACCATTTCTGGTAATGACCGGAAGTTCAAGCTTAAGGCCGCCTGTTATGGTCCTGGCACTCGCTATAGATCTTGCAGTCGCATAGGTAAAAGATAACCCATGTTTAACCAGTTCATTTATCGTATCTACAGTGTATTCTGAAAGCTTGCCGTCATTTCTCATTAGAGTTCCGTCAAGGTCAGATACATAAAGTATACGTTCTTCCATATATTTTCAGTTCCTCATCATCAAGATCAATACTTTTCCATTATAACAAAAACTCCTCGCTGTCATTCGACAGAAAGGAGTTTTAAGTATCACGGTTTAAGAATTATGCACGGAGTGTAATACCGTATCTGTCCTCGAGATTCTTCAAGATCGTAGAAACGAAACCATCGATTACCTCAGGTTTGAACTCCTCATCCTTAGGAGTGAATACTACGCTGAATGCAAGAGACTTCTTATTCTCACCAAGCTGAGCACCCTCATAGATATCGAAGAGCTCGATCTTAGTGATGTAATCGCAAGAAGCTTCGATCTCTTTTTCGACTGTTGCGCAAGTGATGTTCTTATCCATAACGAAGCAGAAGTCACGCTTCTCTTCAAGGAACTTAGGAAGCGGAATGAACTTTCTTTCCTTGCCATAGTACTTGCTCAAAAGTCTTAAGTCGATCTCTGCAACATAAGCCGGAACACGCATATCAAGTTCATCACAGATCTCATAGAGAACCTGACCTAAGTAACCGACTACTTCACCGTCACAGATAACTTTAGCTGTTCTACCAGGATGTAAGAATGTCTTTTCGTCCTTCTCGTAATCGAACTTAACATCAAGAGTATCAGCGATAACGGATACAAGACCCTTAAGTGAATAGAAATCCTCGTCCTCACCGAAAATACCGATACAGATAGTCTCGCGCTCATCAGGATATTCTGTAAGTGGCAAGCTCTTAGGAATGAACTTGTTACCCATCTCGTAGATACGACCTGTAAGGATACCCTTCTTCTGGTTTCTAGCCATAGCAGCGATCATCTGAGGAGCAAGAGTTGTTCTCATCAATGAAAGATCGATATTGATAGGATTCATGATCTTGATAGCGAAACGCTCAGGAGCATCCTCAGGAAGACGGAGAAGATCGAAATCAGATGGTGAGAAGAATGAATAATGAACACCTTCATTAGCACCAGCTGCGCAAAGAGCACGCTTGATCTTAAGCTCGGAACGCTGCTTCAAGTTGTTTCCGCCACTTGTTACCTTAGCTGTAGGAATGAATGTAGGAACGATATGCTCGTAACCATACATACGGATAACTTCCTCAGCAACATCCTGATATGATTCCATATCTACACGATAACCAGGGATATAGATAGTAAGCTCATCACCATTGAGCTTAGGTGCGAAATTGAGGTTTGTAAGGATACGAACGATATCCTCGTCAGGTACTGTGATACCAAGAACACCGTTAACCTGATTAACGCTTACTTTCAACTCACGTGGCTCAACAGAGTTACCTGTATTGATATCGAATGAAGTCTTGCTTACCTTACCGCATCCGAGTTCTTCCATGAGATGGAGAGCACGCTTCATAGCCATTACTGTTGTGTATTCATCAACACCCTTGGAGAAACGCATACTTGAATCAGAAACCTGACCCAATGCCTTGGAACTCTTACGGATATTATCGTGTGCGAACTTAGCAGCTTCAAACATAACTGCAGAAGTTGTATCACGGATCTCAGAATTAAGACCACCCATGATACCAGCAAGAGCAACAGGCTTCTTACCATCACAGATAACGAGGTTCTCTGTTGTAAGAGCAAACTCTTTCTCATCAAGTGTTACGATCTTCTCACCTTCACCTGCACGACGAACATGGATCTCATTACCCTCAAGATAAGAGAAATCGAAAGCATGCATTGGCTGACCAAGTTCCTTAAGAACATAGTTAGTAATATCTACAACGTTAGAAATAGCAGAACAACCTACAAGTGCAAGACGACGCTTCATCCATACAGGAGATTCCTCGATCTTAACATCAGAAACGTAGTGACCAATGTATCTCGGACAAAGATCAGGAGCTGATACTTTGATATCGAATGGAATATTAACATCTGTCTCTGTATAATCGAGAGCAGGTTCCTTGATAGGCTTACCAAGAACTGCAGCTACTTCACGAGCGATACCGAAGATGCTCTGACAATCAGGACGGTTAGCTGTAATAGAAACATCGAAGATATAATCATCAAGACCTAAGATAGGCTTAACATCTGCACCAGGAATACTGTCATCAGGAAGTACGAGAAGTCCGTTATATCCTGCACCCGGGAACATATCCTCAGTAACACCGATCTCAACACCAGAACAGAGCATACCGAAAGAATCATATCCACGAAGCTTACCCTGACCGATAGTCATGAGACCTTCAACTGTCTTATGATCCTTTGCAGTAGCATAAACCTGTGCGCCGATAAGAGCCAAAGGATACTTACCGCCAGCCTTTACATTATCAGCACCGCAGCAGATCTGAAGAACACCGTTCTCACCTGCATCAACAGTACAAAGGTGAAGATGTGTTCCTTCAATTCCTTCACATGTCTTAACTTCACCGACAACGACTTTACTGATGTCGTGGCCGACTTCATATTTTTCTTCTACTTCGAAACCGCAACTGAAGAGCTTGTCTTCGAGTTCGTCCGGAGTAACATCTATATCTACATAATCTTTAAGCCAACTTAATGGTACTAACATTATCTTTGCCTCCTTTTTCCTTAGTCATCGATCTGTCCAAGTACACGCATATCAGACTCAAACAACAATTTGATATTGTTGATACCGTACTTGAGCATTGCTGTACGCTCGATACCGATACCAAAAGCAAATCCACTATATTCATCAGAGTCAATTCCGCAGTTCTCCAGTACTTTCTTGTTAACCATACCTGCGCCAAGAACCTCGATCCAGCCTGTGCCCTTGCAGAGGTTACAGCCCTTGCCCTTACATGCAAAACAGCTGCAGTCTACTTCTACAGAAGGCTCTGTGAATGGGAAGTATGAAGGACGAAG
>JAGCGE010000152.1 GCA_017649745.1 Clostridiales bacterium | reverse complement strand
ATGAGGGAGGGGGTGTATTTTCGAAGACCCCCTCCCGGGTCCCGCGATTTTTATCCCACTGTGCCTGAAACTGACGGATTCATTTCGCCTTTACGAACTTTTCGATAAACATTCGCAAAATCAAGCGAAATAATTTCATCAATTGCTCGTTCAATCTCGCTATTGTTCTCTTCGTCGGTCAATTGCGATGAAGTTCTTGCAACTCTAGCGAGATAACCACAAGAATTGTAGCCTCTTGTGACATCGAAAACGAACCACTCATTGAATTGGGTGAACGGGTCGAATGGATTATCAAAAGTCGTTAAAGCAACAGGCACACCGGATGTAGTATTACTCATCTACAATTCACCTCAATTCTTCAAATATTTGTTAACAGTTGATGTTGAACAGCCAATTGCTTTCGCAATCTCGTCAATTGTGTAGCCAGAAGCTTTCATAGCATCGATTTTGTTCTGTTTTGCAGCAGAAAGCGTAGTAGACTCTCGAGGAGTGGCTCTTTCTCTAAGCTTGTCAAGATCTGTTGCTTTGAGAATCGAATACAGTTGATTCTCAGAGATAGCACCAGCCTGAATAGCTTCCCACTCTCTATCTGAGATCTCTACAGGTGTTCTTTGAGCTCCAACTGCCTGTCTAGCAGCGGTGAGCGCTTGTTGTGCTGCTTTTTTCTTCTCCTTAGAGGTCATGTCAGGGTTCTCCTGTCTCTTGGCTTCCATAGTAGCGTTAGCCATTATCTGTGCTGCACGCTCTCTGGGGGCATTAGCCTGAGAAATAGCGAGTTGAGCGAGGAGATGCTCCCGTTCCTCTTTGTATTTCTCTTTTGCACTGGAATTGTACTTGATACGCCCAGTACGGGTCTGTTCCAGACGTGCCTGATTAGCCATATCCTTGAGATGATTGGCATAGGCAGCATAGAGCTCCTCTTGCGGGGTACCTGACGACAGAGTACGAGCATCTGTTGTCTCAGCCATCTTAGTGGAATCCTGGGTACGGACCTTCTCCTTACCCTTCTTGTCGGTATAAGTCTCTATGACTTCCTTATAGACAAGAGCACCTTCCGGCTTAGTGGGATCGTACCACTCTTTCCCCTTCTGGTTGATCTTAGGCGAACCCTGACGCTTGAGAACCTCATACTTAGAGGAAGCCTTGGAAATCAGAGTCGAAGCACCCTCATGATAACGCCCCTCTTCGTCGACGTGACCCTGATACTTCTGTTTGAGTTCGGCAATACTGTTGTCCTTCTCAGACTGCTTGTAATCCAGACCGTGTTTCGCAGCATCAATGACAACCATAGAATGGCGAACCGCTTTAGCAAGCTCTGCTTCAGTCGCACCCTTAAGCGTCATATCTGTAATGAGATTACTGACGATTCCCATCTGCATCTGAGTGGAATCACCACCAGTCTTCGGGTTCTTCATCGGTTTGAATTCCCGACCATTGCGGTAATAATGCTCGATGCCCTTGGAATCGACCTTGATCTCATCATACTTATATGACTTAGAGTCGAAGGATTCGAGCCCCCTCAAAGGCGGAGTGGAATTGATCTTAACATTGCTGTGTTCGGAGTTGCACGGCACAACGAGAACTGTGTCGCCATCGAAGTCAGCTCCAGACAACCGCTCTGCAACATTACTGCTGATGCCAACAGCATCTGCTGCGGAACTTGTAAGCACTCGCCGACCCTCTTTGTTCTTATTGTTGACCTTGAGAATCGGAATCTCGAACGTTCCGCCATGAGGGAAACGAATAAGAGCGACGGTCTCGCCATCGTGGAACTGCGGTGCAAATACCTCGTTGTCCTTGATGCTGGTAAGAGGCAGGATGACCTGATACTTCTGTCTCGGTAACGAAGCAGCCTTGAGGTGTACTGCTGCCGAATCGCAATCATTGGCGAATGTTTCAAGCATGACCTTCTTCAAAGTCGGGTTCGTGAGACTCTTAATCTCATCGAACTCTGCTTTCTTATCGAGCTCGGACAACGTGAGCTGCTTCTTGATAAGCTGAAGAGACTGCTTAGACAGGAACTGAGACGGAAGCTCTTTAGACCATTCTCCCCAGTCGCCCTCTTCTCTCGTCTTGTTGATAAGAGAAAGGGACTGCTTCTGACCATCAGCGCCGATGAAACGACCATTCGGATCGTCATAATAACGCTGTCCGCCACGCTCCTTAACCAGAGCGCCAAACGGATTGTCCGGATCATCCTTGATTTTCTTAAGAACATCCATTTTTGAGACGTTCTTTTTCTTGTTGGTGTTGAAGATGACATCTACACCATCAGGGAAGTCTTTCGGATCGCCATACACAGCCATACCCTTGATGTAATGAGTTCCGTCGACCAGAATTCGGACCTGAGCATAAGCGGAATTACCAAGCGACAGGTCTTCGACGCCAGGACGAATCTCAACAACTCCGTCTTTCTTAATACCACCATCCTCAGCATAACGAATTTGCATTCGCTTACTGTCCATGGATTCAGGATATTCGAAAGCTTTCTTGAATGTGTCGCCGCCATCATAGCTGATGTAGTCCTTGACGGTGTGAATCTTACTGCTGTCATAGACTTCCTTGTACTCAGTGTCTTTCGGACAAAGCACCATGGTGATAGTCTGTCTACCAGGATTCGTGACCTGCGCAACGCCACGAGTGTAAACAGGATAACCATCGGCTTCGAGGATCGCAAGAGCCTGACCAAACTTCTCACGGCTGATACCGAGTTCACGCTCGACACCTTCGCCGACATCAAGCATTCCTTTTTCGGCAATCTCTTTCTTGAGAAGATCAGCAGTAGCCTGAGCAGCATTCATTCTGCGCTCAGACGACTCGTTGAGAAGCGAACGAACGCTCGAGTCGTTTGTATAGCCCATGATCTGAGCAATCTCGTTCAAGCTCTTACCATCAGCTCGCAAAGACTTCGCTCTCGCAACCTCAAGAGAACGGCGCTCACTCTTGGCGATGGCCTTGTATGCTCTGAGCTGAGTCGTAGTGATCTCCTGACCTTCAGGAAGCTCTTTGTTGATGGCGTCAACAATCTGCTTCTCGGTTAAGCCCTTCTTGTGAAGCTGTTCAACACGGCTCAAGAAGTCGCCGGAGTGCTGATAAGGGTTCTCACCTGAACCCCATGGATAACGGCCCGAACGCCGCTTAATTCCATAATGCTTAAGGTCGTCCGTTCTGTCGAGTTCATCAAATCGCCCCTCAGCGATCATCTTAGCGACCTTATTCATAAGGCTTATCCCTCCTTAGCTTTGATTTTTTCAGAGATGCGGTTCACATTGATAATAGCAGCCATGGTGTCTTCGATTTCGTCTGTTTCAGGTTCGGCGTAGTTGATTTCACCGCTCTGATAAATACGCAACTCAGTCTTCACATCACGAGGCTTGATAGCATACTCGAGAAAGAACAGAGCAGCATAAGTCAGTACCTGATCCATGGACGCCGCATGATCGCCGCTCTTGTAATCCGAGATTCGGAGAAGATTATCTCGGAAAGCGATGGTGTCGGCAGTTCCGTAAATGAATTCAGAATACACAAGAGGCTGCTCGACGGTCATGCGAAACTGGATACCATCGTTGATATACATTCTCGCAGTCTCAAACACCTCTTTCGGAAGTGTACCGATGTGCTGAAGCAGAGTCATGCCGAACGCTGAGGTTTTTCCGTCATCGGCGATGCGATACTTGGTATAGATATAATTCTCAATACCAGATACCACAGACCGAAGATTAGTGACCTTATGGTTCAGCACAATCTGCTGCGCCACATACTCATGAAGTTCAGTACCAAGAGTAGTTCGATACTGGTTACGAATACGATCACGAATCTTGTCATCGTCATACCGTAGCCATGAACTCTGACTCGGACTGAACAGTGCATGTGAGCCTTTAAGCTCCGAATGCTTGTTGAAGTTCACGCAATACCTCCTCACAATTGTCTGGATTGATGAAGCGACTGAACGACATCTCACCATACTTTTCGACCCAGTAATCCTGATTCGGTTGCTTGTGAGCTTTGGTCCATGCCTTACACTCAAGTAACGCCCACTTGTCTCGCCATAAGACAAGCAAATCAGGAATACCTTGGTGTTGATCCATCTTGAAGATCTTACATCCGGGAAACAATTCGTACAGTCGATCATGCAATCTGTCTTGGAAACGACCTTCCGGTCCTCTACTACCCATGATGCATTTCCCCTTTCGAAGAGAAAAACGAAAAGTGAAAGAGAGCTCGGTAATATTACCATCAACAACGCTTACTTCAGTCATTCAGCGCATGTTTAAGCCTCTCTCCTCATAAAAGCGGGTGTTTTTTTCGCGCACGTTCCCGATCTTAAATGAAGTCCTGACAACCATCACTCAAACCGGGAACGTGCATCTATACTCACCCAATCCCTTGGATCGAAGAATCACTTACGATTCTTCTTCTCCTGCTCACGAGTCTTCTTTGCGCGATGTCTGCGCTCGACACGGTTTTCACCATGCTTGAACGCAACACGTCTCCACAGAGAAGCATCACGAGACATTGCTCTGCCGATAGTTCTTCTCAGACTTGCCATCACTATTCACCTCCTTTCACTGCTTCTAATCAGTAGTTCACCATGGAACCGCTAACAGACGAAAAATGCCATAGATGAAAATCGTTACGTAACGAATGGACAAAAACCCGTTTTTGTTCTTATTCTTTATATATATTAAATTTTCAAAAAAATATCTTTTATAAGAAAAAAAGTGGGTTTTTGGCCACAGCACCCTAAAAAGCACGTATTTACGCGGTTTTCGTGTGGCCATTTTTGAAAATAAAAATGGCCATTTGCCCACTTTTTTTGGCCATTTGACACTTTTCGAAAAATTTTCATTCCGAAAAAATGCAAAAAGCCCAAAAAAAGTGGGTTTTGGCCATTTTTTGAAAAACCAAAAGTGTCCACGATTTCACCTATTTTTCACACAATTTTCACAAAACTATCACATAAGTTAAGTGATTTAACTGTCGAATACAAGCGCTTTTCCAGCTCTCTCAAGCCTCGCTCGGTACCATCCATACTCATCATATGGCTCGTCACACCACTGATTATAGGCCTGTTCCTTCTTCCAGAGAGGAGCTTCAGCACCTACAACCTTTGTGATGTATGCCTTTACAACCTTAATGATAAGCGGTAATTCACCCCTGTCAAGTGATCTCGCGTACTGAATATTAGTCATGTCTTTTAGCTTTGACGACACGGTATCTCATCTCCTTCCATTCGATTTTTGTGAAATACCAGATACCCTTCACGCACTGCTCGGCAAGAATACACAATGCAGTAATGATAAGGCATGACGGATCTGAGTCACGACACGCGACATACACTGACCCGATAATTCCGATTTTCACTATAAGAAACAGGATATGTGTGAAGATCGTTGTAAGGACGACATACAGTTTATCCATGGTTACACCTCTCACACATTCTGAAATGCCACAGTGCGATCCTTAGCAGCTTTGATCACTCCAGTCGGAACGTATCCTTCAAGTTCCGTCCACACTGCGATTTCGTTAAGCGCCGCCTGCAACTCAATATACGGACCGTACCAGTATCCATATCGCTCTGCAAGCCGCTCCTTGATGCCATGGAGAACATCTGAAATAGCCTGAGTGTACTCAGTATCGATCAGACCACGCTCATACAGTGAAACAGTGCAATTGCTGACACCGATAAGTGCCGCAAGCTCTTCCTGTGTAAGACCGACAGCGAGTCTCAATGCCCGCATCTTATAATTAAGTCTGTTATTGTTTTCCATAATTTTTTCTCCTTTTATTTTTGATTAAGTAAAATTCCAGTTGAATCCCCTTGTGATGGCAACAACGGTCTTCATAAGGTCTCCTGTATTCAGCACCTTATAATTGACCGTAGAGTCGACCAGGCCCTGTGCAAAGTCCTCCGTGTCCGCAGCCATCCGACGATTCCATTCTGTTTCATCGAACGAGCCTCTCTGCATGGCTCTGATAGTCCTGATTTCGTCCGGAGCATCGACATATACGCAGAAGCACCTGCTGCGTCCGTAATAGTCCATAAACGATTTTGCCCCATTCAGATCGAGGATTACCACATGATCATCGCTCACGTCCAGATTGTCTTTAAGCAGACCGTAATACCATGTGTCCTCTACTCCGTTCACCAGAGTGTTGTACGTACGATATTCGATCAACCTGTCCGCTTTGATAAAAGACTCGAACAGCTCACGACTCACGAACTCATACTCGATCCCGTTCGTCTCCCCTTCTCTGATGGGTCTGCTTGTCACTGAGACAATCGGCTTATACCCCATCTTCACGATCTCCTTGAGAATCGAATCCTTACCTGAACAGGATTTTCCACAAAGAATTAAGAACATTTTTCCTCATCCTCCCTTCTGACCGTAGCCGGAATGAACTTATAGTAGCCGTGGATAACCATCGATGCCCTGATTAGCCGGGATTTTACAGGAGATTCATCGAGTATGGCGACCTCTATGAATGTATGGTTGCCTGATAAGTCCTTAACACTGACTAAATGGGCAGTCTTAATGCCGATAGGAGTATATTCTCCATCTTTACCTATAGGCATTTTTACATCCCATTCTTCCAGAATAAAGAACCGACCATGCTTGAAGTACTCCGGATCGAAAGCATCAACCATGGTCATACCAGGAATTTCACGCTTAGCATTCACGAGATAGTTGTATTCGGCCGTAGCACACAGATTGAAGAAATCCTCTTTAGCCGCGTCCTTAATGGCGTCTGCCTGCTCTCCGATTTCGTGTGTATAAAGAGGACGACCCATGATTTCCGCTACGTAGTCGTAGAAGATCTGCATATCGTCGCCCTTGAGCATGCATACTCCTGTATATGCCATCACAATAGCGCATTCATGCTTTGTCATGAGCTCACCCCTTTCATAAAGTCCACTGCTTCTTTCTGTCTCCTCATACCGCCGATAATATCGATATCATGCATAGCGTACCTCATAATGTCAAACGATTCTCTAACCAGTTTTGAGTCCTCGATTGGATGATCGATGGTAATAGTGGCTTTAGCAGCGGCTTTAAGAACCGGTATCTTGTCTTCAGTAAGCCGATTGGCCATGTTTGTATAACCCGGACCCCAGATGAAATCCAGAGGTGGCGGACAGATCGCTCTCCACTCCTTAGCACAGATCCATCCACGAGCCTTAAGGCGATACGACGGGTCGAACTCCTTAATGGCAGCTCTTACACGGCTCATCATATGTGCAACTCGCATCCTAGATACGCCTCTCGGAGGAATCACTATCATGTCGTCCATTCTCATACTCCTTTCTCAGCTTGATGTAGCATCCATCACATACGTACTTCCTCGAACGAGGACAATGGAAACACGGATTAGTCTTCCGAGCCTCTTCCTCGTACTTCTTGGTGTAAGTGTAAGCGATGGTGCTTTTCTTCTTCTCAACGAAATACAGACTGCCCGCTACGATGATTAAAACAATCAGCAGCAAGACCAGTCTAAGCTCTCCAGGGACCCACCATATCCCGATTTTACAGTACGCCATACTCCTTCCACCTCCCAATCTTCAGCCATGACGTTCTCAACCGATAACACGCCGACTTCAGCACCCACTCTCGGGTCATCATCTGCGTACTTATCCGGTATAGGCGCGTTCTTATGCCAGTAATGGTAACCGTACCGTTCGTTCCATACAATACAAGTGTCTTCGAGCGCCGGATCCCGCATCCATTCCTTGCGATACGCCATCATATCAGCGTCCTTTACCGCGTGTAACGCCTCTAAAATGTTCATTTCTTTTCCTCCTTGTTTCACCGAATATCCTTGACTTTACGCATCGCGGTTAGGCGCTCCTCACGATGCTGTTCCTCGATTTCATCACAGGTCATACACATTTGTCTGTAGTTCGATTCCCACTCATTTGCGAGATCGTGGTAGTGTTGAGCTCGTTCATGCTCGTGGTCAAGTTCGTCTACCAGGAAATCAATAATCTCAGATGCTGAGAACCCTGCTTTTTCTGCATTTTCCGCACAGTGAGAAAAATGCTTTGATTTCCGAAGTTTACTCAGAATATACTCTCGTGTGACGTTCATTTCTCATCCTCCTCATAATCCAGCATCAGTGCAGACACCAGAACACCGTACATAGCAGCTCGCTCATATACAGAGATGTCGTCGCGCTTCATAAGCATGGCAAGCGGATTATCAGGTGTCCATAACCGACCGTGCTTATGCGAATCCTGAGTAATCGATAAGCATCGCATGAATTCGTTGAACACCTTACGCTTGCGGTCTTTGATGTAGTTAATGACGTCCTCAACCGTAATGAGCATATACCCTTTACGAGCGTAAGCCTGAATATCAGCAAGATTCTGATCATCGGCAACATCATGGAATCTCAGATCAACCTTTTCCTCGTAATCCTTACCGAAGATCTCGATGCGCTTCTTCTTGATTTCTTCTTTAGTCATGGTCTTCCTCCTCAACCATCCTCTTGATCACCACTCTACCAGAAATATAATCATCGATAGAGATTGTGTACGGACGACACCCATCTGGAGCCCATGGTTCGTTTAATTTCATTGTCTGTAACCCGTCTTCATAGCCGCAGATCAATGCATTACGCCCTCTACGAAGTTCACCTTCCTCGTTAACAAGGTAAGTTGTGACCATGATACCAGGTTCGAAGTAGTTAGCGTCGAAAGCAGGGATCATCTGTACTCCCGGTTTCATTTCGACCGGTGTGATGTCGTCGACCGGTTCCAATCCCACTTTCTCTCTAATAGCGTTAGGGGTATTGATCATAGCTTCCAGATCGTCTTCTGTAAACTCAGTCAGACCCTCAACCGGAAAACGTCCCATTATTTTTCCTCCAATCCATTCTTAATAGCCTTGAATGGGTTAGCCTCTTCTTCCCAGCCCCATCCATAGCAGATCACTTTGCCTCCAAGACCGTTCTCATTGAATGAGACAGCAGAGATGATACCATCTACAATTTCCGACAGACCGTTATGTTTAACCTTGCTCAGCATGAATCCGAATCGCAGCTTCTCACGATCAACGCTACCGTTAAGCAGTTCCTCGTATTCTTTACGATGCTTCTCGTTGAATTCCACTCTGCACGCAAGACGAGATGTGCCATCGTCCATATCCGGCTGATACATGAGGATACAGTTTCCGATAACAGGGTCTGGATTATTCAATCCCGCTAAATCATTCACCACCGGTACCTTGAGCGGACTGTTGACTACGATTTTCTTCAACATCTCGTCCGACAGTGTCTTATCTGTAAGCCCAACGGTGTCTCCAGCAGTGTACAGCACACCATAGGCGTAGAATTTCTTCTTCATTTAGGTTCTCCTTTCGAAAAAAGAAGAGCGTCTGTTTCCAAACGCTCTCCCAACCCGATTACAGCAGCTTACTTGCCGCCCTTTTTCTCATCCGTCTCGAAGACCTGAATCCGCTTCACGTCAACTTTGTCAGCGCCCGGACAGACATTCAGATCGATGCTGTCCAGCGGGAACTTGTCCGGAGCCTTAGCGAAGTCAGGGTTGATCATCTTACCATCCTTCAGCACATAGGTTGCCTGAATGGTTAGAATGACAGTTTGTGTCTTCTCCTTAGTCGCGGGTTTCTTTACATCCGTCTTCTTCGTTGCGGTTGTCTTGGTTGCAGGTTTCTTGTTCGCTGTTGCCATTGTAATTTACTCCTTTCGGTTGGAACCGGTCACACGCCGGCTCGATCATGAATAATGTTTTGTATTCCGCACTGGGAACATAACATTTGCTGTAATTGAGGCAGTCTCCGCATTTAAGCATGGTCTCCCTCCTTAATCCGCTTGAGCTGTCTTTCGAGCTTCTCTTCCACTTTGGCATCGAATTCCTCTTTCGAAATGCCATGGAGATGAAGCATCTGCTGAATCATGATATACACGTCAACAAGTTCGTCTAACAGCTTCTCTTTCCAGTCTCGTCCGCGCTGTCCTGCTCGTCTGGTCACGACTTGCCCGAGCTCAAATAACTCCTGAGCAGTCTGCCATTCCTGTGTGTGGAGTCCGTAATGCTCCGCGATTTTGACGCATTTGTCCTTGAGTTTCTGTTTCGTATGTTATCACTCCTTTACTGTGCTATGCTTATTTCGTATGGGTCTCCGACTCTTGATTTCAGGTAATTGAGCTCATCGTTAGTGGTCAACACTTCCCATATGCTTTCCGGAATGGATACATGATGGAGTGTCATATCATCACTATTGACAAGCGTTCCTGATACAGTGTATTCCTTGGATCGATGACTCACACGTTCGTTACCGATTCCGTCTGCCCTATCTGATTCTTTCAAGGTGTACTCACCGAAATACGGCTCATGGTCTCTACCAGATGTCGCCACACATCGCGTCTCAACCCATCGATTGACGTCATAGTCGTATTCGACGTATGTTTCTGTCTTGATGTGGGTGTTTCCATCCTCATCCGTAACAGTCTTGGTTTTTGTACGGACGAAACGATTGACGTTATATGCGTCGTCTGGTTTACTTCGCTCGTTTGTGTGATGTACAACCTTGAATTCTTCGATATGGACGCCGTAATCCCACGTTATGACTTTGACTTCCATGGTATATGCCTTTGGTGAGAACAGCACATATCCAAGAACACTAAGTACAACGAGGATCACGGCTACGATTCCTGCTACTTTAAGGGTATCGTCGTCCATACCAGACACCTCACAGCTTAATCAGTGTCGGCGTGCTCTCAGCAGCAGGTTTGGTCGACATGGATTCTGCAATGCTCTGATAGATCTTACCGACGTTCTCCAGATTGCGGGAGAAGTCCGCAGCGATACCATCCAGCTTACCCTCGAATTTATCGACGATGAGCTGCTTGGCCTGTTCTTCGATGTCTGCAACCAGCTCTGACTTGTCGATCTTGGCAACCTCGATGGCAATCTTCTCTGTAACTGCCGACTTGAGCTGCCCCTTGGAGTTCGCAACAGCGTTGGTCACCGCAGCGGATACAGTGTCGCGCATGAGACCCTCAGTCGCCTTGACAGCCTTGCCCGCAGCGTTCGCAGCAGCCCGTTCAACCGCTTTGTCCACGACAGCCTGCTGGACGTCGATGTAGGTCAGGTTGGACACGTCCGTAACTGCCGAGTTAACGACGCCCATGACGTCCTTGAGCTTCTTGCCGCAGTAGATAGCCGCTGCGACAGAGCCGATGGCGAGGACGACTCCG
Source organism: Clostridiales bacterium (assembly GCA_017649745.1). The sequence goes on along the minus strand of JAGCGE010000152.1, from coordinate 61,513 downwards.
AAGATACGACCTGCCTTGAGCTTTCTGTTTTCAGATTCCAGTTCGTTCAGACGTGCCTCCATAGCCGCCTGTTCCGGGTTTACCTGTGTGTAATCAGTCATGATTCTACCTCCTCAAATTTTGCATTCTGATATCTTGCTACAGACTCAGAACCAGTGACATTGATCGTTCGAATGGCGAACAGGTTTCGTGGGTTATCGTAACGTGATACCAACTCTCCCAATAACAGCAACGCGGCATCGAGAGCTGAAACCTGTGCAATTATGGTCTGTCCCCCCATCGGATAAATCTCGATTACGAGATAATTCTTTTCTTCCATCAGGACTCCTCCTTATTCTTGAAATACTCTTTGCAGCCTGCGATAGGCGACGTGGTTCTGCTTTTCGCCTCACACCATCCGCAGTCATTGCCACGAAGATCTTTTCCGCAGGTTTGACCAAGCGGAGTAAATTCAAGCCAGTGTTGGCAGTTGTCACATATGCCACCAAGGTCTTCCTCATCATAGTCATCGACATAGACTTGTTCAGCAGCCTTTGTCTGGTCTTTGACGATCTCAACGTCGATGATGGAGTCCGTCTTTACGACCTCGACCAGTTTGAAAGTGACGGGAAGCAACAGAACGCCTTGTCTAATCTGCTTCGCGAATTCCTGTCTGTACGCTTCGAGCTCCTCTTTCTTGGAAAACACTCCACCGGCCATACACTGAATGATATATACCATCAGGACTCCTCCTTATTTTCAAACTTATCAGTACATCCGGATACCCTCGATACCCATTTGTTTCGAGTATTACAGTACCCTGCCCATCCGTGATTGAGTACCATGTTCTTAGGCACTTTGCAATGAACACAGTCAACGCATAAGCCCGACTTATTCTCTTCTTCCGGTTTGCCCGCAACCGTCCAGTGCTCTCCATCAGACGGATCAGCAGCAAAGAGTTCGATATCCCGAGGCACACTATCAAGCTCATCACCGTCAAAGCACGTCAGTTCGATATCAGTCTCGTTTGACCATCTCTCGGCGATATGCAGCATGGCGTTGGTAAGTCTCTGCTTAGCGTCTTCCCATTCTGCATTGCGAATCCACACACCAAGCTTCACAACATTGTCGTACGCCTTATCCAACTCTCCAAAAGCCCACAGATCAGAACCCTCAGGAGCTTCGTCGATAAGGGATTTATATTTGTCATGGAACATCAGAACAGCTTCGAGCTTCTCTTCATAAGTCATGTTTATACCTCCTTGTAATACTCTCACACCGTAAACATTTTTCCTTTAGCAGAATCGGTCCACCATTCATGAATGAGATCTGATCGTTCGTTTCTATCGAATCTCCTGAGATACTCCATGAGACATCTCACAAGAGGCACTTCGATGCGGTAGGGTTCGGTTTCGCACTGTTTAAGTACAAAAGTAAGGTCTTCGTCACAGGTGTTGAGATCATCCGTAACAATATGAGCGATTCCTCCACAGCCACATTCAGGAAGATCATACAGGGCTGTGAGCAGATGCTTTACGATATCTCGATAATACATCTTCATTATTCACGCCTCCTCACTCAAGCCCGGTTACGAGCAGACCTTCCTCGTCGACACCGAGGATAACACCATCAACACGCGGAAGTTTCTCGAACCACTTGTGCGCGTCAACAGCGTCATCCCACTTGATAGTTCCGACATAGCCATCGCAATCGTTCCATTTCGGAAGCCGCTTGTACTCCTCGTCAGAGATCTCGAATTCGCCTCTGCCTTCATGGTAGAACTCGTTATTGGTGAATGTCTCGTCATCGAAGTTGAACTCCTCGAGCGCTTCTGCCCAGTATTCAGCATTGCGCATACCCTGTTCAGTGATGTCGATCAGACCATCGTTCCTGCTGATCTCCTTCTTCGGATCCACACCACGCTTCTGCCATTCCTCGATCTCGTAGTAGCGTCCGTTATCGTCCTTACCCCAGCCTGCACCGCCGCCACGAGATTCAAGGTAGTCCAGCAGCATCTTCTGAAGAGTCTCGATACTTTCCTTTCCTGTATATCCATGGCTTCTCAGATATGCAACAAGCTCAGCCGCCTCATAATAGATCGACTGAGTGTATCCGCTCCAGTGATAATAGATGCTAGCGAATCGCTTGCCATCTTTCACACACTTGAAAACCAGTCTCTGTCCCATAATAATTTTCTCCTTTCGAAATTTAGAATTGCCCGTTAACTTCTCAAATACTTCTTACGCAGGTCAGGTGGATTCTTACCCTTCCCGATCTTCTGCGTAGTTCCGTCTTTGTTTACATGGTAAAGGTAGTAAGCCTCTCGTCTGTAATCGGACGTAATCAGGTATTTTACCGCTCCGTCCTTTCCACAGACCTGTTCCCAGAGCCTCTCCCCCTTACCGATTTTGTAGTCATCCATCACAAACCTCCCAGTCGGTGGCGAGGATGTCAGAAGGGTTGATATGTGCTAAGAAGTACGTCCGTACGCGGATTTCGCCATCCTTTGAGCGAATCGGTATATCCTTCACAAAGCACGGCTTACGGTCATCTTCTCTGATAACCATCCTCAGTGCGGTTCCACCCCATTTAGGCCTCGTTACCTTCTTCCCCTCTCTCATCTGAGTCATCGCTGCTTCGAATAACATCTTCATCCTCCTCTTCTTTGAAAGTTCCGTTTTCGATGCCGCTCATGATGGTCTTAAGTGTCTCGACGGCGATAACGTTCTCATATAATGGACTCGATAATGGTTGAATATCAGGCGGATACCGTTTGTCCATATCAATGATGGCCCTGGTGATGTCGATAACCAAACGCTTGACGTACTCTCGCCACTGTGTCTTGTAACGAATCTTTCCATCACTAGTGTTGAGATAGTCGAGAGGAATCATCTCGGCATAACTGAACGAGTAATCGCTATCGTCAGGTATTTTACCGTAATGCACCAGACCAGTAGGTTTAAACATCAGATTCATACGAACAACGATTGAACCGTCTTTTGGCTCTACGTCCAAGTTTCTCATGACAGGATGACTGTTAATCGTATTCGGAACCATGTCATCGTAGAGATTCTGAATCTCATATTCGGCGAACCGTTTGGCTTCTTCAAGTGTCATGGTCGTGTTTCTCCTTTCCAGCATCCGGGAATGCATGTGCCAGACCATTTCCCGCGAACATAAACAGTCTCATCGGTGCGAAACACACATTTTTGATGGTGTTTAACGCCGTGCTGAATGTCGACCTGCTGGCATTGAATAAGACCAACAGATTTCCGACGATTACAACGAGAGGTGTTGCAAGCATGGCACATATAAACCCGATGATGTACAACGGCATAAGCGGAATCAGTAGCACGATGGCTAAGATCCAGCCGATGAGGCTTCTATGATTACTCATCCTTGATCACGCCCCCATTTCATATACTTATCTTCGAGTTCGAGAATATGGATGAGTTCGTTTACTGAAACTTTCCAGTTACCCATCCAATCCTTTTTATCGAGAATATCTTCAATGAACTTGTATTCCGGACAATCATGAGTATGATTGGCAAACTCGATACTGGTCTTGAGACGAGCAAGGCGTCCACCGAACTCTCTACATCCGAAGATACGAATTTCTTTACGCCACTCGATCTTTGCGTCATAGATTTCCCAGAGGCTGTGAACACGAGCCTGAACTTCTTTTCTCGTAGCTTCAGGATGCTTCCACAAGAATTCACAGCGCTTGTAGAGGATAAGCAATCTCCCGATATGGTAAGCAGTTGGTTCGTAGAGTCCCGCTCTCACGACAGCTTCGATACGATCTTTCAGTTCAGCCATGGTCACACCTCCTCAAACTCACTGCAAGCATCCGAATACGGGTCGAGTTTCGCATTGTCACGCTTAATAGCCTCATCATTGCATAGTGCGAAATACTTGCACTCGCCGCAGTAATGGTGCTGCTTCTTTTCAGGATGGTTACCAATACCGAGCTTTTCGGAAACCTTATCAAGCACACCGTCAACCAATCCGTCAATATTCTCGACGATGTATTTTTTGTTGTCGATGCAGAACTTGTCTGCTTCGGCTCTGGTACCATTGGGATTCTGATACCAATAGATAATGTATGAGGTGTGCTCGAACGAATAACTAAACGTCCGTGCCAGAATCTCACTGATGAGCGTTCCAACGCCCTTCGTCGCAACCTTGATTACCTTTTTAAGTTTGCTCATAATAATTTCCTCCTAAGTTTGATTAAGTTTGAGTAAAAGAGAAGAGCACCCGTTACGAGTGCTCAACCTTTATTCGATCTAATCTGGCTCGTTCGTAATCGATCCAGTGCCTATTTCGTTCGCTGGTCAATTTCGCAATGCGCATAAGGCGCTCATATCTAAGCTTTTCGAACTCCTTCAAATCCTCCGCTTCGAGATATGAGTAATCCTCTTGCGCTTGTTTAAGATCAGCTTCAATATCGTCGATATTTCTAGCCATGATAGACCCTCCTTTCATTACAGAAAGGGTTTATTTCGCGTGCTCGTCCCGCTCCTTGATGTCCTTTCTCACCTTAGCAACGACACACACCATGCTCACACCGACTGCGAAGCCGATAAGCGCGGACATGTTGTTGCACTTCTCGAAGTAGCGGTCACGGATTACGCCCCAATCCTCAGGTTTGCTCATATGACCAAGCGCGTCCATTGCCGCCTCATGCCACTTTGCATCATCCATCGAGATCTTGACCTGCCCTCTGTTCTTGCCCAGAGCATGGAAGATGCTGTTCGATACGGTTCCCATTTTCATAATCATTACCCCCTTTTCAGTCCTTGCTGATGATAAATCTTAATCGGATCTTTGCGAGTTATGGCCATCACATGACAACCATCTTCTTTTCTGGTGAATGTTCGAATCTGAATCTGAAGTCCGGCGGAGCTAGAACCCAATAAATGGTTGGATTGAACGAAATCAGTAACGTTAACCGGACCTGCATCAGGACGTTCGTTATTGTCATCGACAACCCATCCCGGCGTGTTAGAGCACGCGAGATAAGTTACTCGGCACATACCAAGATCGTGAACAAGCTCCTTATGCTTGGTAAACGGACCCAGATACTTTCTTTCGTTGTGTCGTTCGATCGCCTCGTCGATAAACATTTTTACGATCTCTTTTGGATAGGTAATACCTGTCCGAGAATCAGTAAATCCGTTTTGAAGCACCGCTTCGATTTCGGGATGCACATTGAGTTTCATAACATTTTCCTCCTAAGTTAGAATAAAGTTAGAAAGAGAAAGAGGCCCCGTTAAGAGCCTCGATCTCTATAATTAAGGAGCCCTACGTGAGGGCACCTCCTTTCACTATATAACGTGCAAATTTCGCGTATCACGATTTAGTTCGTCCATACACAGCGGAACCATTCGCCGAGTTCTTCCTTTCCACGAGCCTTAGTGCGGCCGCGGCAGCGAGTTTTAATGATTTCTGTCGCGCTTGTGATGAACATATCATGGTACTGCATGACGTCAAGGAGATCGAGGACGTCCTTAAGAGTTCGATCTTTATCCGCGGCCTCGTCGAGAAGCTTCTTGATGGCGAGGTAATAGACCGTATTGATCGCATCTCCTCGCTCAATGTGTATCATTGTGGCTCTGGACACCCCAAGCATATCAGCAAGGGCGTCACTCGACCATCCGGCAAATGCTCGAAGAATTGGTAAATCCTTTCGGAACTGTTCAATTCCTTCGTAACTGGTATCGATCATACCGCGACTCTCCTTTCGAATCCATACTTGCCAACGAACCTCTGCTCGTTGAACTGTTTCTTCTCATTCAAAGCCCTTCTGACAGCGAGCTCAATCGAACTCCGAGATGTTAAATGGTAGTAGTACAAGTCTCTGTACTTGGTGTTCATACGGTCGATGCGTCCGGCTGCCTGCTCCATCATCTTATAGGAGTAGTTCTCGCTATAGAATACGATGGTGTCAGTCTTAATACAGTTCCAACCTTCCGCACCGGCATTGTATTGTACGAGATACACCCATCGGTCAGACTCCGGAATCGGCTGATGCTTATGTCCAGACCATTCCGCGATCTCCACGTCAGCTCCGTAACCTAGGTTCAATAAGATTTCGCGTTCGTAATCGAAATTATAGAACACTATAAGTCTTGGATGCTGCTCAAATAATTCAAGCATCGCCAATTGACGAGATTCTGTGCTCGATACAGTGCGTCTGAGGCACTGACAGAATTCTCCCGGAGTCTCGATGGGCTTGTCCGCGAATGGATTCCAGCGTAACTTTAGGATATCTCGGTAAGCCTGCTTATCATAGTCCGTGAACAAGAATTCATGGTGTTGAGTAGTGTCCCTCTCAAAATCCATGTCGACAAGGATTTTGTTTCGGAGCCGAATCAGCCGTCCCGTATTGATGTATCTGTCAATTTGCGGGAATTTGGTAAACGGCTTATATATGATATGTTGCTCCTTGAATTCCCTCCGTGTTTGGTAGAATCCGTTCGCTATGAATACTGGAATGTAGTCACTCCAGGTATCACCAGGGGTTGCGGAGAGTAGAATCCATTGGTTGAACTTAGCGATCTTGAGGAACGCCTTAACCCATGCGCCGGATCCGACAACTCTCTGCTCATCGAATATAAAGAAAGCACCTTTGACTTCTTTGTATTTCTTGATGTTGTTCCAGCTGTCTATCACAACCTTATGGTCATATACAGCCACTTCCGGATTCGGTGTGAGCATAAACGGTGTCATTTCGGCTTCCCATTCAAGCTTATCCCTCTTCTGGGCCGTTGTGATGACATAGAGATCTCGTGGATGCTTCATCTTACCATCAAGCTCGACCCACTCATCGTCTATTACCTTGATTTTGCCGCCGAATTGGGTGTAATAGTACGCCAGACTGGTTCTTGATTTGCCGCTGCCAGTGCCACCATGGACAATGCAGCCGTTTCGGATTCGATCAAGTGCTTCGACCTGATGTGTCCCCATCTCGATTCTCATCGTTATCCTCCATTGTTTCGGACATCAGGGTGTCCATATTCTCAAGACCGAGAACAAGAGTGAATTGCAGACGCTTAATGAGACTGATATTCGATTTGAGATCGGCCGATGATAGGTTTTCCGGATCGAATTCCTCAAGCATGTGTTTGATATTACCGAGGAGCTGCACTGCTTGCACGTTGAGGTCATACATGTGGCAAGCAGAATCGAATCCTTTAAGCATATCCGGATCGCCCATCGCTTCAATTTCAGCGCGCTTCTGCTTGCGAATCTCCGGATCAGACACCATGGCATCTGACCGTTCGTACACGGCTTTTCGGAGCACCTCTTTAAGCTCAGCAGGCATTCCATCGAGCATCTCTGAAAGGAAGCTCTTCATATCTTCATTCATGTCTCACGCCTCCTTAATATTCTTCAGGAAACAGGATGGTCGTAGCTGACCGGTCCCATTCTGTAATAATCCAAATTTTCATTGGGGCTTTCACACCGACCTGCTCGTAAGCAGCGAAGATGCGGTCTTCACCCGATTCGACTGCGGCGTCATTACTCGCCTTATCCTCCTTAGGCGAATCCCCCCAGTCGCATTCCTTGTAGCGTCTGATGGCCTTCGACACAAATGCTGCGAATGCAAGGTCGTGCTGCATCCGATCACTCACGCCACGAGTCGCTACTAATTGCCCGAGTTTGAATTTTTCCATGAGTCATTCTCCTTTCGAGTTTGAGTTAAGTTAGAATATGGGGAGCCAACCTTAGCCGACTCCCCCATTTGGATTACTTTTTAGGCTGGTACTTAGCCTCGAGTTCAGCGATGCCGAGCTCAGCAACGGACTTGGCAATGTCAATATCCGCGCCCTTGGAAGCATCAATAAGATCCTTGGAGAACCGAATAGCCCTCACGAGCTCGCTCTTTGTCGCGCCTTTGAACGTCATATCAACGATAAGTTCCTGAATGGCAGTGAGCTTCTTCGCTGCTTTTGCGCGCTTAGGATCACCGAACACGCCGTTGATAGCCTCTCTGATAGACCGTGTGATGTCACAAGTCGATTCTCCTGCCTCATCCTCATCCGGCTTCCATTTCTTGATCTGATTGAAATAGTTGCCCTGGTTGCCGAACGCTTTCTTTGCGACGGCCATGGCAAGACCCTTTTCCCAATCGAACTCCTCGTCCTCGCCGCACTTGACGATTGTTTTCGTGCCGTCCTGCCACATAACGATGGTCGCGGGGTCGTTGAAGACCACGTTCTTGATGGCGAGCCAATTCGGCTTCACCTTATTGTAGCAGAAGACAGGACCGCCATCGCCAAGTGTAATAGACGAGATGTGGCGCCATGCAATGCGGCTGTCATCGCTCGCCTTCACAAATGCATAGAGTTCACCATCGGACATGACGATATCGCCGTATTTAGCGATCCCGTGCTTTCCATTGATTTTGACCGTACTGTTCGTAGAACCCTCGTAAATTCTCAGTTCAGACTCTCCGAGATATCTGATATCAACTGCCATATTCTTTTCCTCCTTATTTGTTTTAGGCCACTCCATAGCCACTTTTTCAGGTTTCGGCATCTCAACCCATTGGTTGCCGTTCCATACGTATAACTGACCGTCCCACTTAACCGCTTCACCGATGTTGGCTGCATGTCGGACACGGTTGTAAGGGCGAAACCGAGACTCAAGCCATACAGCACGCTTATTCGGCGCTCTCTTCACGTCCGTTTCTGTCTCTCCGATATACTTTATGCCGTACTTGGCAACGATCTCAGTATCGGAAACACGCTCAATTTTGCACGGACCGAGGACACCCGCCTCATCGAGAGTCTTCTTGATATTCTCTCTGATGGCGTCAGCGAGATGACTGTCATACTCTGTGGATGTACTGATGTAAACGGTCTTCTCGTACGGATTTGGACCATCGTAGTCAGTACAGGGACCCGGAACGAACGGCGCCCAATGTCCTCGTTGCGTGTACGTATAAAGACGACCGCAATGTTGGATGACATCGTTTACGGATGCATTATACACTGTGAGCTCGTCTTTATTGCACATGATGACACCTGCCATACCAGCAGGCATAAGCTTCACTGTGCAATTATGGTCGTACGGCATATACGGCGTAAGTCCGATATAATGAAACTTCTTCGCTTTCTCCTCACTCTCATATTCTCTGAGAGGTTTGGGTGTAGATTCGTCCGGGAGATTCATTTGCATAATCTCCCGGATGTAGTTAAAGCCCGTACCTGCCATGATCACTCATCCCTTCTGCGTGCGTACCTGGCCGCATAGGGGTCGTCATCGAAGTCCTGCTCAACGTACATGGTGCGGATATACAGCGATTTGCCGCCGTCATCAGTTTCCCAACCATTGAGAATGACATTGACGTTGCTCGCTCTGATGCTGTCGAGAACACCAACGGACTCCTCATCGAGCGGTACCGGCTCGTTTTCCGCGTTAACGAGATAGACTTTCGGCGGGTACTTGAGCTCCTTACCATAGCGGTCGCGGTACTTCAGCACCGCCTGTACAAAGTTCGTTGGGATGAAATCTTCCGGATCGTCGTCCGGACCCGGCTTTGTCGACTTCACGCGGTATCCCTGTTCGAGCATATTCTTAGCCTGCTCAGGATCAGGGATGATGATGTTGCACTTGCGGCGAGCGTCCCCGAACTTGTCCTTGGCGGGATCACCCTTGAAGTTTGTTTCATAAATGAAACGGGTGTCATCGATGTTGATAATGTTTGCGTTCGGCATAATAGAATACTCCTTTCAGAAAAGAAAATTGATTATGAAAAGAAGAGAGCACTTGTCATAAGTGCCCTCTCCAGTTCGACTTGGGTTTACTTGTCCAATCCATAGATGTTGAACATCGCTTGAATGCCGGTTTCCTCAGGATTGAATCCTGGAACATCTTTGATCGCGTCGATTACCTTATGCATGTCATCGATCTTGAGTTCAGGCAGATCCGTGCCGTAGTTGGCAAATTCCATCCATCTCTCGCCAAGGTCGTACGTCTCAAAGCCGAGATCGACGATTTCCTTCGGCAGGTTCCGAACAAACTTCGGTGCCTCCTTAGGAATCGTCTCGACTTTCGGAGTGTACTCCATAGTAGCGAACGATTTCTTGAGTTTCTTACCAACCACAACAGCGATCACAATACCTGCTGTGATCTTGCATGCGAGTTTAACCTCGCTTTCGTGTTCCTTGAACCACTTCTTGATTTCGTCCTTCTTCATAAGACATTCTCCTTTCAGAATTTAATTTGGCAAACCCTTTGCCATAATAGAAAATGCAAAGTCTGCGTGTCAGAACGGAATCAAGTCATGGATGTCGTAACCTTTCTCACAGATGTCGGGTTGTGTCCATGGTTCGCAGAGATCGACGTGCGAATACGGGCAATTCCAGCAATGGTCATAATCTGTTGTTGGATTAAGCGTATTTTCCCGATATATCGGGCAGAACTTGAAATTCTGAGCAGGCTCTTCGGCCTCAGCATCAAGAGGTGTTGGCTCCAGCACATAATGCACATACTGAGGAACTGTTTCGACGTCAACGAAAGCATCGAAATCACCATACTGGCTGATAGTCTCGATTGCTTTATTCGCCATGGCGTCGTAGTAGCTTCTGTCGACATCGCCCTCTTTACCGAGCGTCCGTACCTGCTCCGATTCGAGCCATAAGTAGCCCTTGGTGCCGGTTGCGGCAGAGAACTTGACATTGCCTTCTTTGTCCTTACCCTCACGCAGCAGCTCTTTACCGCCGCATCCGGGTTTGATGGGACAGAACTGACCGACTCGTCCGATAAATTCCGGATTATCGGGGTCGTCTGGATCTCTCAAATACAGCGATGATGTCACGCTCATGGTCTCGCACATGTCTTCGAACTTGATGTCTTCATGGGTAAACAAAGACTTGAAGACGTAGGGGACTGCGAACTGCGTGCCGGTTGCTGTCCATTGACCACCCTTTTTCTTGTTGTCGCCAGGGACATAACCGTACAGCCGTTCACAATCTTCAGCCTTTGCATACCTTGCGATGTAGACGGCGTCGTTAACGAGACACATGCGTTCGTACGTCGCCTCGTGTTCAAAGGTGTAACCGTATCGCTTGCCGTACTCCATGACGAAGTTGATAATCTTCATGTCGGCGTTCGGGATCTTGATAGAGTCAGTCTTGATGTGTGCAACCGTATATCCGCGGCTCTTTACCTCCTGCTCGAGGTTCATCATGAATAGTGCACCACGCTTAGCAACGATGTTGTCGATGTTACGCGGGTCTTTGAACGGATTGTCGAACTTAGCAGCGGTCAGACCATAAACCGAGTTGATAGCTGTCTTAAGTGCATCAGCGAGCTGTTTTGAGGTGATCTTGCCATCCTCGACCCACTTGATGTACTTAGTCAGCTTACCGCCCAGAATATTGTTGATTTCTGACCATGCTTCGTGCTTGATTGAGACTCGTCCGTCCACGATTTCCTTGAATCGGCGTGTGAATTCCGGACCGAAGAGGCACTCCGCGATGGTCGAATGAGGATGCATTGAAGCAACATCGAGCAATGCGTCCCAGAAATGGATTCCCGGTTCAGCATATACTCGTCCGCCTTCACCTACCTCTTCGCCGAGATAGGTTGATTTACCCCATTCATACTTGTAGCCCGGGAAGTATGGGAGCAGGGACTCGGAATTGTCAGCCCACCACGCCATCATCTCTGGGCAGGCATCATGGAGAAATGCGCTCACGGGTGCAGGCAACTCTTTTACCGGCTCTGCGAGGTTGCGGTAACAGAATTGACTCTGAGGCTTCTTCTCGTTACCGAAGATGATCTTGGTTGTCAGCTGGTTTGTCGTGTCATTAACTGTCAGATCAGCGATGTCGGCCAGAATCTGTCTTGCAACCCAGTCTGCTTCGAGATACCAGAATGCCGCTTCGGTTGAGATTACGTCGTTATCACAGTACTCCGCGACACGAGGCCACAACTCTTCCGGAACAGGCTGATCCCATGGTAACCCGAGTTCCTGGTGATGTACACCCATCTCGATTTCCAGCTTCTTGAGGCTCTTCTTGTTACCAGCTGAAGCGAAATCGTAGATGTCAGTGTATGAGATGTTATAAGCCGCGCCGAAGAAACCCTTCTGATGGTCGATAATATTCTTCGACAGCTTATAAATCTGCTCATTGGTGTATCCGACAAGACACGCGTATAACATATGGTTATCGTATCGGCGGACATTGAACCCGATAAGTCTGTATTGGAGAAGCTTCTCAATGTCTTTCGGAGACGGATTGATCATTCTCGTAACCGGCTTGGTTCTTGCCTCATGAATGGCCTTGATGATGTCTTCAAAGCTTTCTGTTTCAGGCTCGATTACCTTCCAGTTCACGAGAAATAGGTTTGGAAACACCTCAACGTCGTAAAAGACGATAGGCGCTTCTGCGAGATCATGGTTCTCAGATACTTCTTCAGACTTGAAGTGCATCTTCGAAACGGTTTTGATATTGGTTTCAGCCTGATTCGTACTGCTGGCTGCGAACGCGAGTACAGCACCATAGAGATCAGTCACATCGTATGGTTTTCCGCTGTTATAGATATTATCCAAAACCCATTTAATAGCGTTAATGTTCGATGTGGTATCGCCATGGATCCCTTTTGCAAGGGCTTTTTTAATCGTCGTCCGTATCCCTTTCTCAGACTGAACATTGTCCAGATCGATCATGGGTTTGGTCACTTTCTCCTCTCGTAACGGCAAGCCAGAGGAGATAGTCGCGATTTCGAGTTCGTTGCACACCGTCAACTTACGCCTCAAGGCTTGATTGCCCGTATAAACCTTGATTTCGACATGGTCTTCATAGATTCGGTTTAGTTTTGACACATCGCCCGTATATAAATAATGCAGATGGAGTCCGCCGCCCGATTTCGATGTCTCAGCATAGGTCTGAGGCCACTTGGATGCCGCCTCGATGTTCTTTTCCAGACACTTGTTACCGTCCTCGTCCGGTATGTCAAAATCGATCACGATATGGTTTTCTGGAACCTGGACGTAGTGAAGCTTTGACGTGTCGATGTCTTCGAGGGTTGTCTTCACCTTGTCCCAAGACACTTTCGGAGTCTCATATTTGTTGGCGTACTGAGCAGGACAATCCTGGCACATAGAATCAAATGTACTCGGTTGTTCCTTGAGTCGAAGCCATAGCGGAACTACAAACTTGTCTTCTGGCGGCTCTTCAACAATTCCCTCTTCATCGAGTATATCGTTGTCGAACTTGTCTTTACGGAAGCCATGATAATAGCTTCGGACACGTTCGCCATCGATGACATACCGCTCTGAGTAATCCCAGAAGTAAGTCCTGAGTTCCTCTTTGAACAGTCTCAAAGCAAGCGGATAGCTCACTTTAGCGTCATCACACCATGTCTTGTACATCTCCCATGCCGCTTTCTGTGTGGTTCCATCATGTTTCAGGAACACGAACACATTGTCGAGCATGAAATTGTAGAAGTCATTGGACGCACCCATCATTCTGAGAGGTGTGTACTTGTCATAGAAGCCGGGATCAGCCTCGAACACCTGCTTACAATGGTACGCAATCGCACCGAGCTCGAACTTGATGGCTTTCTTGAGCCGGTCATACTCCCTTTTCGGAAGAGTATTACCTGTTGGCGATACGTCGATGAGTCGTCTCAGGATACCAGACTTCATGTCAGTAATCTTAACCGGCTTGTTCGAAGCCATGATGAGAAACGTCTTGAACGCAACCGGATACATCTTCTCGTACTTGGCGTTCATAGTCATTTTCTCATGGGCCACGAGTGAGTTTAACCGAGTATTATCCTCGATTCGACTCAAGTCACCATCGTGCTGGATACCGACAAGCGGATTGTCTTTGAATGGCTCGAGTGCAAACGTTGCGTTAGACGAACCAAGAGCCTTTGCATCGAACGCCGTGATATAGCCTTCGAACAAGTCCTCGATAAAACCGATAATGGTTGACTTACCCGTTCCAGGCTCGCCATAGAACACGAGGAATTTCTGGAGTCGCTTGGAAGCACCATTAACGATAGCTCCTATACACCATTCGATCTTGTGTCTCTCCTGCTCGTCATACAGTGTGCCAACCATCTTATCCCACGCATCGTGATTGCCCTCTTCAAGCGGATACTTGAGTGACTTCGACACATAGGATTCGCGCTTGAGCTCCGTATTCGACCAACAAAGTTCGTCGTCCAGCGGATGGAAGTTGTCACGGCATTGCTTCTGGACGTACTTATGCCATCTGTCAATACTTCCAGAATCGCTGTCCATCATGTAAAGAGGCTCGATTATCTCTTCAGGATACTTTTCCTTAGTTTCCTTGTACACTTTTCGGACTTCTGCATCGACCATTGAGATCAACACGTCTTCATCTGTAGACCAGAGACCTGTCGATTCGTCATAGACAGCATAGAAGTCACCGCCTCGTATCATCAGGTCATTCACTTTCCTGACATTGAACTTAGGCTTGACTTCTATGACTGTCCGTCCGTTCGATTTTTTTCGCTGCGTAGCAACGTACAAGAAATCTAACATACGCAGCCTCCTTTTCTTTTAGATGCCCAGCGGTTCGATTGCGTCGCCCTCGTCTTCCATCGAGCTGAGTCCGTGGTTATTCTTGCTCACTTCGATAACGGCCCGCCGCAGATTGTGCTTATCGCTCTCATTCTTGATGATGTAGGCGATTCCTGCCGCGATGGAGAAGAGCACAAGACCTTTTCCGGCTTTGTGCTTGCACCTCTTTGTGAGCTTATCTACGGTAGAAACGAGATCCTTGATTTTATCTTCGTGAGCGTTTATATGCCTCATAACGACGAGAAAATTGTCGTCACAAAGAACGGCAAGATCATCAAGATCCGCCACATATCTAGGATTAGATTTGATCATGATTAAGTTCCTCCTTATCTGATGTTGAGCTTTTCGTCGATGTACCACATTGCCTGGTACCAGATTTCGACGTTTCTCAGATCTTTTCTTGTATGACGGAGTTTGAACAATCCTCCATCACCGTTTCGTTCGTAACGTCTGTTCATGATGTCAATGATAACGTTGGTGGCCGAACGCTGACTGAATCGGTCATCCTTGAAACTCCAAAGGCCAGAGGACTTAAGCATGTCCTCGAACCATTGTCCAGTGCAGTCACCGGCATCCGGGTCACCTGTGATGTGCTCCTCGATCCGAAGAGCGAGCGCTACCATCATCTCGAGCATAGAGCACGGTACGTCGTCCAACCAATGGGCGGCATACCTCTGAGGATAGCCTTTCTCGTCTACGAATCGGTATCTCAGATCGATTCCATCCTCATACCGGTTTCCGTCCATTGGCAGACTGTATGTGAAATCGATTGAGAAAAGCAAAAACAGGAGCTTCTTATGGTTGTAGCAACCGATGATCTGCTTTAACCATTCGAAATACTCCTGTCTTAAATCTTTTCTATTCAAAATTTATTCCTCCTCGTTGGGATCCTTGTACGTAATCCCCTCCCGAAGAATCTCGTAGTCGCAGTAACGAGCTTCGTTACGGACATACAGCAGATCATCTTCGTTCTCTTCGAAGTAGGCAGCAACGTCAGCAATGGTCATGCCGAGTGCTTCTTCTGCATCCTCGACAATTTCGTTATACTCGTCGGTAAAGATGCCATCTTCGAAGTAGGAATACGTGCAGTGAGATTTGACGGTGCCATCATTGAACTCACTGCGGTCGATAATGTACGGACCCTTCTTTTCCGTTTCTTCAGTGTACTGAGCGGCGACTTTATTATATTCGATTCGCGCCGCCTCGTCAGTCTCGTCTTCTTTGTCATCGTCCTCCGCCGTCTTTTCGGCTTTCGGCTTATCAGACGTTTCGGGGCGCGGTTCGTCGTCCTCAAATTCGTCTTCGTCGAAAGGGCCGAAATATCTCTTATCGAGATAATATTTCATACCGACAGCACCCAGCAGAGCGCCTGCAACAAATGCCAAAAATGTTTTCATGTTCATAATGGTCCTCCTTCACCATTGAATGTCGCTAGTCTCGTTCGAGATAACGACTTTTTGTTTTACTCGGAATTCGGTATTAGCGATGAGTCGATTGTACTCTTTCTTTGCGAGCGCAAGACCCCATTTTCTAGCGTCTCTTCTTTCTTCTTTTCGAGCCTCACGCTTTGCCTCTGCGAGATACGACCAGATCATCATCACAAAGATTGCCGCCATCAAGCAAAGCATCGCAATTCCCGCTAATTTGTATAACATTTTGTGTCTCCTTTCTCAAATCACATGTTACACGGCGTACAGGACGTTGCCATCGACGTTGAAGTCGAGAACAAAGGAAGCCTCGTCAGGCATCTCATCGCCATTGCGATAGGCCCTGATAAGTCGGTCGAGGCCGAAATCGATGTAATTGTCACCGACATGGTTCGGATCGTCCGGCTTGTATACCCATCCTACGGCTTGAGCTTTCTGCGTCCGGCCGACTCTGAGACGTTCACGAACCTCATTAAGGAACACGGGCTTGCCTTTACGACACTTCAGGACCTTGTTCCAGTAATCCTGTTCCATCCGGAGCCAGTCGAGGTTCTGTTCGCTGTCCGGATACCAGTTCGGATTAAGAACTCCGTCTTTGTCGTATTGAGTAAAGAGTGCAGTATAGTCATCGTCATCGGCGACGAAGACCGTTTCTTTACTCTCGATCGGGTTACCGTTTTCGTCTTCGCCATTTCGTACGACGTCAACCGCTTTCATATCATGGTAGATGACGGCCTCCTCATCAGAACCGAGCTTATCAGCAACACGCTTGCGATAGTTCTTGAACTTCGTAGCGAGAGCCGCATAAGCCGCTGAAGCCATGGCCAGACGCTCAGACAAGGTCTTATAGCCCTTGATCTGACAGAAGATACTAAGTCCGATGAGCAGTGCGGACAGCAGATACAGTTTTCCGCACCTCAAACCGGTCCTCGCCAAATTGGCAATCCTGTCTTTTTTCGCATCGTCATGCGTGTACTCAACAGTTTCACCATCAGCATTGACCGTGACGCCGGTATTCTCAGACTTCTCGATTACCTCGAGCTGATTCTTGTGCTCTTCGACGACGGCTTGTGCCTTAACAGTTGCTCGACACGCAAGCACCACACCTGCGACTGTGCTCACGATGCCGGTTACGAGCAGGATCTCAGGCTTATGCTTCTCGATTTGCCAACTCATCTTTGATACGAACCCCTTGACCGAGTTCGCAACTTCTTTGAAATTCATAGGTTACTCTCCTTTACAAAAATTCACTAATATCCTTCGGGTTGGGAAGTCGCAGCAAGTACGGCTTATCCCGATGCTTGGTTCGCACGTAATAGTCCTCGGTGGGATGGTTCAGCTTCGTCCAGCCGAGACGATGGTCAGGATACGTGATGTAGTCCTTATTGGATGTCAGTTCGTACAGATTAGCGATGGATGCACAGCCGTACTCCTTATCGGCGATCAGTGCCTTGAGCTCATCGATGACGTCCTCTGCCTCACGCTTGGTGCGGACACGCACATTATCGTAGCTGATAGAGTTGTCGTCATCGTCGTCATAATCATCGTCATCGCGATCACGACGGGACCGACGTTTCTTCGATGCACCAGAATAATCGGTACGGTCGCCTTTCCTGCGGCTCCTTGTTGTGAATCCGTTCTTTTCGAAGATGGCGCTGATACCATCCGAGAACGAATCGATAAGGATGTCGCCGATGCCGCTCACCCCGTCGATCAAACTAGGAAGAACGATTGATTCGATGAGGAACTCACGAATTGTCTTGGCATCGCTCTTGAACCACTTCTCGAGGAAGCTCTGCTTACGCTTCTCGATGGTTCCGTTTGCAACCGGCTTAAGCTGACGTTCGGTCTTTTCAACAGGCTTAGCTTCTCGCTCCTTGTGGGAATTACCTTCGATAGGCATTCATTTCACTCCTTTCGTCAGAAAAAGAAAGCAAGAGCGTTCGTAATAAACGCTCTCGCATTCGTAGACATCTCACTTGTCATTCGGTGTCTCACCGGAATCGTTGATCTGCTTGTTGGTTGCATCTGTCGTTTTCGACGCAGCCTGTGCCTCAGCGAGCTCCTGTGCGCGGCGCTCGTCGTACAGCCGGTTGAACTCCTCACGTCTCTTGGCAGCCTGCTTTTCCTTGTGGTTATTCCATGCCTTCTTTGCCGGCTTGATCAACGCAATCGTTGCCAAGCTAGACACCAGAAGCACGGTCTTCCAACCGGAATGCTTAGGTTCCGCCTTAATCGTAACAGGTTCAATCACCGGAATGTCCTGAACGATAGCCTGTGCAGCAGGGGCAATAGCCTCTTCCACAATGTCCTGCGCTGCCGGGATAATCTCCTCAGCAACCTCTTCCATAGCTTCTCTGATCATTTCGTTTTCCATAATGATACTCCTTTCGAATAATAATTTTATGGGATGTCTTCCCATAATACACTTTGCAAGTTTCGCGTACCGGTTATCTAGTTACGCAATGGAACATCCAGCACAATGCGCCGATGCATGATACGATGATAACGGTAGCCGCAGTCGTAGGTTTCATATTACTCACTCCTTTCATCGTATGTACGCGGGCTGACGATGAGTTTTGAACGACATTATATAGCATGGTGTTCCGTCGTCCCAATGCCCCTGTTCGAACGGAATACCATCCGAATCCGTATCGAACTGTATACCGCCGGTGTCAGGCGTCCATCCGTATTCGCCACTTAATGCTGTATGTTTCAGAGGCGGATACACACCCTGCTCGTTCAGTTCGTCGTACAAATCATTCACGGTAGTATACTCTTCAGCACCGGTATACATACGCCGATTGAGTTCGACTTCTGCATTCTTAAGCATCGGTATAGACGCATAGAACGGAGTGTTACTGAGAGGATCCCAGAACGGATGCACTCCAGCGATGTTCGTCGGCGGAAGTTTAGCCACGGAATCCTGAACCGTCTTGCTCTTCGCCATATCTGCTTTTACAGCATTATTGATTTCCTGGGCTTTTTCTTCGCCAGCAAGCTCCTCGGTCTTCTCCTGATACTTCTTAACCATCGCTTGCGAGATCGCATAAGCTGTTACGACTTCTGCATGGCGGTCGTTTTTGATTTTAGCTGCACCCAAGACGCATCCAGTAGCGGTTATAAAGGTAAGAGCTGCCGGCACGTACGGTTTCCATGCTGCCTTTACCGTTTCAACCATCGTGAGCGTGTCCTCTTTCTCATCTTCGGCTTCGATAATGAGTTCCTCTGCTTTAGGCGTTGCTCGGACTGCGAGTATCACCGAGGTCAGGAATCCCGCAATGCCGAAGCCAATAAGCAGCTCAGGACTGTACTTATTAGCCTTGTCGCACAGTCCCGAAAACAGTTTTTTGATATCCACTTGACATTCTCCTTTCGTTTATTTCAGAATGTGATCGATCAAATCATCGATTGCTGAAACGACAATCCGAAAGCGCTCAGCACCCTCGCATTCAGTATGAGCATAGGCGTCGTATTTCGCCAGTAGACCGTCAAGAGTTTCTAAGGGAGCCTCACGTGATCTATAGACACGATCGTAAGCCTCTTGTAA
The DNA here is from genome assembly GCA_017649745.1 of Clostridiales bacterium. The sequence continues at coordinate 41,982 of JAGCGE010000152.1, read as the reverse complement.
TCCCCAGTCGTAATAGCAATTCTTCTCGAACGACGTATATACTGGTCTATGATGGTCTTTGTAATACTTGATGAGATCTAACACATGGATCTTAGCGTGTCGATACGCAACAATCGCCTTATGCCTCTCCTCGTTCATATTACCCTCCTTTCCATAAGTCAGAAAAAAGAAAGAGTCTGGATCATTTCGACCCAGGCTCTTTGAACACAATCGGACTTCCAAGCTGTTTCGCCAATTCAACCTTGACGGCCTCTGAGATCTCGATGCTCTGCTTCTTATTGCCTGCGATACTACCGATTAGTTGTGCTACCAATCCGGTAATCGTTGCAGCAGTAGAAACGATGCTGAGAATTTTCTTAGCGTCTATTTTCATAGGCTTGCAACCTCCTTTCCATTATATACGATGTTCGTTTCGCGTATCAGAAAGGAACGTTCGGATCATCGATTATGTCTGAGTATTTCTCTCCAGAGCAGTCATAATCCCAGTATTCAGGGACGGGCTCGACTGTTGGTGTTATGGCAATGACCTCCATGCCGTCCTCGATTTCGACCGGGTTACTGATGTCGAAGTCAATCCAGGTGTAGTCATCGCATAAGAACCATCCTCGAGCGTCTTTCTTCTTGTTCTCGATGCCTAAGAAATCGCACCACATCTGGACGTCGACTTCCGGATGCCCCATGGTGAAGTTGCGGTTAAGATGATTGATGGCATCGAGCACATGTGCAAGTGATGCTGTGAAGTACTGGTCAGTCACCTCATCATGGAAGAGGAACTCTTCAGTACTCAGCTTGGAATTGAGTGAGGTCACAGTGAACATCGATTCTGCGCAGAGATTGGCCTCTTTTGCTTTCTGCGCTTCGAGCTTCTCCATAACCCTGTCATGAGCCTCTTTGCCATTGATCTCAATGTTAGCCTTGCGGTAATCGTCATACTTCTTCGCGATACCGGCTCCCGATGCAGCGATGACGGCGATATGCTCCTTATCGATCTTATGAGAAGCGATGATGCAGCCCATGGTTGCGATGCCAGATATGACTGCTGGAGCAAGCGGTTTTGCAGATGCCTGTACCTTCTCGAATGGTGTGAGCTCCGCACGCTTCTCTTCCGTCCATTCCTCTACTGTCTTCTGTGCTTTGATGGTACCTTTATAGGTCAGAACCGCGGTGACGACGACGCCAACGCACGCAACGGCAGACAAAATACCCGTTGAGTTTTTGGATAACCATCTCTTGATATCCATAATCATTCTCCTTTCAGTTTTGAAGAAGCCAAGAGCGTCCGTAACAGACGCCCTCAAGCTTACATCAGATCATCCGCGATCTTTTCCAGATCGGCTTTGTTCATGTCAGCATTGACTTCGAGGTGTACGTGTGCCTGATCACCGTCATCCACAGATACGTAAATCTGACCGATATCGACCTTAACGTCATATCCAGTCTTCTTCTTGATCTGTTTCATGATGTATTTCGACACAAGTTTTCTTAACCAGTCGCTTTTGATTTTCATTTCATCCATGCCTTTCTCCTTTCAAAATTGGCGGATTTTCTTCCATTATATAGGGCGTAAAATGTGCGAAAAGAAAAAGAGAACCGTCGTTTAGACAGTTCTCTAATTCTGTCGAATACCGTTATCTATCAGATATCGATAAGAATGGTTTTGATTGCCTTGACGATCAGGGTTGCCCCCACGATTCTTACAATAACATTACCCAGTCTTTTCATGATTTACCTCCTTTGTTACATACGGGTATTCTTCCATTATATAAAATGCAATTTTCGCGCAAAAGGAAAGAGCGCATGCGCGCTCAATCCTCGCGGATAATCATAACCTTGATGATCTTTTCCTCGGTTTTCGGTTCCTCCTTTTTCTTGAACTTGCTGGTCACTCGCGACACCTTGTCATCGAGCCATTCCGCTGCTGCCGGATGCGTATCGACGTACTTCTTCGCCGCGATGAATCCTGTAGCCAGAGCAATGGTCCACATTCTGATTTCATGTGCCGCCTGAACAGTTTTGTACTTCATAAGATTACCTCCTCGTAAAGTTTTTCATGGTCGGATTTCTCCATTATATATGGTGTGAAATTCGCGAAAGAAAAATAATAGGCAGTGATTCATTCGATTCTATTACGTGCTTTCTGCACCCGCCTAAAATTCGTAGAATAAGCAGGGACTGTTTCGATTCACACGAGCACAGGGCAGAGCTTACGCCAAACGCGTTACGTTGAGTTCTTAACTCTCAATAGCCCAATTGTTTGCTTTATTCCATTATATAGTATGCAGTTTTCGCGTAAAAAAAATAAGAAGAAGTCGTTTGAGAGTACGGTTTGACTCTTAATCTTCATCGCTCTCCTTACCATCGTCTAGGATTAAACCTCACGATTTCTTCTCATAATATGATTTGTAAATTTCGCGCAAAAAAGGAAAAGCCGCTGTCAAGCGGACTCCTCCTTATTGGTATAGCCTTTCATTTGACCGACTGCGTCTAAAACGCCAAGGTACATCAGCATCTCAGTGCAAAATGATTCTTTTTGCTTTTTATCAGCCCAATCCATTACGGTCTTGCATTTACACTTTTTTCCAACCCGATAAATCGTGTAATAAGCATGACCAATGGCAGCCTCAATGTTCATCCATCGAATCATTCGCTCCATTGCAACATCTTGCGGTTTTTTCATAGCAATCTCTCCTTTACTGTTTGATAGGCTTGTTTGCCATAATATTCGATGTAAAAACTGCGCACATAAAAAGAAAGAGCCCATGCAATCGTCATTGCACAGACTCTCTCTTGGTCAATCAGTCATCGTCTTCATCGTCGTAAACCTCTTCGTAGGTTTCGGTGTCAGGCGAACCTGCGATCTCTGTGATACGCCGCCGGTCGACATCATCCGGATCGTCTCCGTAATCATCCAACTGACAGCTGTAACCACAGTTCTCGCAGACCAGTGAATCCCTCCACTTTTCGTCTTCGAAGACCATGAGTTCGCCACACTCCGGGCAGATGTATTCACCCGTTTCGAGTGCTCTGCGACGTTTCTCATTCATGCCCGATTACCTCCTTTCGTCCTCGGTTATAGCTAGTATAGCATATTCCGATGGATATTTCAAGAGGTCCAGAGCTCTTTTCCTCCATAATATTGGATGTATAAATGGCGCAAAAGGAAGAGCCCACGCATAATACGCGAGCTCTTCGAACCTTTGCTCATTTGCTTTTCGCCAAATCCTTGAACAAATCGATGGAATTTTTCATTTCATCTCTGAAAGTCTTGCTCGTCGGACAGCCGTCTTTCTCAAACTGATATCCTTTCTTAGCTACCTCAAATGTCAGGTACGCCGCGAGCAGTGTAGTACCAATCTTGACAACGCTTGTGATGCCAGTAACAACGTAATCGCGGACACGATTGAATCGCTGCGACTTGATATCGTCCTTATGCTGACGTTCGGCAGATTCCAGTTCCTGTTTTCTCGCTTCCAGTTCCGCTTCTCGAATACGCATTTCTTGAGCGAACCGTTCGTTAGCGGATTTCAATTCATCCTCTTTTGATTTCCGTTCGTTCTCGATCTTTGTGTTTGCGGATTCCAGTTCCAGTTTTCGTGCTTCCAGTTCTGCTCCCCGCATTTCCATTTCTCGAGTGAACCGATCATTAGCGGACTTCAGTTCGTCCTCTTTCTGCTTACGTTCGTTCTCGATCTTGGTATTCGCAGATTCGAGTTCCTGTTTGCGAATTTCCAGTTCTGCTTCTTTTTGCTTCACGTCAACATCGGACTTATCGCGCGCTGCGATGTCCTCAGTATCCACCTTGTATACGTCGTTTCTGACCTTATACAACGTGTCAAGAGACACTCTAACTGCCTTATAGGCTTCTGACTCCGGTTCCAGATTGGAAAGTTTCGTCGTAAGACGTCCAAGTTCCTTATCCAGACTCTCAATGTTTTCATACATACCCATGGTTCATTCTCCTTTCGGTTTTAAGAAAATATTGAGCCTTTCGGTCTCATATTAGTAGTTGTTAATCTTGCGTGATGGGTGTCAGATCGACCTCAAGCAGGCATTCCTTACGCTGAAGCGCCACTTCAACCGGGACGTGCAGCTCGAGGAACAGATATGGATCTCCGGTGGTGTCGTCCATACGCAGCTTTCCAATCTTGTCTGACTTATATACTTCTTTCATGATGCCAGCACCGGCAATTACTCCGAGAACCAGACCGATTACTGCACCAATGATTGCAGATACCATCCTTTTCACCTCCTTACTAATATATCATGGATTACAGGTAGCCTCGTGCGAAAATGGAAGAAAGAAAAGAGACTCCGCAGAGTCTCAATTCAATGTTGGTGTAAGTATTTTATATTCATAACATGTTTCAAACGGAATATCAGGACTACATAACATTTCGTCGCATCCCGTTTCAGCCATCATGCAGTTATAATCACAAATGTAGTCCGCGGCGTCATCGTCCGAATCGAACGAATCCATCCACTGGTCTACAACAGTATAACCGTCCTTGGCTTCTCGGTACAATATGAATCTGTACTCCATACATATCCCTCCTTTCACTATAGAAAGTGTAATTTTCGCGAAAAAAGGAAAGAGCGTCCGTTACAGACGCTCCCTCACTTTCTTGCGGTATTCAACAAATGCTTTCTGACAGCCAAGATAACTAAGCTGTGCTGCGAGTACCCGTTTTCGATGGTCATAACTTCTCAGAATCTCGCCGATAACCGCCGGTGACATCAGTTGTGATTCAGGTTTCCATGCATACTCCCGAATCTTATTGATTGTCTTGTCACGCTCTTCGTCTAAAATTTTGAGTTTCGTATTGATTCGAATCTCCTCTGCAATCGCTTTAATCTCTTCTTGTGTCCTCATTTCGAACACCTCCTCATCATAGAAGGCGTTATTTTCGCGAAGAATCGAGAATCCAGAAGAACTTCCTGTAAATGACATAGTATGCATCCCTAGCGATGGGGAGCACTTTCTTCACACTCATGGCGTCGTAGCTGAGTCCCTTTGTCACTCCTGTCAGCAAAATCTCGTCGTACTGATGGGCGGCGAGTGTACAGCAGGTCATCACTTTCTGAATCTTCTCACTGAGTTCTGCACGTTCGATTGCCTCCTGTTCTGTCGGTTCACGGTTCTCTCGGGTAGCCATACCATCGAGCTGAGCCCTGCGTTTCTGCCAATCCCAGAACTGGAGACAGAAATACTTCAACTCGTAGTACCGGTTCTTCGGCAACCAGAACGGATTTTTCTTGGTCACCACTGCCTGTGTTGCGCTTGGCATAATAAAACTCCTTTCAAAAATAAAAATGAGAAGTAGACGTGGGAGTCGAACCCATATGCGCTTCCAATCCGTAGATCGGACTGCACTCATATCTATCCACATAGACGATAGTCTTCTCATAATACAATTTGTTATTTTCGCGTACCGTCCCAAACGTATCCCGTCTGCTCGAACAGCAGCTTTGGTGAGATATAGTAACTAATGCGACCGAGCTTCGAGTCCATCTCTGATACGTCCGTAACCAGCTTTCCAGCTCTAGTCGCAGTTCCTATGGGAAGCCAACCCGCGATTATCCCGGCTCTAACCCATGATGCGTCTTTACCATACACCCGTGCTGCTACTGCGATCGGTACAGACCCAACCGCTAATTCTGCCATGCGAAACCCCTACCTTTCTAATTTATCCTATTGACAAACTATGTGAATATATGTTAAAATATCAGCAGGGCAGGCTGGTGAGACGGTAGTAAAGCGTTTAATAAATGCATTGGTGTGACGTAGTAGTGAATCGAGTGATATGGCGTTTACTGAATCCGTAGCAAGGTGCCTGCCCTGCTGACAGCTATATCATAGCATATCTATCGGAATGAAACAAGACCTAAACATGGTCAAAAACAGTGTGAAAAGAGGATTAAAAAATGAACCAGAAAACAATCGCTGACATCGTAACCAAGTTGAAAAGAGTACGAGAAGAGAATGGTTTGTCGTATCAAAAGATAGTAGATATGGTCGAACAGAACGGTGAATATGTCAGTTTATCAACGGTAAAGCGTGTATTTTCTGATGGGTCAGAAGATTTCGGATTTCAGTACGAAAACACCTTGAAACCAATCGCCACAGCTGTTCTCGGAATCTACAGCGAGACTGATACTGTCAGCGTAAGCGAAGTGGATGCTCTGAAATCGATCTTAGCATACAAATCAGACCGCATAGCAGAGCTCGAATCCATCATAAACAGAACCGAAGAGTCGTATAGAAGACGTCTTGACTTTCTTAAGGAGCAGATCTCACTTAAGGATGTCCGTATCGATCGAAGAGACGCCATGATAGAAAACAAAGACGCCATGATAGAACGACTCCTGGGCGTAATACTGTCGAAAGAAGTTTGAAATAGTGTACGAGTCTTGACATTCATACACTTCCATGGTATAATACGGTGTATGAATGGAGGTGTATGAATGCTAGTAAAATGTCCTGAATGCGAGCTCCAAGTGAGCGATAAAGCTATCACTTGTCCGCATTGTGGCTATCCGCTAAAAACAGAAGAGAAACCCAAACGAGCTCCTCGTCGAAATAAAAGGAAACGGCTTCCAAACGGTTTCGGACAGATAACCGAGATCAAGGGTAAAGGTTTACGGAAACCATTCAGAGCCATGGTATCTGTCGGGAAGACAAAAGAGGGACGTCCTATATGCCGACTCCTGAAACCGGAATCCTATTTTGAAACGTATAATGACGCCTATGCTGCGCTGATCGAGTACAATAAGAATCCGTACGACTTCAATAACGACATCACCATGAATGAACTATATAATAGATGGTCTGTGCAACATCTGAAAAAGATGAAGTCTGAGGGTAGTCACCATTACATAACCGGAGCCTGGAAACAATGCACTCCAATATATGACATGAAAGTGAAAGACATCCGTATCCGGCATATGAAAACTCTCATCGAATCAAGCGATGCTCCACAAACAGTAAAAGCTCATATAAAGATGGTATTAAACCAGATGCTGGATTATGCCGTCGAATACGAAATGATTGAGCATAACTACGCCCGTGATTTCAAGGTCGAGAGTTACAAGCGCAACCCAGACGCTCATCGGACATTTACGGACGACGAGATAGATACACTATGGCTGCACGTCGGCGAAGACAAGTGGGTAGACATGATCCTTGTCCAATGCTACTCGGGTTGGCGTCCTACCGAGTTGTGTAGTCTCAAGAAATCCGATATCGACATGTCGATTGGATGCATGACCGGCGGATCTAAGACTGATGCCGGACGTAACCGAATGGTACCGATTCATGATAAGATACGTCCTATTATTGAACGGTATATCGATTCAGACTCGGAATACCTATTTGGCGGAATCCATTACGAACGTTATCGCCAAGGATTCGTCGATACCATCAAAAGACTCGAATTGAGAGAGCACACTCCCCATGACTGCCGTGTTCGATTCGTAACCCATGCCAAGAAGTGTGGAGTAGACGAATATGCAATAAAGCTGCTAGTGGGACACGCCATTGATGACCTCACCGAGCGGGTTTATACTAAGCGTGACTTCCAATGGCTCAATTTGGAGATACAAAAAATAAAATAGGGTGTATGAATAGTGTATGAGTAGGAGCCGGTGTATGATTGGTGTATGAATGAAGCCGTTAAGAGTGCAACATATCACCCTTAACGGCTTCTAAACATACGTATTTACGTGTCGTTAGACGTAGCTAACAGCCGAAAAAATTATTACACATATTTTCGCGATCACACAGATACGTGGATTTCAAACGAAAATGTAGGAATAACATACGAATCGACCGCTTTCCACTGCGTTTTACGGCTACTTAATAGCCCTCTTCGAGGTCCATAATAAACCGCTGGAACTTCATTCGAGTTTCGTCATCCTTGGCTCGATACATCAGTTCTTTGAGCTCGTTGGCCATCTCACTGTCACGAGAACGTCTCATGGAACGCTCGTCGAAGCTCCCATCTCTGGAGAACTGACCCATGGCGTTCCTGCGCTGGGCATTGGAGAAACCGCCTTCACGACTCTCTCGGCTGGACAGACCACTTCCCTCGAAAGACCTGCCGCCCCACATGAACGGCGGATAGTGACCGGATGTTCCCTCGTACTTAGCCTCGTCCATCGCGATCACAGTGGCGACGCTCTTGATGGCGTGAGTCAACATGTCGATGGTCTTGAGCTCTTCCATATCTTTGATCTGACCTCTGTCACCGAAGTTGTCGAGTTCTTTGCAAAGCATTTTCTTGATGTTGTAGTACGTTTGCATGCTCATTATAATAGCTCCTTTCTTATCTTATACGCCGGACGCCTTCGTAGCTGAACCTGAGCACACCATTCGTAATAGTCACAGGTTGGGTGCTCGTGTTGACGATAGCAATACTATCACAGCCACAAAGACTCGGAACGCTTGCCAAAATGCTGGAGCCCACGTTTGCAGGCTCCTCTACGGCAGCGGGAACGGCAGACATCACACTTGCGACATCCACAACGCCATCGACCGAGATACCGATGGAAATCTCTTCGACTTCACCGTCTTCCGGAATCTCCACGTTACCATGGAATTCAACTCCGTAATCGGTCATGTAGATTCGACGACAGCCACAACCGCAGTTGCAGCCGTTGGAATCGGGGGCGTTGGATGCGAGAAGGAAAATGCCGCCGCTCTTCTTATAGATAAACCCCTCGTTACAGGGGCAAGGAGCGTCAAGGAAGACAAATGCTTGACCCGGAGGGACTGTCTGAGGTGTTACAATGCTGTATTCCGCAGCCATTTTGAATCACCGCCTTAATTGAAGCCATTGCAGCTACAGCCATTGCCATTAGCCACATTGACAGGGCAGGTGAAAATCGGTTGCGATCCGTAAACCGGAACAGTGCTCACGGGGCAGTCGCGCAGGCGGTTGTACACCGAATCAGTAATGGTAGAGTTCTGAGCAATCTGAGAAGCAGCGAGCTGAGCCATGTTGAGCTGGGAACGGAGATTGACGTTCTCTCTGCGCTCTGCATCAACTTCTCTCTGAGCCGCGGCCAGACGATCAGCGCAAAGGTCGTCCTTAATGGACTGGACACCCGCGGTGATAGCGTTGATGATATTGCTCGTGTTCTGAGCCGCCTCATAACGGTCAGCACAGTTCTCAGTAGCGACAGTATACTTCAGGTCTGCAATACCGGTGTTGGTGTTGTAGAATCCCTGAGCATTGGCGGTCTGTTCGGCGAAAGAACGATTGAGGTTAGCGATCTCGTTAGCATTGAGCTGCTGAGAGATGTTCGACTGAGCGTTGAAGACAGAGTTGTTAACGGAATTGAAGCCGTTAGCCATACCAAGCTGCATATCACCGCAGCAGTTGCAGAGCTGAGTCGAAAGTGCAGAGATGCCGTCACGTACGGACGTCACCGAATCGTGAAGCTGTGCATCGCGGAAGCCGTCGTTAATGTTCTGGCTATTATTGAGCCACGGGTACAGGAAGTCCATTCCCATCATCCCGGCGCCCATCATAGCACCGCCCATTCCGCCGAAGCCTCCAAATCCGCCCCAGCCACCGCCGAGGACGAGCAGAAGCAGAATCCATGCCCAGTCTCCACCGAGACCGAAGCCGCCGTTGTTGCCATACCCGGAGCCGTACATCGGCTGAACAGGCATAACCATACTGTTGGTAGAGTTTTCAGTTGTCATAGTGGTAAATTCCTTTCTATAAATGGTAGTGAATTTATATTCCATTCAGCTTATGCGCACTCGCTGAAAGAATATGTGAAGTGAATATAGTGGTGTGACGTGTGGTGAGATTATCGTCTACCCATGAATCTCATCAGAACATTCTGAGCCATTGGTAAGCGATTTTGGTATATAGAACCAGAATTAAGAACCATCCGCATTAAAGCGTTAGGATCGTTTTCCTGTTCTTTGGTTATGGTGAAACCCTGCTGTCTTAACAAATTAAGTGCAACTTCTTTAGGGTTTTGTTGTGTTTGTTGGACGGGTGTTTGCCCCGGCCCAATTTTATCATACAGTTCACTTGCCATTCTGTTTCTCTCCCTTTCCATTTTGATTTCGGCTCTTATCCTCGAGCTCGACCATCAATTCGAGTATCCTGTTATCGAGTTCTTCCTTGGTTACGAATAACGAAGTGTCGATAGTAGGAGGCGGAGAGGCTTGATTTGGCGGTGTCTGTTGCTTATTGTCTTGGTTAATTCGGTAATATGCAAACATCTCAAGGGGATTTGGCATCCCGTTTGCATCCGTGGTCTTTATGCCGAAGTTGTTTTCCTCAGTATTGAAGAGGAACGCTTTCTGATTCGGACCGAGACCAAAAGACTTCATAGCAGCTTCACCTTGAACCCATGCAACTATCAGTCCGTTTTGAGATTGCGGTTGCTGCTGAGTGAATGGATTCGGCTGCATCGAAGGCATAAACGGTGTTGGATAACCGTAAGACGCGGGGAAGTACGGCATCGCCATTATTCTTCACCCCCGTCATCTATTTTCGAGTAGTAATAGAGCGGGATTTCGCCAGAAGAGTCCCACGCGTCGATGATGTCACCGTTGACAACCGCGACCGCATGAGACCCCGTTCCGACGATATACTTGCCTTCCTTATGCGCGTTTGCGAAATCAGAGAGGCTGTATCCTTTTGTTTCGGGAAGATTGAAACGACGGTATCCGATACTTTTCAGATACCCTTCCCACGTCTTGTTGTCATCGCCAAAAGAGCATTCGGCATACCCCTCGACACACAATGCGAGGTATATCTGCCGCCATGGTTTGTTTTCGGCGATGGAAATAGCACGGATGACGCAGTCGCCTGTCGTCTTTCCGCACGGATTTTCGTTGAATTTGATAAACATGGTGAATCTCCTGTTACGTTGTATTGGTGTGGTTGGTAGTGTGATGAATTAGTGAGTTTATGTTTTCGGAAGCAGAACGCTGCCGATATAGGTGTACGCCGAGCCGTAGACGTAGTTCACAAGACCAAGGGACTTCTTAGTCATCGGTCCACAAACGCCATCTACTTCCAGCTTATAGTCGTACTGATAAGCAAGAAGAGCTCCAAACGTAATGGTGCCGAAGTCGCCATCGATTTCGGTTTTACGCAGATAGAATCCGCCTTTCGGAGACTTCACAGTAGCGAGTTTTTCCTGCAACTGCTTTACGTAAGTAGCCGAGTTCTTAACGCCTCGATAAAGATCGGGGAATATGTTCTTGTACAGGTTATTAACCCATGTACGGCCGTTGTATTCCGACTCAGACGAGTGAACTGTGAGGTCATCGTCGAGCTGATTCACGAAGATTACGTGACCAGCACCGTCAGAGCTGTTTAGAGTCGCCCCTTTACGGAACACCATAATACTGGCGAGTTCAGGTATCATTGAGGTCTTGAGTCCCTGCTTCTTTGCGTAGTCGAGAATATTTTCGGCATTCGGCGGATAGTTCAGATACTTGAACACCGGTTTGGTGATATCCTCGCACGCGGCTTTGTTGAACGAGTTAACTGCGCCAGCTACACAGTTCGGAAGCGTATTCAAACCGTATGCACAGTTCTTGATAACGATGCATGTACTTACGCCGCCGTTAGCAGCCGTGTTGAAGAAAGGATCATTCGGTTTTGGACACTCTTTCTGAAGAAACATCTTTATCCTCCTTTTCTGCATTCTGCTGGAAAACACGAAGCTTCTTTACGAGATTGGACGCCCATTTAGCGTCCGGATTGGTTTCGGCATAATTCTCAAGGATGCTGATGAGTTCCATGACGACGATATACAAAAATACTGCTCCGGCAGCAACTGCGCCACCGATAGCAGCCAATTTGGGTTCGTTATAGAACTTACCGAGTGCCGTGATCCCGATTTCAAGACCGCACGCAGTAGTCATGATGAGGATTTCCATAACCTTATTGAGACCGCCAGTTCTCATCTTCTGTGAACTGACATCCTGTTTGACATACGCCTTGATGATTCCTGTGATGAAGTCTACGACCGCCAAGCCAATGACGATCAGTAGCATGATAATGTATTTCATATCATTCCTCCTTTAAGTTCCATTTTGAAGTGCCTTGACCATGTTATACAGGTCTTGATAACTCGGGCGATACGGTTTAAACGCTTTTGAAACACCCCACAGTGATTTCGGACACACCATGGGGTAGAACACCGCTCCATCGAGAGTGCAGTTACCAGACACTAAAATACGATATGCACAATATGTCTGTTCTGTGATGGTAAAGTAGGCGCCGTTACCGATATCGACCGCGCCGGAGATGTTAGTTAAGACTGCACGCCATGTTGATGTCGAACCTCCAGGATAACAGCCGGACAAATGATACGTGCCTGCTGGAATTTGTCTCGTATCAACTGCGTTTCCGCTGTAAAATTCGAAAGCAAAGGCACTATCAGCCGAATAATGTGTGCCAGTTAACGTAATGGTTCCGGCCGTCTTATCATAAACGGCTGTCATGGAGCTATTTCCATTTGAACGTGTGATCGATGTTTGGGTTTGGGTCATTTCCAACACATTCTTAGGGCCGCTATCGACTAGCTCTACAAGAGCATCATCATAATCGACATATGCTTTATATGCATAACTAATGTCCCAAGCAGCCTTGGTGCAGATCATCGGCCGGAACGGCATATTATCAATGACTATCCCGGACTTTATCGAACACTTTACGATCAGAGGATCGCTTGACGATGCCGTGAATACAACCCCAGATCCAGTGTCCCATGCAAGTGTCGTATCATCGGAGGTAGTGACACGAAGCGCATAAGAATTCGTAGCGCCTCCAGACGGACAACCGGACAGCACATACGTCTCGCCTGCTTTAGGAGTGAACGTGCAGAGCTGTAACATAATAGCGCTAGTCGATTTTTTATTTGTGGCCGTCGCATCTGCTAAGAAGGTTCCGTCATCTGCAAACGTAAAAGCTACGCCACCTGTCGATGCATTCGAACGTCTTCCGTCAGCAATATTCTTCGGACCACTATCAACCTGTTCAATCAGCGCGGCATGGCATTCAATGTCCCGAAAATTATGAAGCACGTTCTTACCATCGATCGGGATGATCATGCCAGAGATATATGGTTCCGACATAATAGGTCACCACCTTTACGAGACCTCGATCGTTGCTGGGGTGCCAGAGAATGTTGGCTGAGTGACAGAGCTGACCGTACCGGTAGCAACTGTCGTATCTCCGCCCTTAGTCGGAAGTGAACCCTGGGAGAACGCAATGGTCAGGACTTCGTTAGTCACGCTCATTGTCAAACTCGGGAGCTCGCCAACCGCCGTAATGGAGTTTACGGTCGTAGTAGCGAGAGTGACTGCTGTACCCGAACAGCTACCGGCAGGCGTATATGCCCCAGAAGCAGAATCCTTAAATGCCAGTGCCTTCAGAGAGCCGGTAGAACCGAATTCCTGCCACTTCGAACCGTTCCAGACATATTCTCTTTCGCCATAAATAACAACTGCACCCGCATCTGAAGTGCCGAGGGTGACAGTTTGGGATTCGATCGTGATCGTGGCAGTCGTGGAGCCATCCGTAATAGCGGTTGATGTAATGCCAAGATAGTGCATCGCACCGGACTGATTCATTCGCGCGACAGCATCCTTAATCTCATAAGTGGTGCCTGACGGCAGTGTAATCCTACTAATATCGGCCATGATAATTCCTCCTTATCGTTGATCTGTGTAGAATATGGCGTGCTCAGGGTCTTCGCGATCGATCATGACCGAGCACTTACCATTCCAGAAATCGATTTGCTCTTGTGTTATGTCAGTTCCGGATGACACAAAAGGTAAGTCAACGACATAAGCCAGTCCGTCACCGATCTTGATACCAGGTACGGGCTGACCATTGACGACCTTATAATCTGTATAAACATACACGATGTCTTTGATAGATTTGAGTCTCGGATTGGAGTTCCATGCTTCTGTCGTATTTGAGATGACCTCTTTACGGCCACCAGAACTGCCGGAGTTCATCGATCCGGTTATTCTCTGAACGGCAGATGCTGTTCCAGATACATGGTGATCCGAGATAGAGCCACTAATTCCGCCATGCTGAATGTTGCTCACGAGTCACCACCCCCAACATCGGTATAAAGTCCGACAGCAGGAGTAATGATAACAGTCGAGGAAATGAACGTAACCGCCTGACCGTCAAGAGTAACAAGCAACACATCATATGGGTACTCACCGGTCATGATGTTTGTTTCTTCCGGAAGTACCGTCATGATGATGCTATAACCGTCTTCAGCCAGGTCGTTGCTAGTGAGCGTTTTCTGAATCACCGTGATTCCATTTTGATTTTTCACAGTGAAAAGAACTTTATCGCCTTCCCCAATCGTGATAGGAAGTCCCGTATCAGTATCGGTTAGCGTGATGAGTACCTCTACGCTGTTGCCTTGAGTGATTTTCAGGAGTTGCTTGTCGAAGATATTAAACATACTAGCACCTCCTTAACCGTCTTCAAGCGCCCAATAACCATCGATTACACAGTTGCGATTATTGATATGCGCTTTGTGGAAACCGCCACTACGTACCGAAGTGGACGCAATCGGAATCCAGAATCCCTTAGCAGTGTACGTATATGATTCGGCTTCGCCATATCCAGTAAACGGAACCAGCACGGACTGCTTTGCGGATGTCGCAAAGTTGTAGTATCTCTTCGCCGAGTACCCGGTCTGATTGGGTAAATGTGATCGGAAATACTGCTGATCACCGTAATTGGCAACAAGGACTCTATTGTGAGAAAGAGGCCCGTTGTCGACCTGTGCGTCTGCACTTGCACTGTTCGATCCGGAAACCGCGCTCGCGCAAACCATCGGGTATCGGCCGTTCGATTTCGCGATCATGATTGTACCGTACTTGGCAACAGCGGAGGACGGATCAGAAGTATTTGTGCGCTTGAACACTGAACGGAACAATACACCATTGGACGTAACATACGCCAAATCGATGTTGCACGCTGCATAATTGCCAAGGCGTTGTTGTTCTGTAAGTGTGTACTCGCCGTTTGCATATTTCACATACAGCACGGCACCCAGCGCATATGTGATGGATGACGCGCTAGGTGAATATAACGTAAAAGCGTACGGACCGATGGCAAACACTTCTGTTGCATTTTCGTCGTCGACTATGGCCCATACTTTATACAGCGACCCGTTCGTATACTCAGACTGAGACGATGACGCTGTCGGTTCGTCAGGTTGCTCATACCGAACACCGCTGAATAAACCAGTTTTCATCAACACAGCACCGAGTCGATGGATATAATTGACGCCTTCGGTCCACACGGCAATCTTCTGTTCAACCGATACTGACGAGCCTTGTGTTCCGGATGGGATCTCAATTTTTTCAATTGCCATTACTCATCCACCTCCTCATCAGGCTTATCATCAACCATCCAATAGCCGTTGGTAATGCATTCCACGTCTCCAAAAGACATCCGGTTGAACCCTTGACCATAGGAATCACTTACCGGGAACCAGTGAGCGTGTGGAGCATGAGTAACGCTTGCGATGTTACCGTATCCGGCGAAAGGAACCGCAAGAGTCTGCATCGCTGTATCGAACTGACACATGGTAAATTCGAGCGCATTGACATCGCCGTGATGGAAGATCTTCGCAGTCAGATGCGTCAGATCGTTATCCGTAGGGGCAGTTCCGGGATTCGAAAGGACGATGAACGGATTGTCGTCAGAGCCCTTAGACACCAGAACAGTCGTGAACAGATTCGGAACGCCATTGATAGCGTCATACGTGAAATGCAGCATGAAACCATTATCAGTTCCGTACGCGTAGTCGAGCTGATTGACGAGTGTAGCACCGGAAGAAGCCGACGAAGCCTTTATCAGCTCATTACCGATACCAGGATCAACTGTAAGTGTGTTGTTATTTTGATCAAAAATGAAGTTGAATGCTTGTACTGGATCCTCTTGTTTTAGATTCGCACTGACATAATGCACTCCGTTTCCGAAATCCAAATGATTAACGGTTCCAAAAACGCTACCTTCATATAATTTCAAGAAATGATAGAGCGCATCCGGGTCATTACCAAGTATAACCTGTCGTATCATATGTCATTCACTCCCTTCTTGATGCGGAATGAGCTCGATCTCGAATATTACGAATGAGTGATCATGCAAATTAAGATAGTTTTCGGTTCCCATAGCAGGCTTGAATCGAGGATAGGTCGACAGTCCGGATTCTTGGAACCATGCACTTATCTTTGAACCACCAGCTTTTGTAGACACTGCCTGCTGAACGTGTGACACCATCGACGAATCACTGAGTACCAGATGCGGGATATATGACTGGTTCTCGTAATACGCCGATGTCACAAATATTTTAGCAGTATTAGCCGTGATTCCTTCGAGCTCTCCGGCGTATGACTTGCTATCAATAGAACCATCGAACACATTTTGTGCAAGGTTGATCCAATCGCCATCATTGTATTCATAGCAGCTGTCATTGCTCTCCACATAAAACAAGTCTGATTCAGATGCTGGTTCACTAGGCAAATCTGCCGGAGTAGCAACTTTACCGGCAAACGTGTGTACCCAATATCCTCGACCACGTTGCATGGGCACAGCGACATGGGTGTCGTATTCAGAGAACCTGATTTGAGGCGTGTTATACACCACAAAGACTGCGCTGGAGAGATATGTGCCAGAATCCGCAATTACGGCAACGATATCTGCCGATTCAGTAACGGTTGCCGACCAGACACATATTCTATCAGACCTTGCGTTATGACATAATCCAGAAGGAACCGGATCGGTTATCGTGCCCCATGAATATACGCCATTGTCTTCGGTGCCGTAATACGTGATGTGATTTACATTATCGACATACACGTCACCAACGGTATTGGCGTCTGCTTCGGGGAGTTCTGACGCATCGTAAACATAGCCTTTAATCGTCGGATTTGTCACATATGTCGAAAGGTCGGAATTGTTTGCGTCATAAGCGTTTGCCTGACCTTTGAATGATCGCTCAAGAGTCCATGTGAGACCAGAAGAATCAGTGATTGTGGGATAAATATCGCCTTCTGTTCGCCATTCAGAAGTAGTGACAATATACGCTTTTCCGTCATAATTAGCGAATAGACGTAAGGTGTTCTCGGCACCGGAAGGTTCGTAAGCACTATTCTCGATAACACCGTCAAACGTATGAATTTCTCCGGCTATAAGAGATGCCACTAGAGAGCCGTCAATCCATCCGGTGTCGATGATGACCTCGTCGATAGGAATTCCTATTTTAGCGGTCGGTCTTCTGTTCGCAGTCTGATTGATTTTGTCAAGGGCGTCATGGATAGCGTCTTTCACGAGCTTTCCTTTCGGCTCATGGGCAATAATCTCAAGTTCCCGTGAGATATCCGGCATTGTCTTCACTCCCCTCTCTATCCTCGTATTCGGGCTCCGGATCTTCTCCAGCGTCCTGAGCTTCGAGTTGTTTGTTTATTCGGTCGAGACACGTATGAATTTGCATACGTATCTGATGTCCGTATCTTCCATTTTGAATTTCGTTAAGTTCCTTCGTGATTTGTGCCACAACTCTCACCTCACATTCAAGATACTTGAGAGCTTATACCCTTATTTGATTCATGACCAAGGGTATAAGTATTCGAACTCAGATCGTTGAGATTCAGGCTCATCTGGCTGAGAATAGCCCTGTCTCCCTCGATACCGTGCGGTTTTGTGTCAATGACTACTGATTCATGAAGTCTGAGATTATCTACGTCTTCTACACCGCAGTCTCTCAGATCAACAGCCGTGACCTCGAACGACGGTTCAAGCGAGTTCGCAGCCCACTCGAGAGTGGCGTACTGCATCAGCTTCTGAGGACTTGTTACATCGCTGTAGTCGGCTCTCTTGACGATGACCCCATACTTGTCGGCAAGCTCCTTATTGACAATGTATTCTTTCGGGAAAGATTCATAGCCAACAGGTTGCGTCGGGTTCAACGGAGCAACAGTAACACACTGACGATAATCAGTACCGGAAACGGAATCACCACTGGTGTCTGAAGTATCTTCAACGTACACTGACGGACGATAGCCGTTTAACGGGTTGCTATCAGTCGCTCTAGGTGTGCCAGTGAGGTTGCTACATCCGTTAACGTAGCAATTATCGCAAGTGAACCAGAGTTCAAGATGCGGAGTGGTATCGACATTAGAATCGGCCCAGGTCATCTTCTTTTCTGGCGGAATAGCATCCGGTATTTTGATTTTCTCCATCACGAGTTCATCAGTCAGAACACCGGCGCTTACCTGCTTGTAAGCGATAATCTCATACACCCACCGAGGCTGCTCTGATTGGTTGAGTCGCATCTCTCTTCTGGAAACGACCACATAAGCTAAGATATTATTGGATATGGTCGTTTTCGGAACGCCGTATTCGTCGAAGTATGCCTCGTCCCAAGCAGGGTCGCCCTCAGGAGGAGGCGTTTTACCGTATCCGTCAGGAACACTTGGGTATGGATGATTCGTAATTCTTGTGTTCAGATAATACGTCTTTCCGGGTTCCACCATAACTTTTCCGACGTGATGACCGAAATAGCCGGTTAAGAATGACCAATCGGGAGCCGCACTACCATAGTGTTCCTGCCATCCAAATGTCAGCCACTGTTCTCTAGGAGTATTGCGAAAAGGTTGATATCGATCAAGGTAATGATACTTGAACGCTCCGTTTGTCATCTCGGCGGTTCCGCCTGCGTCCCGATTGTAAAATATGTCATGATCGTCGCCACCGTATTTTGCATACGGAGAATGCGACGGATCAGACGCATAATCCTCTTCGTTATGTGCGTCTATCAGAGTTCCGTGCCATGCAATATCCGTGTCCGGAATTTTACGAACACCGGTATACTGATATACGGCTCTCGGATATGGTGCCTTATACAATTTCGGATATACCAGCGAATATTGAGAATCTCCCGACCCCCAATCCAATGATCCATTAACCACTGACGGATTATCGGGATTCCCATTTTGAATTGCCATCATCAGATCGGTATCGACAGCATAACCCAGGTTGTAAGAACCTGTTTCAGGTACGGAGAACTTCTGAATTATTGTCTGTCGACCTACCCCTTTTGATAGTTTTTGCTGTTGTACAGAACGGAATTGTGTGTAAGTGACTTTCGTAGGTGTTTCCAGATAAGGCATCGCATTCGCGTTCTGGATAACACTCGTGGTCGGAGATGCGTCTCTGAAATGATACATCAACAAGTTATTATCGCCCTGTGAATCGGCGGTGTATGTCATGCTAGTGAATAAATAATAGTCATATCCTTGTCCAGTATACATGTTTGTCCAGACAGTCCGTCTAGGTCCGCCAGTTCGCAAATCAGATACGACAGCAGTAGTATCAAATGGCGCAACTTCCGGATCGTTATACAAGTCGTATCCCGGATCATATATGATAGAGTAATTCCGACTAGCGTCTCTTTCGTACGCGTCAGACAGCACATTCGTACACATCGTCTCGATGGTTTCGGGCTGTTCAGTGCTTATCTCAGCACCTACTGGAAGCAAAACAGTGAAAAATTCGCTTCCGTCACGCTTCTTGACAAGATCAAGGAGATTCTTGCCGAAAGACACCTTCTGTTTTGTCGGTCTAGGTGTGGTTCCGGCATATATGAATTCGTCTTCAGGCACCTCAGCAACCGTAAAATACAGGCAGCGATTGCCGTTAACGGTCACTACTTTCACATGAGCGCCAGTGAATACTTCAAGGAGAGCGTCAATAGACTCTTTTGTCTTCTCGCCGCCAGTCTTTCGCGTATAGCCGAGGTTGCGATGAATATTATCAGTGACGTCAACCCATCCGAGTACAGTTGAAGTGACGCCGGACATGTAATTCCACGCGTAGTATGAGTTTGTGTCAGTAACCAGATACACGTCGTTAACGTTATTGCCAGACGACGGTAAGTCTGTTTTATGTTCAACCGAACCTTTGTCGGTCATATTTTTCGGAACGTAAATAGCATTGACGTAGGTGCCGGGAATATGAAATCTTCGATTCGGCGATGCCTTAGCGTTATACTTCTCAAGAACGCCTTTGATGAAATCAACGATCTCGAGCTTGGCGCCATCGACACCGAGGTATTCTGCATACGGCTGATCTACGTCATTGAGGTATGCATAAGCACCCTCACAAGAGATAAGACGCCCGTTATAGAAGTCTTTATCTTCCGATAACGGACGTCCCTCCCAGATTTCATCAGAGTGTCGGTACACACGAATTGTAGTCGCCATGGACTGAATCGTGTTCCCCGCATACCCTTGATTTTGTGGATAGACCGTGAAACTAAGCGATCCAGACGCATTATCTTCAAGCTCCAGAACTGGATCCACAAGCTTCACACGCTGATCAATGAGTCTATCGTCAAAGATGCAAATACTCGTGCCATTGTTCTCTGCGAAGATAGTATACATCTACATCACAACCTTCCGGGTCTAAAATCGATTGATAACAGGCCGTCTCCAGACAGACTAATCTGCGTAAACGTGCCTACTTTTGGTGTGCATAACTCCAATTTCACGTCTTCTGTCGTTCCATTTTGAATATGCACGATATCACTCCACTGACCGTAAATAGAGTTGAACACTTTCACGTCGACTCCATTTGTGCTTCCAGACAGAATGAATTTCGGGACAACCGGCATCTTTCCGACAAGCTCTGTCGGCCACTGAATCAATGGGGTATTCGCGACATCGATGTCCACGAAGTTCTCACGACCAACCGGAATATAGCCGCGCAGGAAATCAAAAGGATTCCAGAGCCAATCTTCTGTTGTCGTGAAGATAGCGTATTTATACGGATCAAGATCGTAATTGATCGTGATCTCGTTTACGTGACTTCCTGGATTCCAGCCGCTAATGTCAAATCGACCGTAATAATAGTTATTAGGGTCGTCAGCGAGCATCATCTTCATCGAGAAGCCGTGAAGATAATCAATTATCTTGTCATAGGTATTTATCCAGTTGAAGTCTTTGTCGGAACCGTCAACATAGAACGTCAATGAACCAGTTCGATTCTGGTATGTAGGGAATCCTCTCGGAACTTCGGTGAGGTCTATGATACTGTTCGCACCGTAGACCTCAACCGACTTCTTCACGACAGGGGCAGGGGCGATTACAGGAAGTTGTTTCGGAATCAATCCGAAATCTTTCCATGAATCGACGTACAGGGAGGGGTCAAACTGACCATTTTGTCCTTCATCAACAATTCGAAAGTCTCCGAACTGTACGGAGTGATCACCATTATAGTAAACATCCATATCGACTTATCCCCTCCCGTATCTCATGCTTCTAGCGCCAAGTGCCCTGTCCATAGGACCGGCAGTGGCACCAACCAGAGCGCCGGTGTCCATGACAATTTGCATGTCTGCCATTTCTTCGCCAAGAACAGTGATGTCTTCTCTTAGGGCGCGGAGTTCGTTGATGATCTCTGCGTTACTGTTGTCAAGAGTGCTTATGTCAGAAGCGAGTTTACCAGAGAACCCAGCAACGGTCATGGTCTGTCCGCTTATCATAGAATTGATGGCGGATGCACCGCGATAAACATTAGAACTATCAAAGACCGGGCGAATACGCGGATCGTACACGAGTTCGCCGCTCGCAATCTTGGAGACATAATCAATGGGGTCACCGAAAGCGGCGAGAATTGCCGAAGAAAGACCGCCCATGGCGCTTGTAGCCTCATCGGTATTCTGTTCAATACCATTAACCAGTCCAGCGACCATGTATGCCGCAATTTCGTAATATACTTTCGACGGCGAGTGTTCCTCGTTCGCTTTTCTAGCGGCTTCTTGACCTTCTCGCATGAGAAATGTTATAGCGGAATTGTACTTCCTGCTACCCTCATGTTCGATGTACTTTATCGCACCATCGACTGTATACTCAGCACCCTCGTACATGCTTCTACGATTCTCGCGAAGCGCCTGAGTAGACGGGGCATTGATATACGTCTTAACTGCGTTATAAGTAGGCTTTTCGCTGTCTTTGATAGCGTCTTGTACGCCGCCAAGATTGTTTGTTTCAGCAGTGTAATATTCGTCAGGATCGTCAAGGGCTTCCGCAGCAGCATTATTATATGCCGATGTGAACTCCTCTCCGGATTCGACTGCATTGTCATTGGTTAGACCCATGCTTTCAATCATTTTATTGTAAGCATCGGGATCGTCGGTATCGGACCATTCCATTTTGGCAAACGCAAGTTGATTATTGTTTGTGCTCGGGGTTTTGATGTCTAGATTTTTGTTCCACAGATTACTAGCTATAGCGAGATTCTTTCCGTTATTTGTCAATTCTGCATACTCGTCATCCAGGCCGCCGAGTGCGTCTTTTTGTTCTCCAGCCTTATCGGATAGGATATCTGTAAAACTAGAAATTGCGTTGGCGGATTCGGTACAGGAATCCTTAGTGGCCTTTGTCTGCTGCTTCAAATGGGCCAGATAGTCTTCCTTACTTTTATCCATTTCTTCAGCCATGGCAATCTGCTCTTCTGCCATTTCGGTAAGTGCATCTGATGCGCTGGTAACTGTATTCTTGATTTCCTCTGCAAGGCCTTCAGAAAACGGAGCAACGAGCATGTAGAGCAATTGACCAAGAATCTGAACCACCACGTCGGTGAGAGCATATAACACTCCCCAAATCGCAGCGGCAATCTGCGCACTGTTTCTTCGAATAGCCCGGCTAAGACCATTGATTAAATTCACAAGGAATTCAACCAACCCCTCAGCAAGATCCCCAGCAATACTTCCGAGATACGAAAGCAGCTTAATAAGCATTTGACCAACTGTATCGAGAATGTCTGGGGATGCTTTAAGGATTGCTCCGCACAATGTCGTAATCAATGCCGCTATGGTAGCTTTGCCCTTAGTTGAGAGATTGGAAACCCATTTCTGAAGTCCGGATTCGCCAGTTTTTAGAACTTTTCCGGTTTTAGACATGGTAGCCGAGATGACATTTGCAATGGCCTCAATAACAGGACTGAGCTTAATTATAGCGATTGTAAGTGCAGCGATCAAAGCCAGTGTAATCACGCCGAACGCTATTGCCGCGACCTTGTGGTCCTCTAACGCCGTAAAGAATACGCCAAGGGATATTCCAAGCATTGCGACTGCCGGAGCTAGAATCTTCACTCCCTTCGCTACGAGGTAAATGCCGGCACCAACAAGTGCTGCACCAACTCCTGCATACAGGAATGCGTTTCCAACGGCCTCAAACGCCAATGCTGCACCAGGTATAAATGCTGCCGCTATAGCAAGACCGCCAACGAGGACGAGGAAAACTCCCATTACAGCAATGGCTCCAACAACTCCAGGAGCATTCATCACTGATGCCATCTTTTCGATTGCAATCGTAAGAACTAGTAGTGATGCAGAAACCATGAGAAATGTTGTTCCCGCCGCCAGCAACGCATTGTCAGAGCCGCCGGCTATCTTCCCAACGATTGACAATACAGCGATAACCGCCGCAATGGCTATTGTCAACTTGAGCATTTGAGATACAGATGTTTCCAAATGCTTAGTATCTCCCAATTTGGAAATAGCAGACGATATAATGAGCATAGCAACTGACAACGCCAGTACACTAGCCACTATATAACCTACCGAATTCTTTCCGGCACTTAGAGATGCACTTGCTATTGCTACTGCAACTCCTAAACCAACAAGTGACATAACAATCGCACCGGCGGCTTCAATCATCTTGGAACCGCCCATATTGGCCAACAATGCCACCGCTGCTGACATGACAAGAATCGCTGATGCGATTCCCATGAACATCACCGCTGATGCTAAAAGTTGAGTGGGTTTTAACACTGTCGTCATATACATCAGGATCACAAGTCCTGCAAGTATACTAGCAAGAACCAGAAGTGCAGAGTCGACATTATCTCCGCCTATATTCGTTATGGCTACAAGCGCTCCTGCTATCAATGCTGTAGCCCCGCCTATTGCTATCATCGCGACAGACATGCCAAGCAAAGTAGTAACAACTTTACCGGTATCTTGAATGCTGTTAGCCTTGTTTGTAAGGAAAATAACCGTGAGGAATATCGAAAAGATTCCGGTGAGCAATAACAGATACGATTCAGGCTTAACATTTGTAAGTAACGATGCCGCATACGAAATTGCAGCAGTCGCTCCGGCTACGGATAAAATGATTGCCGACATCGCCCCGCCGATAGCAGCTATGGTTACAGAAGCTGTCAGCAGTTCCTTTGCTTTTGCGTCTGTAGCCATTTTGACTATTAACGACGTACCTACAAACATTACACCCATAAGAGTGATTATCAAACCGAACGTATCAGACGGAATAGTAGACAGAATCTTCATCGCCGCTGACATCGCTAATACTGCCCCACCTAAAGAAACAAGCATCACCGATATGGCGCTGAAGACAACAGGCATTTTTGTCAGTGTCTTGGGATTTACCGACTGCAACCATTCGCCAATCACAATGACGATACCCGTCAAAGCAGTAAGCAATATAATCATCGGGAACAGCGCGGACGGTTTTGCGGCACCACTCTTTTCAATAATCGCCATACCGATTCCGATTATCGATGCAGCACCAGCGAGAGCAAGAAACGCCACTGAGAGCGAACCGATAACCTTAACTGCTGAAAATACGGTCTTAAATGACGATATCAATTCTTTGAATGAATTTATCGTTTTGCCATTGCCAAGAGATATTGCGATTTTAGACAGAAACTTTATAAGTAGCGCTATTATCGCTATCGTACCTAATGCCTTGTACAGCTGTTCGTCAGGAATCTGCGAAAGTATGAGAACAGCTCCAGCAACAATCGCCAGCGATTTTGCAACGGTAGAAACTACGTATGCCCCGGACATATTCGAAACAGCATTTCCGAGATTATTAAAGAATCTCGTTATAGATGCAGGAAGATCGGCAATACTCAGGATCAGTCCGCCGAGTTTTCGTATGCCGAGAACGAGATTTACCATCTCATACACAAGAAACGCAGAGCCAGCAATATTACCGATGTCTTTCCAATTTATGCCTTTTATAGCCTTAAGGATGTCGTTTATGAATGTTGTAAGTTTTGACGGCGCGCCCTCGTTTCCGACTAGTAAACCGTCAACTGCATCAATGATACTCGTCAAGAACTTAAGAATGGGATTATCTTCAGTGATCTGCAATGCGTCCATCTCGAGAACTTTATCAAGCAAATCGGTAATATAACCAGTGAGGGTTGTTACCGCATCACTTTCTACAAGTGCGGTGACGAAGCTCTTAACGAGGTCGACACCCCTTTCAAGATATCCGATTCCTATTTTGATTATCTCGAAAAATCTTGTAAATACTTTCTCGATTTTCTCGGCAGTTTCATCGCTAACTATGAGCTTCTCGCTGAGTTTAACCAGCATATCAGTAAAACTAGCCGTTCCAGACGTGAAGCTGCTGAAATCGAGATTGAACACTGAGCCAAACGCCGATAAAATCGGTCGCATGATTGCTGATGCAGCGGATCCTAGATTCTTCGCTGTTTTCCAAAGATTTGAAAACGTTTTCTTAACACCATCAATAACGTCTTTGATCCTCGCTTTTTTCACTTCGCGAGCCATGTCGGTTTGAGAATCAGCAATTCGTTTGTTTGAATCTTCGACCTGGATGGAAGCTTTTTCATAGCTCCACCCAGCAGCAATGATAGAATCGATATAAGCCTGCACGTTTTCCGCGTGCTTTTTACCCTCTTCTCCGTCGCCGAACAACTTAGCGAGAGCGTTCTTTCGAGCGTCGCCGCTGCCATACATGCCTTTGTCAATTATGTCCCTAGCCGCTTGGGCTTCTTCGGCGCTGACTAAAAGCGTTTTGGTAGCATCGTTAATGCTATCAGCCGCTTCCTCCGCAGACTCTCCGTAGATTTCCTTGATAAGATCAAAGAACTCGGTAACCTTGTTGACGGTCTTATCGACTTTCTCAACGACTTTATCAAACCAATCAAGATCGACTGATTTAATCATTGCTGAAAATGCATCGATTCCGGACTGCCACATGTTGGCGAAATCCTCGCCAAGTTTAATGGTACGGTCGCCCATACCCTTGAGCGTTTCGGTATAAGCGGTAGCATTTTTGGAAATTCCGGAGTATTTTTTCTCGATTTCTTCGAGAGTACGAGGAACTTTGATGGATTTGAGCTTATTTTTGAATTCGTCAATCCTTGTGGTCAAGGAAATAAAAAGAGTGTTTGTTTTATTTATGATAGGATCAGAAAAGATTTCGCCAACTCTGGAGAGAGCCGCTTTCATGTTTCCGAGAGCGCCAGTAAAAGTCTTATTCGCCTCTTTTGCATGGTCGCCAAAAGCGTTATCCATAGCAAAGGCAAATGTCTGGAAGTCGATCTGACCCTTAGAAACCATGTCACGGATTTCGCCCTCTGTGGTATTGAGGGTTTCTGCCAGCTTTGCAGCGGCATTCATGCCTCTGGACGAAAGCTGGAGTAACTGATCACCCATAAGACGACCGTTACCCGCAACAGTGGTGAATATTCGAGCTATATCCTCATAAGAGGAGTTTGTCATTGCTGCAACACCAGAAATGGCTCGCAGCGACTTATGCATGGCAGTGAGTTCCTGACCGTTGACCGTTTCAAGAACTTCTTGAAAATCTACGCCAGATGCTGCCAACTGGGAAGCGGCGGAAGCAGCCGCATCAAGACCATAAGCGGTGTCTTTAACGCCGTAGCTAACAGCCTTTTCAACCTGTTCCCATGCGAATCCAAGACCCTCGATCTGGAATTTCGCGTTAGCGATATTCATGGCTCTATTCCAGCCGCCGGTCTTGATTTGACCAAGAGTAGCGGCCTCAAGCTTTGCGACAGAACTCGTGATGCCGTTGGTGATCTTGCTGATCACGTTCATACTTACGACACCGAGCGTTGAGAAGCGTTTCTCGATGTTGAGAATTGCTTTCTCCATGGCAGAGAAGTCGACACTGTCAACCGCTGACTGGACGTTTTTACCGCCTTCGGTTGCACCGGGCAACTTGAGCTTCTCGTTGAGCTTATCGAGAGTGGTCATCGTTTGTTTCGTACCGGCTTCGAATTGGGCATTATCGAAACCCATACGTACAATACGATCGTCATAGCTTCTGCTCATTACTTAGTCACTTCCCTCCATATAGTATCCGCCATTTCCTTAAATAGGCTTTCAAGCACGGGAGTCATGAAATCATTACCAGTAACGTAACCGCCGTTACGCGTGGCATGACCATAGCGAATGAGAATCACAATCGGAGTGTTTCCAATCATATTGCTGTTCTTGAAATAAATGGAATAATCACCGTTATTTTCCTCGATCTCATACGACCAAGAGGCAGCGGTGTTACCGGTATCTTTCGGAGTAGCTGCGGCAAGAAGCTCAACACCTTTTTTTCCATAATATTCCAGATATTTTTTCAAGTTTTTCTTTTTGGTTCTCTTAAAGAACCCTTCGATATTCTTGAAATTTCCGGACTGCTGGACAGTAATCAAACTTCTTGCCATAGCATTTTCTCCATTTTACCTCTTCCGTTTAGCCAATTTTGCACGTCTAGCCGCATTCGTAGCCGCATGATGTCGTGCAGAATCGGCTTTGCTCATCTTGTTATCGGTACGTCTTTCGACACCCATAATACGGATAAGCATCAATAAACGGTTAAGATGCCATTTCTCACACGGTTCAAACGGGATACCGCCTTCTGCCATCCAATAATATATCAGATCTGAAGTGACAAACTTTGTACTTTTGCGGGCTGTACCATCATCATGAATAACCGCCGCAGATCTTGGATCGTCGATGTACTCTTGGATTTTTTTTCGGATTCCATCCGTTAGAGCCTCATAAACATTCGGATCAACATTCTTTGTGAGTGTCATACACCGAATATAATCGTTAAACTCGTCAATGCTGTGTTCACGATCAATAAACGGTCTCTTCCACTCGGATTCCCATTTTGAAAGTGAGAGCAATGAATGTTCGAGTGTTAACACAACAGGCTTCGTGTATTCGAAAGTCCCTGTTTTGGGGTCAAATAACTCCCCTCCAGGCACTATAATTTTCAGCATTCATATCACGCCTTCGTCACCGCCGGAGGCCAAGCCTGACCTGTAGCCGCTTCAATCTCGTTAGGATCGACAGCGTCACGAATGCTCGCCGGAATAACGTTGTTGAAGAACTCAACACCTGACTCAGGGTGGTTGATGAACTCCATATACAACTCGGAGTAGGCATTGGTCTGCATAAATTCAAGCGAAAGCTTGCCGCGTACCGGGTCTTCCTTGATGAAGCGACGACCGTCAGCGGACTTTTCGCCGTAGCTGATGAGAATGAGCTTCTTGAACAGATCCATAATCTCAGGAACGTTCTTACATTCGATAATGCGCTTGCCGTATGCGGCAAGACCGCCGGGGACAGAAGACTGCATCTCTATCAGTTCAGCCTCGGTAAGATTGAAGTAGAAGGTTTCTTCACGCTGAGTCCTGTCGAAATCTTCATATTTGATTCTCTTAGAATACATGATTATTCTCCTTTCGAAAGTAAAAGTAAGCCGGATCGGCCCAGCTACCCAACGTCAAAAGCAACTGGGCCGTGTGGCTTATTAGGCAATCAGCACTTACGCTGTTGTCCGCTTGTAGAACTCGCCAGAAACATATGTCGGCGGGTCGTCCTGGCGCGGAACCAGAGTATAGACGTCGCCATACTTGGTATAGTAATCAGTGTAGTACTTTGTGTCCCAGTCATCCGGCTCGCTCACATCAGTAACCTTAGTATAGGTGTACTGAGTGCCGTAAGTGGACACGATAGTGGCCGGTGTCGGAAGAGTCGGATCAGTGCCCGTGTCACCATAAACGGTAGCGAGCAGGTTGCTCCATGCCGTAGCATCCATCAGCTCTTTCTTGAAGATGATATGAGATGCCGGCTTGAAACCAGGAACGTTGACGGAAGTCGTGCTGCACTCCCAAGAGAGCGGGGAGACATCCGGGGATTCGTTGACGGTCTCGTGGTTGACATCGGACGGGGAGCAGGTCGCATTCCAGACCATATGCAGCTCTTCGCTGTAGTCCATGCCCATTGTGTCATTACCGACGGTGTTCATGTAGACAAGGCCGAACGGACGGCGAGTCTGCTGACGCACAACAACACCCGGACCAATCTCGGCAGCACCGTCACAGACATCGAATTCCTTCGGAGAGGTGTAAGCTTCGATTGTGAAGCCGAACTGCTCCGCGGAACGGAAAGTGCCGTACTTGGCGTCGTTCGCATAAATATCCGTAGCTTCTGCGCCGGACGGAGACTCATTCACGGCAGAGACACCATCCCAGGCAACACCGGCAGCATAACCGGTCGCAGCAGACGGATCGGAAACGAACAGAGCAACTTTGTGAATACCCAGTGTATACTTCTTACGACCGGTATCGTCCCAAACAAGCTGTGCCATTTGGATTCCTCCTTTGTTAGTAAGTGATAGTAAAGACCCAGTGGTTGAGGTTATTCGCGATATACGGTCGAACGAAATTCGCAGTCGGAATTTGATTCACCTTATCGGGAATGAGGCTGTCAGGATCCTCATCAATCACTATGATCTCATACTGTTTCTGAGAAGCATAAACCCCGTCATTAGCATGCGTGTTGTCAATGTCTGACAGACGATAGATAATGGCGGGGTATTGCATCATAGCACTCGTCGGAGCTCGAAAATAAACATTTCTGCTTCCGAGGAGTTCCTCAAGCATCGACTGAAGAGTTAGGCGATTTCGCATTATAAACTCCTCCCATCGATAAAATCAGACGGGGGTATTGCGGTTCAACACTCGTGATTTTCCACTTTACCCCCATATACACGATAAACTTCATGAAATGGAAATTCTGGAAGGCATAGTCATTGGCAACAATGCTGATGCGCTTGTTAACAGTCAGTTCGTCGTTTGTGGTTTCGGAACCACTACGAGCGTTATAGGAGAGGCTTATGACTTCTCCGAAATACTCTTTCTCGACGATTCGTTCGGTCCAATTACCGGGAGTCTTCTCGTACTGCTCGGTAAAGCCGATGTTGCCGTGAAACTTAGCCATTTTGAATTTTCACCTCACGTTTTAGCCGTTGTTATCGAGCGGATTGTCATCTTCTCCGTCCTCAACGATCAGGCCGCTGAGATCATAGACCTTTGTGACATCGTCATAACCGTCCTTACTCGCCACGACTGTGATTGTCTGCGAGTCCTTATCCGCGACACGAGCGATGAGGATGCCGTCCTCGTCCAGGGTCTTCGTGCGACCGTTAGTCGTGATCTGA
Organism: Clostridiales bacterium; assembly: GCA_017649745.1. Next base: position 11,654 of record JAGCGE010000152.1, on the reverse strand, counting down.
ATCTCAGCATCTTCGACATCGGGAACACTGAAGTGTAGGACGAGGAAATTACCCTCTGCTTCTTCGTCGGTATATCCTGCTGACGTGTAGTCGTCGATGTAGTTCAGGATACCGGAAACGCTCGTTCCGTCGACCTCGACATCAGACTGGAGATCGTCAACGGTATATCCGAAGAGATCAAGAGACTCGTCGATATCGGCGTCCGCGGTTAAGCCACTCAAGGGTTTCCCTGAGTGACGTCTTCCTCAAGCGCGATTGCCGACTTAACGCGAGTGTTCGCGCCGGAGATGCGGGTCTCGATCAATTGCTCATACTTATTAAAGTGGATGTCGAAATCCTTGAAGCTGGTGATCTCGCCGCCCTTGGTAGCGCCGACATGGTAGTCTTCCAGATCGACGAACAGACCGAGAAGCTTCTTGGTCTGTGCAGACGCGCCCTCGCCGACAGTACGAGTCTTGTTCTCGAACTGCTCTGCGGTGTAGATGTTCTTGACGTTCAGTGCTCTTGCCAGATCGGTAATGCTGTCGTAGATACGACGGCCGTTCAGATCACGAGCGAGCAGCATGACATTCAGAAGATGCGGGGTGCAGTAGAAGTCCAATTTGCCGGAACCTCTGTAACCCTCACGCGCATACAGAGCTGCGGTGATGATTGCTTCCGCATAAATGTAGTTCTCACCGAAGTTCGCAGAGGTGTTAGAACCCTGGATTTCATCGCGAGCCGCCTCGATGTCGACGTCGGCATGAATGGTGTAGAGCTCGTCATCTGTCCAAATCGGGCGGATGTGCTCTTCGTGAACCTTGTGATCATCACTGTCTTCACGACCATCACCGATCATGAAGTCGACTGCCAGCTCCTCGTTGAGAAGCATTTTCATGATCTCATACTGGTACTTGACAATGTCGAAATCGACGATGTCGACGATGTCGTCACGATGGATCTCATCGATGACATACACGGTCTGCGGATCGGTCGTTCTGCTCAGCAGCTTGAAGTTGCCGATCTTATCCTTGCGACCGCTGTTCTTGGAACGGTTATAACCATGACCTCTCAGGTCCTGTTCGCCTTCCAGATCGCGGATATCGGTCTGACGAGTGCGGATACGGCTGATCGGGCTCTTGTGAACGCCGTTCAGAACCGCGGTAACCCAGCCCTGATCGCGGGAAATGATCTCCGGTGCGCCTGGCTTGACATCCCTATACTCCGGGAACAGCTGACCGATGGTTTCGGAATCCCAGCCGTGGGCAAGGATCTCCTTGTTGTTCTGAGCAAAAATCTTCATTGCGGTCTTCAGAGAACCAACGCTCGACTCCTTTGCGAGCGCAATGATCGCCTCGCCATCCGCGTGGCTCAGAACATTGGTGCGCTGGGTGCTGTTATCATCTGCAAACAGATTGTGCTTCACAGTATCTTCCTCCTCTTTTTCTTTTGCGTTTTTAGCGCGCTCTTCTTCGAGCGCCTGCTCAACGGAAACACCGACAATAGCAGCCATAATGGTCTGCTGTTCTTCAGTCATCGAATCGACAACATCCTGAACAGTCTTCTGATCCGGTTCTTTTTCCGCATGGGACAGTTCGGAACTCATTACAGGTTCCTCCTTTTCCTGCTCACCGACCGGTTCTGTATCGGATTCATCGGCATGAGCAAATTCAATGTAATCGCCAGTTGTGATGACGCCGCCGGAGCATTCATCTTCGTCGCCATGGGCGAACACGTCCTCGATCTTTGCGCCGGGATTTGCGCCGGCAAGAACAAGACTGACCTCGACGATTTTACCGTGCATGACATCTGCACCATTGTGCTTCAGATGACCAGCATAGATCGACAGCGAATCGAGATCGCCGTTGAGAACGGCTTCTTTTGCATTCTGACCCTGTTCGGTGCTGTTGAACTTGCAGTAGGCACGAACGCCTTCCGGTTCATTCTTCAGCAGAGCGTGGCCAAGAATGTGGAATACGTCATCGTGGTTGTGACCGAAGCACAGCGGGACTTTCTGCCCGTCCTGAGCGGCAAATGCGTTCTGGCGAATGACTCTGCCGTCCGTGCAACGAAGATTGTTCTTTGTGGCCCAACCGCGGAAGTCGTATTCAACTCCGTTGTGAACGAAACTCTTCATTTCGGACTCATTCCTCCTTATAAAAATCTGGTTTTTCGTCTGGAGGAGCTGTTTGCTCCTCTTTAGACTCGTTCAGGTTCCTGTTGCGGAGTTCATCCGACTTAGGATCCTTGGACGGCTTCATACCGGCAACCTGTCTCATCTCATTCGGTGTTGCGATCTCTCCGCGGATGAGTTTATCTGAGAGTTCTGCAAATTGTTCGACCGTGATGAGCTTAAACGGATCGCGGAACGACTTCACAACCTGTCCGCGAGTTCGAGCATTCTGCGAAATAAATTTTCGAGTCATCTCAACTGTGATTGCGGACAGAATTGGTTCGATTGTCCGATTATAGTAGTTAACCATAGCCTTATCGTCGGCTGAACCATCCATAATCGCCTCGGTGAGACCCAACTGGCTATATAAAGTCTTGGTCAGATACTCAATTTGGCTCATAAGGTTGTTTTCAATCGGTCGATTGAGCTGGATTATCTTTTCGGACGCATCGGCATAAGCGACTCCGTATTTATTATTGACAAGTTGATCTTCGATTTCTTTCCGTCTTTTTTCTGCTTGATCCTTCTTGATATCTGATCGGGTAGCATAGGGTAACTGGATGATAAGATCCAGCTTTCCTGAGCTGTTGCGATCATCTATTGCATCCAGAAGAACGAGCTTGCGAACAAGACGCTGAAGTGTCGAATTCTGCTCATTCATAACGGCATACAAGGGGTTTTCGACAATCGCAACTATGCGCTTCGGTACATCCTTTTGCTCATACCTACCAGTTTGATCGTTATAGACCTCAACCCTAACATAATCGGGAAACCATTCGATAATTCGTCCGGTTCTCATAGTATCGATGTCGAACGATCTTCTCACTGCCGGATCATCTTCCGGATCCGGATCGTCGTCAGTATCAATCGGGACAATGGCAACGCAACCCTCGTCAAACATTGAAAGGACTGCGTCTTGAATAAATGCTCTGGCAGTTTGGTCTTTGTTCGCTTCAAGAGTCAGGCAGTTATTGAGTCCTGACCCCTTGGTCTCGAGATACCGGCCGTCTTCGTCAGTCACCACATGTTTGATATCGTTCTGTGCAACATCAATAGCAATGCGGTTATAGATCGATGTAACGATAGATCGCTCGTTACCACGACTTAACCTGACACGGTCGGGTCGATATGACCATCCTGGACCGAGGTTTTTTGGTTGTCTCGTCGGACTGCGACTCGTAAAGGCGTTCCAGGCATGTTTCAGCCAGTTGCCGAGGTTGAATGAATATTCCATTTTGAATTATCACCTCATCTTATGCCGAATTTCTTAAGCATCTGCTTTCCAGCATCGATAGCTTTCAACTCGACATCGCCTACAGCAGCCATAGCGTCAAGAGCAGACTTTCCAGCACTCTTAGTAGCGCTACTTACTTTGCGCCCCGCGTTTTCAGCGGTACTAAGAGCATCAGACATGGTCTTGATCGTTTTGGTTTTAGAACCGGCGTCAATAATCTTAGACACTGCATCCCCCGCGGCCTTCTTGGCTGTATTCGCCGCTTTTATCTCCGCATTGCCAACCGCAGCGAGTGCATCGACTGCTGTTTTTCCAACGGCTTTCGATGCCTCTTTCGCGGTCTCTTTGACTGTAGGCATAGAATCCTTGACAGCTTTGGTTACGGCTGACGCTGTCTCCTTAGCAACAGTAGAAGTAAACTTACCAGCACCAGATACAGCCTTCGCGGCAACTTTATCAAGCGTGATATCATACTTCTTTCGAAGATAGTTTGCTCCAACGGCCGCGGATGTCAAAACCACCGCAGTACCGATAGTCTTAACTGCAAAACGAGCCATTTCAGCTTCTGCTGCTTCTCGAGCCGGTGATTTACCTTTTGCTTTCTTTTCAAGCTCCTTGCGCTTAACCATAAAGTCAAGTTCTTCGTTGGTTAAACTTTTAGGATTCCTTTTGGAAAGCTCCTTATATCGCTCGTAGTCATCGGTTCGGGTCTTGTTTTGCCGATGTCGCTCGATAGCTCGCCCTAAGCCAGACTTCGCAAATTGACCGTTTCTCGGGTCATGATTTGGGTTAAAATGAGTCAACTCAGACTCAGGATTACCGAAATAAGAAGCGAGCATCTCGTCAGCAGTCATATTACCACCTCACTCAAACGCGTCTCGATTTAGCTTATAGGCCACAAATGCATCCATCATCGCGGCCACGGCATCGATCTTTGCGTCTCGTCTTTGTTTGTAGAGTTTCCGGTTGCCGTTCGTATCCTCGAGTGTGATACAGTTACCCATTGCGAAGCTCATAAGTTCCTCGTCAAATAACAAAAGCCGCTCCTCCGAAAGCTTCTTCAGCTCTCCAAGAGGAACGGACTCTGTTCTAGCACCCTGTATTACTTTCTCAATTCCAAACGGACCGTTATCCCGAGCCCACCGTTCGATGAACTCTTTCGCATTGTAAGGGTCGTAACCCACACATCGTACGTCATAGTTAGATTTCTCAATAAATGCTTCAAGGTCCTCATAGACCTCGTTCATATCGAGAACTGTTCCCTCAAGCACAACAAGACTGCCTTCATCGATAAACTGCTCGTATTTCTGATGCGCGGACGAATGAAGTTTAGCCATTGTCTGTGAGGTAATATAGTTTCGAGTCTTGATTCCGAAAGCTTCTCTGGGAAGTGGGAACATGAACGTGAACGAACAGAAGTCGTCACCCTGAGACAGGTCACACCCCATTGAACAGGGCATCTGCCAGTACTCTCTGCGGCGATGCGGAAGTGTTTCCTCGTACGGAAAGAAGAAAGTATAACCTTCCATCGGGATTCCGAATCGCTTTGCGAGAATATCGTTTCGGGCAGACGGGGATTTCTCCGCACGCTCTTTTTCCAGCTGATAAGTTTCGTGGGATACGGTCTTGTCGATGTTAGGCTGGGCTTTGACCCACATATCAGGGTCGTTAACTTCATCAATATTGTCCAGCTTATACCACCAGATGGACACATGAGGATTGTAGTAATCCCCTCGGAGTATATCCATTAACTCCATTTTGATTGTGTCGCCAGGACCGTTACGAACTGTACCCTCTGAAGACATCGCGATAATCCACCAGTCGGGATTCTTCGCGGCGCCCTGCTCGATAGCAGAGATTGGGTCTTCTCGAATCGGACAAGAAAGCCACTCATCGAAAGTCGCATACTTGTCCCTACGTCCCTGAAGCTTCGGAATACTCATCGGGCGAACTTCGAGAATGGAATTTGTGATGAGAGCCTCGATTCCTTTTTTGGTCGGAGCTAACATCGGGCGGTTTGCTCGGTTGCCAGTTGTGTTCTGGATCGATCCTCTAGTCATCATCTTGAACAGCGGACCGTTAGCACGAGCAATCGCGGTTCGGAAAGGCGCAAGCATCTCGTCAGCCTGATTCATCGTCGGTGCCACAGCCACTTGCTGTGTGGTAGACGTATCGCATACCAGACCATACGCCTGATTACATTCGCCGTAGAGCGACTTAGCGCCGCCTCTTCCGAGAATCAGATATTGCTTGTTGACAAGACGCTTGCGAACCCGTTTCCAACGGAAATGACCCGGATGACCGTTCTTTCCAGGAACCCATACCTGACGCTGGACATAATAATACCAGCCATAAAGAGACTCGCCCCAAAGCTTGAACGTGTCAAGTAACTTTAAAGGCGAGCCATCAGTAAGTGTGAGTTCGTTTTCGCAGAATCGAATCCACGCCTCGACCGGCTCCGGATCGTAATAGAATTCCGGGTTGCGGCAGCGTGGATTTAGATTCGATTTCTCAATCATCCGGTCTATACGGTTCATTTCTAGAGATATAGTCTCACAAACCGGAATCTCCCCGCGTAAGACTTTCTCTCTGAATGCCCCGTAGTAACGAGGTTGTCGAAGATTATGGCTCATTTGGCATCAGGCTTCTTTTTCTTTGTCTCTCCTTGCGTCATATAATCTTTTGCCATATGACCGCCGATAGTAGCGAGCGCGCCCGCAATAGCTACTTGACCGGCTTTTTTAGCGCCAGCGCGAACAACCGCAGATTTGCTGAGCTTATCGCCGTAACCCATAAGATCGAGACCTTGCTGAGCTCCGATTGCATTGCCGACCGTTGCGAGTGCAGAAACTCCCGCCAATGCACCACCCACGATAGCGGCTCGTTTTGCAATCTGTTTACCACGAGGACTAAGCGAAGAACCGCCGCCGTTCTTTTTGGCAAACTGACCGTTCTTAGGGTTGTGAAACGGATTGAAGTGTGCGAGGGCTTCGTTGGCATCACCATGATATGCAGCAAGCATTTCTTCCCGTGTCATAGTTATTACTCCTTTAACTTTTTAATCGACACTGCAATTGCTAACGCCGAAGACGTTAATGCAAGCGTCGGACCGGCATACTCGAGGATATTCTGGATCGTCTTACGACCTTTAGATATTTCTTCAGACCGTTCGCTCTTAAGTCTCGAATACGTATCTTCCATCTGCCAACGATTGATTTGAGCACGAAGCTCAGCATCAGTCATGTTTGATAGATCGAACTTCTTGGTTTTTGGACGGGTGAGTTTCTCGATATCTGAAGCGGATCGAACAAGCTTTTCTCCGGTTTCAGATATTTTCTTCCATTCCTCGGTGTCCTCTCGATCCCAGCGATTTGGATCTTTAAGAACCGTCTCCTCGTCATCACGCTTAACCTGATTGTCTTTCTTCTTGAGTCGGTTCTTCTTGATTTCAGATTCGTATCGAGCCATACCACGCTCATTAAGCGATCCATCAGGGTTCGTGTACCGTTTTGCGCCGAGTCGGATACCACCGGACTTCTTTGCGAACTGACCGGTCTTCGGATCATGATTCGGGTTGAAATGAATCAATACCGCACGCGGATCGTTTGTGTAATCAATCATTTCCATTTTGATTTTCACCTCGTTTTTCGAAAATACCGTCGTGTGTCAAAACATATCCGCCATATCCGGCCAATGCGCCTAACACAAATCTTTTACCGGTGTAAACGACTGCGTTTTTTCGCAGCTCCGATACCTTCTTCGCACGAAGTTTGAGCATTGCGGGCGTGGGGCTCAATTCTGCATCTGAAAGCCTAAACGATTTATGAAGATTTTTGTCGGCTATTACCCATTTTGCTGCTAGGCCGCCAGCTAATAAACCGCCAGCTACGAGCCCGGTTGCGATTGCTTTTTTATTATGTAATTGTTTTTTATTCGGCGATGATCCAGAGGTTTTAGAAAATCGGCCGAACTTATCATGATTCGGGTTGAAATGAATCAGAACGTCTTCATGCATTATCCTCGACCTCCAATTTGGATTCCGCCTGCACGCGGAGTCGCCACTCGTACTCTGCGATCTGCTTCTCATATGACTGAGCGAGTGTACCGTTAGATGGCGGGTCAAACAGCATTCGAGCACTCAGTACGACGAAACTCCTGACCATATCCAGACGAGGATCGTCTCCTACGAAGTCTTCCCACGTCGTAGATTTGTCTTTGATTCGGAAACCTTTTCTCGGTCCGACGCCGAGTTGTGTAAGTTTCGAAAAGAGGGTGTTAATCGACATGATAATGTCATCGTCGAATGATTCGTCCATTTCGACAATTCCGCCTACACCCTTTTTTACAGAGGTTAAGATGCTCTCGGACATACATACACTCCTTTCGACTAAAAAGAAAGAGTCAGTGCTAAAAGCGAAAAGAGCACGTTTTAACCTCTCTTCTCATAAAAGCGGATGTTTTTTTCGCGTACCCTTGACAAGCTTTTGTTTATAGTGTATAATATTACCGAGGAGGTGTTATTATGGCACATACGTTAAAAGAAAAGAAAGTCCTTAAAAAATTAGGAATCGAAGACTTCCGTCATATGACGAAAGACAAGATAGTCCAATTTGTATCAATGCTCCCACAGATGGATCCAGAAGTAGCAAAGGCCGCATTAGAACAATTTCCAGAATTCAAAGATATGGCGATTGAGGTCGTTAAAAATCTCCGTGAAAGCCTGATAAAAGCCATCGAGTCTGGGGAACGAAGTCAAGACGTGTTCTATGAAGCTTGCAACAAAGTTATCGATTCTTTGGATAGAGAACTCGGACGGGATGACCTGACTCCAGAAGAAGAGCAAAGCATCCGTGATGATATGATCAAGGTTGTCGAAATGATGTATGACAAAGATACGGAGCATAAGGAATTCCTGTTAAAGATCGTTAAATATGCATGTATGAGTGCCGCAGCCATAGCATTAGCTGCTACTTCTATACTCGGGGTCGACATAAAAGGAATCGGAAGACACGAGGATTTATAATCCATTTTGAAATTCGAAATGGGCTCTGTGGGACTCGAACCCACGACCGACTGCTTATGAGGCAGTAGCTCTAACCGACTGCGCTAAAAGCCCGTATAAAAAGAAAAAGAGGAAGTCTCGACGTGAGGCTTCCTCTGTGCTTTATAAATATCGTTTGAGATAATTGGTATCGATTTTCACATCTTTCGTATCATCGATCTCAGCGATAATCGAAATAAATCCTGGGATACGTTCTAGTTTTTTATTCTCTTTATCATATCTATAAAGATGAGAATCTGCACTATCTTTGTCAGGACTATACGGCCAAATATACAAAAATCGGTCGTTCTCCAAAGCGTCCTCGTCAAAACCAGATGTGATCAAATCAGACAGTGTTCTGATTTCTTTCATAATACCACCTCCTTATGTTTCTAATTCCAGTTCTAGAAAATCGAATATTGGTTCTGCATTATCGAGTCGAATAGCCTCGAAAGGCAAATTTGCGATCATCTTAGGCCAATATACTTTTCGAATAAATTTGTCGTCAATGTTTAATTTCGGTTCCTGGGTATCGAAAAATTTCACTACGCCGTTTTCAATTGTGAAATTAAACGCATGCCCGATTGATCTGTCACCACGAGTTTTCATATGAAAACCAATAACACCCGAAGCATTATTTCCAAACTTTTCAATAAGCTTACGGGATGTTTGTTCAGGAGTTGATCCGAATTTAAACGCATCTCCGGATAAGGTATTAGTGTCTATATCGTAATCGAAACATCTAAGCGTCATGCTCGACAATAGCTGGTTCTTGTTGCGCACTTTTCCTGCACGAACATTAAATCCACGAGTACGCATGAACGCTGCAACGGCACATGACGTACAGTTTCCGTCATAAGCTGGATCGCCTCGTTTGGGATTGGTGTTTCGAATAGCATCAGTTATGGAATCGGGTTTTGACAATCGTTTGATTGATCCGGTATCTTGAACGTTATCAAATGGCACACTTCCAAATCCTTTGAGTGTTTGGTCTGTAATATCTTTTCCCGATTTGACAAAATCGTCCAGTTTGCCAGATTTAGCAAGGTATACTCCTCCAGCTATCACAAGAGAAGCTGCTACAACACCGGCGCCTATTTTGGCGTACTTCTTAAGTTTATCTTTGTCGATTTCTTTGCCTTTATTATACCTTGTTGAACCAGCTTTGTCAACAGAATTAGAAGAAACTCCTCCAGACGGACTTTTGGCGAACCGTCCGAGCTTGTCATGATTCGGGTTGAAGTGAATCAGAACTGCCCTCGGGTCGTTTGTATAATCAATACCGTTCATTTCTCATTTCCTCCACGGACAGGTATCGTTTGGTCGCCTCTCAACGATTCCATTTTGATTTGCGAGATTGAAATCCCCGTAGTGTATCGCATCGTGAGTGCGCTTGCAGGTACTGATAAGATACTCCGGATTGAGTAGGATGTCGGACTTTCTTATGATGTCTTCCTTACTTATCGGATTCATGTGGTGAACGAGGATTCGACCACCAATCTCGTAATTCTCAAGTCCGAGATCACATCCGTTATCTCTGATAATCACTTTTCGCTTAGCGTCTTCCCAGAGCTTCGAGTGATAGAACTGCTGATTGAGCCAGCGGTCAAATCCGAATGTATCCTCCCCTACCCTACCGTCGAGTTTGAGATACTCGAAGCGTTCTTCGAACGTTGGAAGCAGGATGAGTTCCGAGTAGGTTCGCATGTTTCACATCCTCTCTAATGGAAGCTGTCCAAAAACCAACTCACGAATACGAAAGGAGTATTGTTATGAGTAATCAGGACACTATCAAAAAACTGGGGGACGTGGTCAAAGAGAACCTGCCCCACATTCTGACTGGAGTGGCATCTGTCGGTGTGGTCGCAACTGCGATTGAGACAGGCAAAGCCGTACTCAAGGTCAAGAAGCTCGATGAAACCGAGGATGACAGCCGCAAGGCATCAGATAAGGCAAAGTCCGTAATCTGGGCAGTCATTCCGGCAGTAGTTACTGGAGCGTTGACGATCGGATGCATCGTGTCGTCAGACGTAGTACACACAAGACGTTACACGTCCCTGCTCGGGGCCTTTGTGCTTACCAAGAGTGAGTATGAGAAGCACAAGGATGACCTGAAAGAACTGCTCGGACAGGACAAAGCGAAAGAGATCGAACACAAGCTTGCAGAGAAGCGCGTCAAAGAGTTTGATGAGCGCAAGGGCAAATGGGATCCGTTAGAGAATCCCGACAAGTTCATGACAAGCGCGGCATATATGAAGCATAAAGTGGTCGATCTTGTAACCGGCGCCGAGTTTGAGGCATCCTATGCAGATCTGCTTAGAGGTGAAGCAGAAGTAGCAAAGGAGATTGCGAGATCAGGGCATGCAACGCTGGAGTATTTCTACGGATGCGTGACAGAAGATGCAGACTATCCGGAAATCGCAACCAGAATCTACTGGGATCAGGAAGACTACAGACATGATATGATGAATCTGCGTATCAGCGGAGAGTCATCTAAGAACGGCGAGCTGTATTACACCATTGAGTATGAGTATAGCGCAAAGTAAGTGACAACCGACAGCTTCCAATCGGTTGAGGACTACGGGTTGGTTCTAAGAGGTCTACACGGCCTCTTAGTTTTTCATTCGTCGTCTTCTTCCTCATCCATTGGCGGTCTATAAGACGTCATAGCCGCGATCGCTTCTGCGAACATGGTCGCATTCTCTTTTGTTGCGTTGATAGCTTCGGTCTTGGCTTTAAGAAGTTGCTTCTCGAGCTCGAGTTTCTCCAATTCGAGCTGTTTTTCGCGAGAACCGAGCCTCATCAGATGAACGAGCTCCTGTGCAGAGGCCGTTCCGTCAAGAATTCGCTGTTCAACTCGGTCTACAGCCATCGAAATCAGCTGGGATTCCCTAACAGCGGGATCGCTAGATGGTCTGAATCGACGTTTCATAGGCGGATCAGGATTGTTTGCTTTGCCTCTTGCCATATTTGCATCCCCTTTCTGTTAGTTTAGATGCACTTTCTTTTATTTTTGTATAACTTTTCACACACTTTTCAGCGGGCGCACGAGATTATTTTCGAAAGGAGAATGGTCCGTACGGGCGACAGACTAATCGACTCATGAAAGGAGGTATCGACCATATGGCGTGGTCAAAGGAGCTAACGTACGCCCGGTGAAAAACGTGTGAAAAAAGTCAAATGTTTTCTCAAAAATCTCCGAAAACTTTTTTTGTGAAATTTCTTTT
>JAGCGE010000151.1 GCA_017649745.1 Clostridiales bacterium | reverse complement strand
TACAACCGTTTTAATCTGCATGCATTTCGACCTCCTTTATTCTTCATTTTGATCGCCCAGTTCGGGGTAATAGCCGCGTCTCACAAGCTCCTCGTAGACCTGCTCACGATACTTCAGAGGGACCTGATCAAGCGTCTTTTCACCCTTTTCAATAAGGTCTGCGTATACCTTTACAATATAACTCATCAAATCATCTCCTCAAAAGTTCAGTTAGTGCGAGCTGAGTGTTAGTCACCTGTTCATTGAGCAGAGCTATGTATTCGTCTTTGGTGTATTCGAGGAGTCTATACTTGTAACCCGTGTGAGTGGAGACAGTTTCTTCACCGGTCTCCTCGTCAAACCCATAATCAGGCACTTCCTCCTCTTCAATATTCTCTGCAAGAAAGACCTTAGTTTCTCTGATGTCAGGAGTAATAGGTCGTTCGTCTGCGTGAGTGATACCGTAATCTTTCATAAGCTTAAAGCTCCTTCCATTTTGATTTTGAATTGAAGTTTAAGTTGATAAAGTCTCCTTTGTATAGTTTCCAAATACAAATGTTCCAAATGTCGACAGTCGGCATGCTTGGTCCATCCTGAATAAGACGCTACAACACTTCTATCGTGCTCGTCAAGTCTGTGTTTATAAGTCATTTTAAGCAGTTTGTGTCGCATAGTCTTCTTGGTTGTATTTCTAACCAAAGTATGTGATCCGAAGAAAACATACCCTAAGAAGTCAACTCCTCGAACATATGTTGGAAAGATTTGCCAGTTTGATTTGATTTTGAGATTGAGTGTTTCTTCTATGTGAGCTCGTATATCCGCAAAAAGGTTGTGAAGTTTAGTTTTATCGTCTGAAAATATCACTATATCATCCATATAACGATGATAGTATTTAACTTGTTTGACTTCTTTAATCCAGTGATCAAAGTCCGATAAATATAAATTACCGCAATACTGAGATAGATAGTTTCCTATTGGTAAACCTTCTTCGTCAGGTACGCTATCTATTATCTCGTCTATAAGCCAAAGGAGTTTCTGGTCTTTAAACATCCTTCTGAATTTCATTTTGAGTATCTCGTGATCAATGGACTGGTAATATTTGGATATGTCAAACTTCAGACAGTATTTGCAACCCTCAAAGTCATTCTCTATATCATTTTGAACACGTCGCATACCATAATGTACTCCTCTTCCCGGAATAGCAGAATATGTATCAGCGGTCATGGTTCGAATGAGATATGGTTCGATTACCTGAATTAAAGCCCAATGAACTATTCGGTCAGGATAATATGGGAGCTTATGTATACGCCTGAGTTTATTATGCTCTTTACGCTCAAAGACATGGTATTTTGAGGTGTGATATGTCTGAAACATGATATAACGTGAGATCTTATCTAAATAGTAATCTACGTCAGAATCGACCATCTTAACCTCGTTATACCAACCTTTGCCTCTTCTAGCGTTCTTATGAGCAAGTCTTAGATTATCCATATCATAGACTTTCTCATAGAGGTTTCCTACTCTCTTCATTTTGATCAAATCCTTTTTCATTTTGTTGGAGTTAGTCCCGAGCTTTCGAGTATGACAATACCTACTAACACAGTTTCACAACGATATTTTTTGCCAAGAGGCAGGGTAAAATCCTAGTCTGAAAATATAAACCAACAAAGACGAGCGCCAATATTACGATTCCGATTACCGACACCATTATTCCAATTCCAGTAAAACGGGCCAGCATTAGAGCTATTATTCCAATTACCGCCACGATACGCGAACATCGGCAGGATTTTACCTATAAAAAGGAGAGAACACCTGATTTTAAACAAATGCTCTCTCCTAGTTATTATGTTTTACGTTTAAAGCAATTATCTCAGACTATACAGTCTTCGATTATGAATTTTAATTGCTACCAAGAAGGAGGCTTCGCTCCGCTCAGCAATTGATGTAACAAAGACGAGCGCCAATAGTACGACTCCGATAACCGACACCATAAGCCCAATACCAGTAAAACGGGCCAGCATTAGAGCCAGAACTCCAATAACCGCCACGAAACGCGATTCGGTAGCCATTAAGGTTTCGTGTAGAATATTGATAGTCACCTACGGGTTTTGTGGAGTCGGCTCCTGTTCTTTGGGCTTTAGTCACTATGAATCCCCAGTCGAACTGCTCACTCCAGCCAAAATTATTTATGTAACCATAAGCATTCGTGACGCCCAGAAATCCTTCACAAGTGATGCCTGTGGACTCGTAATTACCAGTATTCTTAGATTCAGCGTAGTTATAGTCAGTACAGTAATAAGCTATACCGCCTCGTTTGTATCCATTACCCCAGATATTAAGACCATTTGTGAACTTCCATAGATTACCCCAGTCGTTCTCCCTACCTCTGTATCTTATCGAGACTTTACCATTCGTGGACGAGGTAGTCTTTACTCCAGAGCTTGAGATTTGAAGCGTTGAAGATGCAACTCCAGACCCGTTACCGAGACTCGCAGTAGATCCAGTCTGCACTCCCTCATTACCGGTACCAGAAGCATACGCCGTACATCCATTACCAATCGCCGTCTGCATATTAAACGTCGCATACTCCACAACCATCAGCATTTGTTCCATGGAATGGATTTGGAAGTTTTCGGAATGCCATTTTGATCCACGGTTCTGGCACATCTTCTCTATATTAGGTCGAGTAAGGACATTCTGTGGTGTGCCGGATGCGTAAGACATACCAGATGCTGGCTTAACTCCGGCTATCGAGCAAAACTTATCGTTGTCAAAGTCGTAAATATAAGTTTGCGGGGTTACGGTTGGATCGCCTGTTACTGGATCCCATGTAATGTCTAAGTCATCATATAAGACGTAAGCAGAGCCTGATACATCATATACAGACCCCTCGTAAGCAGAAATATAAATTCCATCCATCTCATTGCCATCAGGATCTAAAAATGCAGGATGGACTTTGAAACCATATCTTGCCGTGTCAGAGAGGTAGTAATTGACTTTTAGCAGATGATATCCCTCGGGGTCCGTGTATTCGGTAGGAGTGGATGCAGTAGCAGGTATCTCTTCAACCGCTATCTTTTCCATTTTGATGGGGACTGTGCGGTAATAAAACTTCGGCTGATAGACCATCACCTGACCATTGCTGCCATCTTCGGTATAACCTGCTTCACCATACCAAGCATTAACTGTACCATCATCAGCAAGATTACAAAGTCTTCTACCACCATACATGTTGTAAGCATTGAAGTCCGAGCCTGCAGTTTTACCCACAGCACCTGCAAGTCTGGTAAACGTGGAATTCTCAAAGTCAGCACATAAGCCGATTATGTCGTTTTGATCAGGATAACCTATCCACGCCTCAATGTCTCTTATGTCATCCCGACCCTTAGCATACTTCACGTCAAAAGTGGTATCTACGTTGTTTATTGGGACAGTAATGTTTGAAACTTCTGAATTAGCCATTTTGAATTTTTCACCTCGATTTTATTTGGAGTGTTTATGTAAGTTTTTGTTTTAAGCATGCGCTGATATCCTTCATGAATTTGGGTTGCTACCAAGAAGAAGGCTTCGCTCCGCTCAGCAATTGATGTAACAAAGACGAGCGCCAACATTACGAGCCCGAAAACCGACACCATTACTCCAAGCCCAGTAAAACGGGCCAGCAGTAGAGCCATTATTCCAATAACCGCCACGATACGCGATTCGGTAAGTGTTTAAATTCGCAGTATAATATCCGTAATCGCCTACAGGAAGCGTTGCACTAGCTGGGGTCCCAACGGCTGTCGGTATAAACATCCAATCGCATTCTACATTCCAACCAAAATATCTTGTATAACCGTTAACATTTGTACAAGTAATATTGGTCGAAATATAATTTTCAGTCTTTTTACTTTCAGCAAAAGCCCAGTCATCGCAATAGTAGGGTATACCACCGCGCTTTTTGCCATTACCCCAGATGTTGAGACCGTTTGTAAACTTATAAATATTACCCCAATCGTTCTCCCTACCTCTATATCTGATTGACAGTTTGTTTGCTCCGTCAGCGGTAGTATAAGTTGTGGCACCTGTAGAAATATAACGTGTTGTAGTCGTTGCCGCACCTGTTCCATTACCGATACTAGAAGTGGCTCCTGTTTGAACCGTATTTGACTCGGTAGTAATATCGGTAATGACTGTAACACCAGCACCTATAGCCGTCTGCATGTTAAACGCACCATACTCGACAGCCATTAAAAGCTGCTCCATAGAGTGTATTTGCACATTCTCAGAGTGCCATTTTAAACCTCTGTTTTGGCACATAGACTCTATACCCGGTCTAGTCATACCAGCATGCTTAAGTCCGGAAGCAGGCTTGACTCCAGCTATTGAGCAAAACTTATCGTTAGTAGTATCTGCTAAATAAGTGTCGTGAGTGTAATTACCATCATCACTCATATCATCGTAGATAAGGTATTTAGCCGCTGAAACATCATAAATACTTCCCTCATAAGCAGAAATATAGATGCCGTCCATCTCTGTAACACCGTCTGGCGCTAAGAAAGCCGGATGCACCTTAAATCCATACTTTGGCTTGTCAGAGATGAAGTAATTGGCTTTAAGGAGATGATAACCCTCAGGTTCGGTGTACTCAGGAGTAGCTGCCTCTGGGTCAATTACCTCAGGCTGGATCTTCTCGGTCTTAAGTGGAAGGACTTTGTAGTAAAATTTCGGCTGATAAACCATGACCTGTCCGTTTGAGCCGTCTTCTATGTATTCTTGTTCACCATACCAAGCATTGACAGTGCCATCGTCAGCAAGGTTACAGAGTTTCCTATCGCCATACATTTTGAACACATTAAAGTCCGAACCTGCAGTTTTACCCACAGCACCAGCCAGACGAGTAAATGTCATATTTTCAAAGTCAGCCTGCAAACCCACAATGCTCGTATCATCAGGATATCCGATAAATGCTTCAATATCCTCTATGCCTTCTGCAGCTTCTTGATCTTTTATGTCATAACCTAAGAGCTTAGAAATTGTATATTCAGCCATTTTGATTTATCACCTCTCTTTTAAACGAAGAATATGCGGGCACCGATAATTGAAAGATGATAATCAGCACCATAATACGTATATCCGGAGAAAGAACCAGCAGTGTAGCCATCATCCCAAAAACCACCCAAAAAAGCGATTCGGTAGCCGTTGAGGTTTGCTTTCACGAGTATGTGGTCACCTACGGGAATATCGCTTGAGGCGCCCGAACCTGTCTTCGATGGGAGAAACGCCCAATCGCATTCAGCGCTCCAGCCGAAATATCTTATGTAATCGTTGGCGTTAGTAAGTGTGAAAGCCATAGATTTATAATTATCGGTTTTCTTAGATTCTGCAAAACTGAAATCCTCACAATAATACGGAATGCCACCGTATCGTTTTCCATCGCCCCAGATATTAAGGCCGTTTATAAATTTATAAATATTCCCCCAGTCGTTCTCTACACCTCTGTATCGGACAGACCTTTCGGCGAGCCTTGATCCTGTTTTGTGCCCTGTTGAAATATATACGTCTGTCGATTCGGCTATACCCGTACCCTCACCAAGACTTGACGTAGCTCCTGTCTGCACCGTAACGCTGTCTGTTGAGACGTCGGTAATACTCGTTACGCCCGCGCCTATTGCCGTCTGGAAGTTAAAAGTAGCGTATTCAATAACCATAAGCAGCTGCTTCATCGAGATTACTTGTACGGTCTCACCATGCCATCTGCTACCTCTATTTTGAGCAATTTGTTCAAGGTTTGTTCGTGTAAACTGGGTGTGCTTAAGGCCTGAAACTGGCTTTACTCCTGCAATAGAGCAAAGCTTATCGTTGTCTTTATCAAGCAAATATACTCCCTGTGTATAAGTCCCATCACCAGCGGGTTCCATATCGTCGTACATGAGATATTTGTTCTCGCTTACATCAAACAAACTTCCTTCATACGCCGAAATATAAATTCCATCAACCTCATTACCGTCACCATCGAAGAAAGCAGGATGTACCTTAAAACCACCTTTTTTCTCAGCGCAAATATAATAGTTAGCTTTGAGAAGATGATAACCTTCAGGAATATTTGTAGAAGTCGCTTTTTCAATAGCCTGTATTTTGAGAGGTACTACCTTATAATAAAACTTCGGCTGATAAACCATAACCTGACCATTGCTGCCATCTTCAGTATATCCTGCTTCGCCATACCACGCATTTACAGTACCATCATCAGCAAGATTACAAAGTCTTCTGCCGCCATACATAGGAAACTGGTCGAAGTCGGAACCTGCGCTAAGACCTACAGCATCACCAAGTCGTGTGAATGTGGAGTTCTCGAAGTCTGCCTGCAAGCCTATAACTTTAGGCGGTACATATCCGATATACTCTTTTACTTCGTCTACATTATCTCTGAGATCAGTATCTTTAAAATATAAAGTCGTGTCTGTCGTTGTTCCGCCACTTGTCACAGGGACAGTATAGGATACTATATCGCTCATCTATACTTTCTCCTTTCCATTTTGATTTTAAGAAACACTGACAGAACCCTCGGTACCGGTGAATGTAGGAGCGTTGATCTCGGTCAAGGTTGCAACACTGCCCTGAGAAGTGAGAGTTGATCCTGTGAATGTAGCAGATGCCGAAGCTCCGGTCATTACTGTTTTTGAAGTATCTGCTGTCGGAAGTGTACCGGGTGTGTAGCTAAGGTTTTCAGTTGCGCTGTCATAACTAAATACAGGAAGAGTACCAACAGTTGTTATGCCTGTCACCGTGTCAGTAGTAGGTGTGATTGACACGCTAACGCTACCTTCTGGTGTACCTGTTACTCGAAGAGGAGTTTCGGTTGTGTTAAATGTCGGAGCAGATACCGTTCCAGCAGGCGTAAATGTACCGGTAGCGCTGTCCTTAAATGCCAGATCGCCAAGACCTGAATCATCACCGAACGCATTCCACTCCGTACCATCAAATATAAATTCCTGCTTGTTATAGACAGTAATATCACCCTTCTTAGCGGTTACGGACTGACCGTTTATCGTTATAGGATTCGTCCTAGATCCATCAGTCAGAGGAGTAGTGGTCTTGCCAATATAACTGGAGTTTCCACCACCTCCACCACCTGAGCCAACGCCTCTGAAAGGACACTCAGCAAAGAACTGAGCGTGACATTCGAGCGTCGATGCGCCAAGAATATAAATCTTGTTGTCAACAGCAGTCGTAACAAGACCTACAGACTTGGCACCAAGCTTGATAACATCATCGTTACCTGCCACAATACCCGGATGATCACTCATGTAAATGTCACTATCGCCAAAGTTTCTCACCCAGATGTATATAGTATCCTTGGCGCCGCGCATGAAGTTAAATTTGTCAAATATAACTTCTTCTTCACTGGCACCCGTGGTTATTGTTTTAATCTGTACCATTGTATCAATCCTTTCTATTTTGAGATTATTTAAGCATGAGGATTATAATAATTATATAGAGCAATTGTAAAATCAGTAAGCTCGCTTAAAAGATCGCTTGATGACAAGTCTGTATAGGTTTGCTGTGTACTGAATGTGCCTACTTCAGGGAAGCACTCATATGTACCGTTTACTGAATATGTTTCAGTAGTTATAACTGGGTTGTCTATAAGCTCTCCCGGAGTAGAGGTGCTCGTCCAATTATGTCTGGTGTGTTTCTGTACAAAATCAGCTGACAAATAAATACTAAACCTTTTAGTGCTTGAACTCGAAGGGTTAAATGAGCTCGTTACATTATCTATACTTATATTTTCATATTCCTGATATGGGTAAATCACATATGTGTCAGACCAAGTCCACCCACTATCCTCTCTGTATTTATCACAATATTGATAGCTAGATATAGACCATGGAAAACGTGTAGCAATAATTAAGTCATCATTTTTATATAGACAAGCAAATGTATCATAGAAGTAAAAACTCTGACTCGGATATGCATATGAATATGGCCGAGAAGTTGAATAAGCTAAATTTGTATAAAACTGGGCATACTCCCAAGTATTAATATGTCCTATTTTTATTTTGTATGTATATTCACTATTCGGAAAAACAGGAGCACTGTAAATGGTTCTAAAATTATCTATCATCTCAGCCACACTAGTTCCAGCAGTGACAACAACTCTTGAATAACCATCGAGATCATCGTCGCGTGCTAAATATGTGCCGCTTTGTATAATAGGATCCGGTTTGGGTGCAATATTGCTTCCACCACTTCCGCTCATCATTATCCTCGCCGCTTCAAGATTGTTCATAGCGCACCCCTCCTTTAAAATGATTTTGAGAAATTACCTTCCGGGAAAATTTCAGGTTTTGAATTTAGGAATTGTTCTGCGGAGGAACATATGTGCCGGGAGCCACCTTTTCAGAAGTAATGTCCGTTCGCGCGTCTCCTGTTCCAGTTGATGAATAATGTTCCTGATACTGATCGTAGTCGGCATATACGTTATTATCATCTTCCTTATACACGTCTTTAGGCTGCCTATTTTGATAGTAAATAGTGCCGTCTTGTGCCACTTTACCCTCAGATATTGCTTTCTGTCTAGCATAGAACTCGGTAAGCATCTTAGGTTTACTTGGAACATAAGAATTATCATAAATCTGAAATGTATAATCAGATGCTCCCGGATTATCAACATTAAATCTAAGTGACGAGCATGTAAATTTAACGTTCGAATAATGGGTACCGTGGGGTAACGACTCAATCATGACACCATCTGTAATATCAATGAAGTTGTTTGGATTATAATCACTGCTGTTTATTCGTCCATCACTTAGAATAAACGGATTATACCCCTCATCCTGATTCTCGCTAAGAAGGGAAATATCCACAGCAGATACATTATACGACCTTCCGATTCTGCTTTCATAAGCCTGAAGATTGTAAAAAGCAATAGTACCAAGCTCGTCTGAAGTAGTAGCATCTGAATAATCTATTGTCTTTTCTATAATACCTATACTAGTGTCACTTCCTCTAATGTAGTCGGAAACAATAGGCCAATATTGATAGTTTCCTGCAATATATTGTACTGGACTACCTGTGGGATCATCACCAAGTCTCATTTTATTTGCACCAAGAGGAATAACCTGACTATACAGTTCCATCCCATCGCCATTATCCTGTAAATCTACAAGATTGTTTGCAAATATAATGTGCTTAGGTTTATGAGTATAAGGAAGTCTTGCCACAAATAGAGTAATTTCAAATGAATAATCATCAGTACACTCGGCCCACATTCCAACTGATGGATCAAGGTCTACTATTTCTGAGAACTTATCAAATGTTGTAACATAATCATCAATTGACGTATAATATGTCTCGTTGATGTAATAATGTTGCGGATACTCGTAAGTCTCCCAATAACGTTCGCCATTAAATATATAAGCAGTTCCATTATAAGACGCTTTGCATCCAAGAGTGGCAGGTATCATAGAACCACTATGTTCATATGTCTGATGCTCGCTATCTCCATCATACAATGGAGTTTGCGTCGAATCGATTGTTTCTTCAGGAACTTGTAGTCTAAACTGTTGAAGTCTTCTTTTAACAGAACATCTCGAATTGTATTCGTTGTAGATCATCTGCAAAATATCTACAGCCGGAACCTTATGCTCTTTGTTAGCATTCTCACCGGATACAGTAAAGAACGATCTGGGCCTTACCATAATATCGTTTAAGAAAGCAAGAGCTCCTTCACAGCTGATGTTCTTTTCGAGATTGAAATTTCTCTCTACAGTAAGAACTCTACCTATCCAAAGAACGTGGCCTATAACTGCTTCTTCTTGACTTGCTTCGCCGCCGCTAGGTGTACTTTCTGCCGTCGTTAATGCTATGGTCGTTCCAAGAGGGATTATGCTATTATACAAAGGGTGTCTTGGCGGAATAGTAAAGCTAAGTGAACCTGCTCTGCTTATCTCTTTCTCCATAGAAATATTGTATGCAAACGCCTTATCCTCTTCTATCGGACTCCCGTAAATGTATTCGGGAAAGTTTTCGGGAGCGTGAACAAGCTGCCAATTATATGTCGATGAATTAACGTTAAAATCAGCAAAAATATAAAATTTCACAGGCTCACCACCATTTCTGCAGGGGTTCCATCATACTTGATCTTATAAGGATAAGCATCGTAACTTATTGTAATTGTGGAGTAGTTATTTTGAGAATCAAAGCCCGATACGTTGACTCTTCCAATCCAGTACCATTCTCTGTTTGAGAACTGTCCAACGTAAACATCATCGTTATCGCTAAGTTCGCTCCAGACATGGGTACTGCTCTCTTCTACGCATCTGTAATACTTATGATAAGTGTAGTTAGCAGTCGTTTCACCAAGATACAGTACAGTCTTACCGAGAGATACTGATGACGCTTCAGGCATTTCACGAACATCGACGTCAAACTTATTGAAATATGAGTTGGAGCACTCATCAAAGAACTGCATTTTGATCACTTGACCGTGTAAGAAGTTCATGATCTCGCTATAACGCTCCCACCAATACTTCTCAAGATCGGGATTGCCTTCAGAGTTAATGGATTTGTTCATAAGAATAAAATCCATCGATCCTGTTCTGTTTTCATATCTCGGAGCGCCGGTCAGAACATTTGAAAGATCGAGATGTCCATGAGCTCCGGGAATATCAACATAATTGGTTTTCACATTCGGAGGTGGCATCTGCGGTCTCTTACTAGGTATCAGATGCCAGTCCAGCCACGAATGTTTAGAAACTTCGACACTTACATTGTTTCGAGTCTCTGTCTTTGTGAATAAAACGGCATGAGTACCGTCGTATATCGCATACATTAGGTTTACCTCCTTAATTTCATGCATAAAACTTTCCATTTTGAATTTAGAAACACTCAAAGCAAAGCGTATTAAATGCAAGTCGTATTCGACAAGCAACCGAGACCTGAGGTGACATCTTTGAGCAGTTTGGTGGCGGTAACTGTAAGGAGAAGTTGTCATTATGAGGGGTGAGTCTCGTATACGCCTTGCTTTCAGTATTTCTAAAAAAAATGGCTACCAGCACAACCGTTAGCGCAGGTCATGCCAGTAGCCTAAAACATGGAGGACTTGAATTAGTCAGACTGAGTGAAACGACAGACTGACTTTGTTAAAGTAGTCACATCAAGAGTAATCTTGTGTAGGACTAATTAGATTGAATTGATTTTAAACACCACGCTTTGAAAGTTCTGCTTTCATACCCAGAATCAAGTTGACGCTCTTGGCAAGATTTTTAACTTCCTTTTGGTCAATAGTTGCAGGGATAGGAGTTGTTGCACAAGCGTAGGTATTATTGGCAACGCTATTAAGATTTTCAGCCATATCAACCTGTCGGGTATTCATCTCAACAAGCGTATTATACATCAGGTTTGCTCTCTCGTTTATTGCTCTAAGATAATCTGTAGCAGATGCAGCAGATTGAGCAGCAGATGCAGAAGTAGTACCGGTTTGCTGATTTTGAGCAGTACCACTCTTCTGCTGGTTCTTCGCACTGGTTTGATTAACTTGTTGAGCATAAGCCTGAGATCCGGTCGAAGCCTTATTGGTTTGCTTCTGACCATTAACAGCAGAAGTTTGAGGTTGAGAGTTCTGAGCATTTTGAGTAGCATCAGCCATTAACATTACACCATCGGCTGTGGTTTGTTGAGATTGAGCAGATTGTTCCTGATATGCGGCTTGTTCTACATAATACTTCTGAGCCGTTGGATCATAGAACTTGAGTCTACCATCTTCGGTAAGTATCGGGTTACCTGATTTATCAGTAATAACTACTTTATGCGTATCTATTTGTCGACCATAATAAGTCCTACCAAACAAATCTGTACCCTTACGAAGAGGCACAACGTCTTTGTTTTCAACTTCGGTGTACTTTCCGGTTGTAGGATCATAAACTACAAGCTTGCCATTTTTGGATTGACTAGGTGTACCTTTATTATTGGTGACCAATATCTTTCCATCATTAAGCTTTCGTCCATAAACATCCTTACCGGACGCATCTTTAGTATGCACAAAGCTCTTAAGAGCCAAATAATCTTTATCGTATTCTTTTTTAGACAAAGATTCTATATATGCTATTCGATTATCCAAAGCCGTTTCCATTTCTTTAGATCGCTGTTGCTCTTGCTGTTCCTTTGCTATAAGCGAATTCCAAAGATTAACATTGGCGTCCATGGTTCTATTATCCATGGTATACATATTCCCATTTTCATCAAGCATGGGAATACCTTCTTTATTAACTTTATACCAGAAATCAGCACCTTCGTCTCTACGCCACCAAGCACCAGGTTCGCTATAATCTTGTATTTGGTTATAGCCCTTAGCTGCTTCTTCCGCTTTCTTAGCGGTTTCTTGGAATATAGGGGCCACCAAATCAAGTGTCTTAGCTGCTTCAATATATGTGCCATCAAGACCTCTGAGAACCATGTTGTCGTCCTTGGACTGACCAGTATAACCCGCAAGCTGACTCTTTACCTCTTCACCCGCGTTTGCAAATGATGAATTATTAGTCATGGAGTCGGCGAGACCTTCCATATAAGCATTGCCATCAAGTCCACCGAGATTGGAAAAGTCATTTTGACCAAAACCATACTTATCATACAAATCATCAAGGTTCATTTCTGGCATTTTAGTCATTTCGCCTAGATCAAGTTCGGGCAATTTGAGATCATCCGTATTAAGGAGATCTTCCATGTTGAAATTACCAGCGGCTTCAGAAATAGCATCTGCTATAGGATTTTCGCCCTCTCCGAGTTTAAGGAAATCGCTAAAATCGAGCCATTTGTTACCGTCTTCATCAGTAAATATATCGCTAATACCCAAAAAATCAGTAACCTCTTTAAGGGTTTCTTCATTGAGCCAAGAAGACGTGTCCCAGTTCCACCCAACAGCATCAACGAATGCGGTCACAGGGTCCTTACCTTGAACCATATACTGTTGCCATGTAGTTATTGTATCTCTTGCCTTACCGCTTAGTTTTTCCCACGAAAGATTGGTCTTAATTTTCTTATACAATTCACTATTAGTATCAAGACCTATAGTTGAGGCAAATTGGTCTACACTGTCACTAAAGTTAAATTCGATTCCAGACTTTTTCAACCACGATTCAAAATTCTTTTTAAGATCGTCGATTGTCGTACCAACGCTGTTAGAAAAGCTTTCAGCGAAATCCTTTAAGCCAGCAGCCCAAACGACATTACCAGCATTGCCCGAAAATCCGTTAGCGATAACAGAATAAGCTGTATCCACAAATCCTGCACCAGCATTTGCTCCAGCAGTAACGCCAGTCTGACCGCCCCACTTAACCATTGCCGCTTCTGCTTCTGCTTTATTCGCAGCATTATAAGTCGGATCATTTTGAGCTTTAGCCCTAAGTGCCGCAAGTCTAGCCGCAGCATCAGAATCACCGGTTATTGTTACTTCATCAGCAATAATGTTTCCATCACCAGATACACCACCGCCGAGACCAACATCTTCAAGACGATCCCAATAAGCGCTATCGGTATTACTATATAATCTTTCATCTTTATAATTATCATTAATATTAGCTGTAACACGTTTAGTTTGTTCTTGACTCTTTGCAGTCAATCGAGACATGGCTGCAAATCTTTCTTCCTCAGCTTTGCGTTCTTCATCATAAGCCTGATTCAACTTATCAATATACGCTCCGGCAGAATCTTGTTTACGTGACAGTAGATTTATTTGATTACCATTAGCATCAATAAATGTGCCACCGGCTTGAATAAACATTTCTCGCCATTCATCTTCATTAAACGTTGTATCTTCTTTTCGTAATTCAGATAATAATTCATTAAGTTCATCTTGTCTAGCGAATCTCCATTCAGTAGACGTGAGCATAAAATCCTTTAAAGCTTCAATATATACTTCTTGTCGTGCTGCTTTACGAGTATCAAAATCTTGATTATTATATCTTGCTTTAAACGCAGCATCTTTATATAGATATGCTCTAGCCGTATCAACACGCGCACCTAATTGTTTTTGAGCATCTTCATCTAAGGATTGAAGTCTTTTGTTTTCTTGTCGAGCGTCATAAATTTGAGCGCCTAAATCCTTGAAATAATCAACCCAACCCATTTTGAGTATTCCAATTACCGCTTGAACCATAGTGCTTGTCTGACTAAGAATATTGTCAACCGCAGTAAGCATAGATGAAACAATTAACGAGGTAAAATCATTAAGTATTAACTCCCATTCATCCTTATGCTCTTCAAGCCAGGTTGTAAGATCTGTTAAACATTCGTCAATTGTGGACCAGTTGTTAGCCAAATCGACTAATCCCTGTACAACCAAATAGAACGCTAAGGCCACAAGGAATACAGCACCGGCAAATAGTATTGCACCAACTGCACCAGGCAACCATAGACCACCAAGCACAGCAAACAATACGACAACTACACCAAGAACGATGGCAATAGTCGCAAGTATAGCAACGCCCTTTTCGAGTGCTGCCCAACCATCTTTAGACTTTTCAGCAGCATCAACAAGCATTATCACAGCACCTGCCAAAGCCACAACGCCAAGAGACATTACAACGAATGCTGCAGAGATTATGAGCAATGCTGCGGCTACTTGAATCAGGTTGGCTCCTGGAACGACTTTTCCAAGTATACCTATTGCTATAAACAATGTTGCTATTATAGCTATTACTTGGAATGCATTATCCCAAGATGGATCAAGAGCTGCAACAATAGCCAACGCACCAGCAATAGCAACTACACCTGCTGCCATTATAGCAAACGATGCTGCAGCAGTAAGAAGATCGCTAGGGTTTAAGAAATAATTAAGAATATAAATATACACTGCAGCCAAAGCCATTATAATGCTTATAAATACTTCTGCATTAAGTACCGCGTTCTCGTTTTCACGCACTGCATCAGCTATCATTTTGACCGCAAACGATATTGCTAAAATTGCCGCACCCATAATAGCTAACGATCCAGCAGCAGCAAGCATTTTACCCGGTTCACCTACCGATTTAGTAAGAAGATACAATCCTCCAATCAACAATGCCAAAACACCAAATGTACCGACAACACCTAATATAAATTTAATCCAATTATCGGTTTCTCCCCATTTCCACTCAGACATATACTCGCCCGTGGACTTTACCATCTCAACAACAGCAAAGAGAATGATAGCCATAACAGCCATAAGACCTATCATAGACCATATCTTACCGGGGGTAACATCCTTTAACGTATATCCTATTGCCGCAATTAGCACTGAGAGCATGGCCATAATTATAGCCAATCCCGCAAGGCCTTGAGCATATACGTCAAGATCAAGATTACCAAGTATTGTAAGAGGCAATATAAGTACGGTAATAGCGCCAACGACCATCATCAACGCCTTACCAAAATCAGCCATGTCTTTACCAAACGACGTTATAGTGTCTTTGGTCTTCTTTCTTTTTGAGAAAATTCCCTTTCGCTTAACTTCGGTTTGTTCGGTTAATACTTTAGAACCACCGCTGACTTTGGTCATTAAACCATAGAACACCATTAACAATCCAATGAATGCTGCTAAAACACCCATAAGAAAAGCAAGTCTAATTATACCGTCTTCATATACCTTTGGATCAGATATGTTAGAAAGTATACTAAGGGGAATGAGTAAAAGCAATAATGCCGAAACGAATGCCAGCAATCCAGCGCCTATGTAAAATACGTTTTTAGCAATTCCAGCAGTATCGCCAAGGCGTCTTGTCCCCATTTTGACTACAGAACTAATCAACGCGAACACCGCACAAAGCATAATGAGCCAACCAAGAATTTCACCTATCTTAGTAACACCCGACTCATATACCTCGGCATCCATTTCGCCAAGATGCTTAATAACATCAGCAATAAGTTGCATGCCGGCGGCTAACAATAACAACGCCCCAGCAGTGCTAAGCATTGTCGCTTCAAACTGTGGTCCGGGATCTAAATATTTACCCATAAATACCGTTGCTGATATAAATGCAAAGGTCATTGTCATCACGGCCAACGTAGCAAGGAATCCCTTAACTAATTGACCAAGAGGAAGTGATCCAAGTTCAGTAACGGGCTTAATAAGAATATTTATAGATATAGCAATAGCCATCAGTGCAAGGCTAATGAATATCATGTCTGTAGCCCATCTGTCTATTCTAAGAGCATTTGCCATGCCCGTTCCACCAAGCAAACTTCTGCCTGACAATATTTCTATAAGACCGCCGACAAAGATAACCATCCAGGACATTAACAGGATCGTTGCTACTCCACCCTTAACAAGCAAAGGTAAAGGAGTGTATGCCATAGTCTCAATAGGTATAAGTAAGAGATTTATAGCAACAGTTATTTCTATCAAAGCCAGACCGATATGTAATATACCAGCACTAGAGGAAATAATATGTGACGAATTAGCCAAATTAGCCATCAATTTACTAATTTGTTTAAATAGTTTACCTACCCACTTCAATAGGAATGACATCGCCAAATATCCCTGAAGAAGTAAAGGCATAGGAATAGCCGACAATATTACTAAAGAAGCAACAAGCAAACCAATAGCAACAACTACTATACCAAGTGTTATCGCAATGGCTTTAATATTACTATAGAATTTAACAACTGACTCAGCAGTTATTAGATGGCTTGTCTTACTTGGATTAGCGAGTCTGCTAATACAAAGCATCATTAAACCTAAATAAATACCAAGGAACATTAATGCAGATACACCTTGAGTCAATTCTTCTCTTGGTAATTTGCCTAAAGCCTTTAAAGCCGGCCTAAGCATATTAATAGCAATAACCATTATGAACATGGTTTGCATTAGTTTAGTCAGGGCTTGCATTTCACCCTTATACTTAATGACGGTCTGTTTAGAGAAGCTTGTAACAGCAATTCTAAGCATACCTATAAACACAGCCATAGTAGCCATCAATCCGGCAAGACCTAATAATCCTATAATCATCTCATCGGGATCCATCTTGCTGATCTTTGCCATTACAGCTGCTAGAATTAGCATTGACATCGCAACACTTGTAAGCTGTTTCATCATACCGGCAAGACCAGAAGCACCAACCTTAGATGAACTAATGCTGGAAATAATAGCCATTGAGCCTAACAAAGCAACAAGTGTACCGCCCATTATGAGCATAGTTACCTTAAGCTTTTGAGGTTCAATAGAAGCCAATAGTAATGCAGCTATTGCTATTTCAAGTATTGCAGCACCTATTTGTTTAAGTATTGTCGCTTTTATAGCTGTCTGGAATGTCTCAAGAGTTTCTTGGAATGTTTCGATCGCTTCAGATATAGAATCCATAATTGTGAGTGCTTTGCCCTCCATTACAGCCATAACAATTGACTGTATCAGAACAAAAAGCATACCCAATATACCAAGACCGGTACCAGATCCATTAGTTCCAAATGAGCTGTTTTTAAACGAAGCAAAGAAACGATTAACCATCTCTGCGCCAAGAGCGAAGAAATTAACTATTTGTGTTATAACATTAATTACTAATCCACCGATGTTTTTGATCAATGTCGGTAACTGATTAAACAATCTACCAAGAGCTTGACCAAAACCAGTCTGCATAAATTTATTATATGCTTCTGTGAGTTTTGTAAATATAAAATTAGAAATATTCTGTAGTACAGTTAATACCTTATTACCGGACCGTTGTAATGTCGCAGCAAAACCAGTAGTTTCCGTTTCGGCCTGTTTAAAGAAACCTTTAATAAACTGAATAACACTACCGAGCAAGAATTTACCAAGATTGGTAAGATACTCAATGACAGTTCCGTCCATTACAGATTGTTTAAACTTTGTAATGAGCGCAGCTATTATTTTACAAACAATTTCTATTGTTCTAGCTATTTGTATACTTTTTTCTTCTAACACTGCGCCATTTTGATCAACAGTTATGAAAAGATCAAGGATTGTATTAAACGACGGTAAAATAGCTTTAATTATTCGAAGAACACCCTTACCAAGAGAACCAATTACACGCACAACAGCTCTAACGATTTTGAGCAACCCACGAAAAGCTTCACGTATTTTTTCGGCAAGCGATGCAGCTCGAACAAATGCTGTTTCACCTCCAGCAAGTTTATCGCGTTCGGTTACTATTTTTCCAACTGTATCCTTAACTTCTTCTAATGCTTGATTTAATTTGTACGTAGCATATGCTAAATGCATGCCCATTCGTTCAAATGTTTGCATGTGAGGAAACGTCTCTTTAAATACATCTCCAAGAGCTGCTTCAAGAGCGCCCTTTATGCTATTAAATATATCTCTAAGATTAGTAAATACGCTACTTGCTTCAGTTCCAAATAAAAGAACCTGACCATGAAATTTCTTCCAAGCTTCCATTATCTCGAGCAGATAATCTACTGGCTGAGCAAATATATCGTAAAATATATCACCAAATTCGGTCCAGATCTTTTTAGCCTCTTCGTAATTACCAAATATGATTTGGAAAATATTCATCCATTTGGTTGAAACTGCGTCAGCCGTGGCCGAAATAACATCAGCAAACGTCTTGTATTCCTGAGCTGCCAAGAACGCAGATTTACTCATGTTATAAAAATAACCAGTAACATTTTCGCCTTTAAGATTTTGAGTAACTTTGGTCATATCCAAAGCCTGTTCCATACTAATGCCTAAATCACTGGTTAGTTTCTTAAGCTGTTCAGAGTCCGCACCATACTGTTTAATAATGTCAGACATCTCTTGGGTGTATGTTTCCTGAACCCAATCAAGATAATCAACTACTCCCGAAGCAAGATTAAATGAAATTTCTTCATCGTTGGCTTCGTAATATGCTTGTTTTATACTTTCGGCGATGGCCTTAGTGCCATTGTCCTGAATCTCTTTTACATAATTGGAATACTGACCATATACTTTGGTCGCTTCCATCATTATCGTGCTATCAAACCATTTATCTTTAAGCGTACTTCTAAAATTTTCGACTGTTACGCCGTATTTGTTAATGACGTCTTCCGAAATCTTGCCTGATTTATAAAGCTCTTTAGCGGTAAGGATTACGGTTTCCTTAAAGCTAGCAGTAGCCATGTTTGCGTTCTCAATCGATTTCCAGTCTTGGGATTGCATCGCGCCAGCGCCCATAGCCTGTGAGAAATTATACATGGCAGCAGAAGCTTGCTGAAGATTTGCGCCTGACAAATATGCCCAGTTAGAAATACCCATCATCGCTTGGGAAGCTTCTTCAAGTTCTATACCCGCAGAAGTAAACTTACCAATATTATTGGTCATATCAGTGAAGTTCGCAGAGGTTTCGTCTGTATACCAATTCAGTTTCTCCATCTGCTCTTCAACAAACTCTATAGATTTACCAGTAGCGTTCATGATTGTCTGAACACTAGAAAGTTTCTCTTCGTATTTTGAGAAGCCTGCATTTATCTGATCAAAGGTGAGGCTATTAATGGCTCTTTGTGCTTGAGCTATTGTATTGGTGAAGAAAGAACCGATTTCGCCACCTATTTTGAGCATAATGCCTCTAAAGAGTTCGGCCTTGGCACTGATTATAGTTTCAGCGCTGCTCATGCCCTTGCTAACAGCGTTAGATATGGTATCCGGTTTAAGATTGTTGCCAAGCGTAGACACCTGCTTATCTATGCTTTCAAGACTTTTCTGGCTCTTCGCTAGGTTCTTTTCGAATTGGTCATTATCAAAGACCATCTGAACGACTCTCTTATCAACCGTGCTCATTCACTCATCTCCTTCTGGAATCTATTCATTATCTCCTCATATATCGGGGACAGAGCAGGATTGATGTAATCTCTCCCCGCTACACGAAAACCTGTCTTGGTAACGAACCCGTATTGTATTATTATTGCAATAGGTGTTCCATTTTGAATATTTGTATTATCCCAGAGAAGCAAAGTCTTTCCGTTCTGGTGTTCTATTCTGTATGTCCACGAACGAGATGTGAGACCGGTACGCTTGGGAGTATAATATTCAAGTTGTTTTACGCCACGTTCACCGTAGTCTGATAGGATCTTATCTATCTGCATTTGTTTCATTCTGTTCATGAAAGAAAACGTATTAGAGAAGCTTCCTTTATTCTTGAACCCAATAGACATACTGATCTCACCTCCTCATTGTTTAATTAATAGAAATACGGTTTCCAACTATAGCCCTGAATAGTTACATCGCCCGTCTTTCCATCACGATAAGAATAGAAACTACGTTGCCATCCGCTATAGCCTCTAACAAATTCTTCTCCCGTTTTGGTTGTTTTAAAATTTTTCAAATCTTTTATTCTAGAATCGCCGTATTTATCCAGTGCGTTTTGCACAGCTTCTTTATAAACCCGACGAGAATCTTCTAATTGAGCTTTTTCTAAACGTTGTAACCCTTGAGCCGCCGTATTTAACGTAGCAGAACGTTTAGTTATTTTAGAATCTTCACCAAAAACTTTTTTGTTAAAATTATACTTGCGTTCTGCTGATTTAGCAAATCGATCCGCTGCCTCGCTAAATTCACGTCTTTCAATAGCTGTCTGGCGGTATTTATTTAGTTCGCGCTTGGTATTCTTATATTCCTTTTTCTGATCGCGATCCATTCGTTTACCAGTTTCACCATAGCGTCCATAATGTATAACGCCTTCAGGAGTGAGTGATCCATCTTCGTTTTGATACCGTCTGACTCCCCACTTCTGATTGAGAACGCCGTGGTGATAGAGTTCATCGTCATCCAGCCGATTTGCTCTGTTCTCAAGAAACTTTATCGCTGCATGGTACATTTCACTGTCGTTTTTATTATTCAAGAATATTCACCTCTTTTATGTTTATTCGATCAATAATGAACACCGTTATCCTTAAGCCATTTTGTAATCGCTTTTTCTACCGCATCTTCATACGGTATTTCTTGTGCTCTTGTAAAATCTTCCCCATATAGTTTTATAAGACCATCATTGTAATTTTTGTCTTCCCATATGGTATGTCTAACATAAAAATCATCAAATGGTATTCGTTTATTTATTAGGTCCTGCATAATAGGTGTATTTTTCACACTATCTATCGTTTTGTTTATATAAACCTGTTCTTTGCTATTTTGATAAGGTCTTTTGCCTGAACCATAAGGATAACGTCCGGAATGTCGAGGAGTACCGTAATGAGCAAGTTCATCATCGCCAAGCTGTTCTGATCTGTTCTCAAGGATCTTTATCGCTGCATGGTACATTTCTGTTGGATACTGATTGTTTTCCAAGAGATTACCCTCCCCCAATATAGATTTTAAACGTATAAAAAGAAAATAAGCTGAAAGGAGAAGTAATATAAGAAAAGTAATAGATCTTATATCTTCCCCTTACCAGCTCTGCGCATTTTATTAAGTTTAGCATAATGGTCTGCGGTTTCGCTCTTAGACATCTTCTTGGGATTATTCTTTATACCACAAACCTTTATAAGTGTCATAAGTTTATTAAGATGCCAATATTGACACTCGAAAGGAATTTCAAGAGATATCATGTAGTAGTATATTACTTCTGCAGTGAGTATCTCTTTCTTTCCTCTGCCTTTATCCTTACCGTGAAATGTTGTTGCTGTTCGAGGATCTTCCATATATCGAACGATCATCTCCAAAGCAGAATCATCGTTTGTTATCCGCTTCATTTCATCGGGACCGCATTTACCGTTTATTACCATATACGGAATATATGCTAGAATGTCTTCTTGTGTAGTCTTATCGGAAAGGAATGGTTTCTTGAAATCTTCTTCCCATTTTGAAATGGAATACAAAGAATGTTCAAGTTCTATGTTTACCTCTTCCCCATAGTCGAATGTTTGTGTTTCTTCATTAAACAATTCTATACGAGGAAGAGTGATTTTGAGCATTACTTATTATCTGTCTGAGGAAGCATAGACTGGCCATTAGCCTGCTGCTTTGCCATCTCAACCTTTGCCTGCTCAGCCAGATCCTTGGGCATGATTCCAGTAAGGAATGCTGTGAGCTTATCGGGATCGCTTATGAGCTCCATAAACAGCTCGCTGTATGCTGCTGTGTTCTTGAAGTTCTCGGAAAGCTTTTCGCCGTTCTTTATCTTGACGAAAGAAATGCCATCTGCACCCTTTTCGCCATAGCTCATAAGGATGAATTCTTCAACAACATCAACTATGCCCTTTACATCCTGAGAAGTAGCTATCTGACGAAGTCTTCTGTCAAGACCGCCCTTTTCTCTGGTCTGCATGTTGATGAGTTCTGCCTTAGAAAGATTGAAATAAAAGTTGTCAGTAATCTCGTTACCCTCGAGATCGGTGAATGTAATAGTCTTGGTAAGCATGATTATACTCCTTTCGGTACACTTATTGCTCCATTTTGAATTTTAAAGTAGTGAGGGAGCTCGTAAATGAAACTCCCTCATAGAAATTTGTGAGTGTCCGCTATGGGACAATGTCTTTAGCTTAGATTAGCCGCCGATTTCAACGCTGTCTTCAATAAGTTCTATGGGCTCCTCGACAATTGCGATGGCAATCTTCTTGTCTGCATAAGTAGGTGCGCCAAGAACCATAAACTTCTTGCCCTGCTTATAGCCGACGTCCTCAGCCTTGATGTAGAGAACAAACTGACCAGCAGAAAGGCCAAGTTCAGAAGCCTCACTAGCATCAGCAGAGGTCATGGTGTACTTTGTGCCAAGAGTTGCCATTGTGGTATCCTGGAATGTAACACCAACAATGCTCTCGAGACCGGTGTCAACGCCGAAGCCGAGCCACTTATGTGTGCCCCAAGACTCGCCATGATCAGCATCTTCGAGATCATCAACTTTACAGGAAAGTGTGATTGTAATAACATCGTTAGCAACATCTATAGACTTGATCTTTGCAACGTTTGCTCTATCTTCATCGGTAGGAAGTGCAGCAGTCGTAACTACCTCAGTAGCGTCTACATCGTCAAGCTCATTTGGAGCTATAACACCAGCAGTCTTAAGAGCAGCTATGAGAGTTGCAACGTTAGCGTCATCAGCAACAACAGCCTTGGAACCGTCAACGAACTCGCCGTTAACAACCCACTTGTCACCACCGAAGTCACCGTAGTTCTTGGTGAAATGGGTATCAGCAGGCTCATGTATCGCAGGCTGTCTGTCAACTATACCCTTCTTAGGATCTTCGTCCTCGTAAGGAGTATAATCCTCGTAAGTAGTTACAGGGGTGTTGAGACGATCAACTATCTCCTGCATCTTCTCACTGTAATCGGTCATTGAACTTCATCTCCTTGTTTAAGAGTAACACGGGACGTTATTTGCTTCACGCCCCGTGCAGAAATTATGCTATTTTGATTGAATCAGGACTCAGTCCAGATAGCGTTGAATACCTTATCACCAATAGCGTCGTCAGGTATCTCATCAACAATTACACCGCTGCCGTTAGCCTCAACCCAACCTGCAAATGTATAACCCTCCTTGGTAACATAAGTAGAAGAGGGAAGATCAACAGCTGTACCGGTTGTGTAAGAAGTAACGTTGTGACCAGAAGTAATTGTGCCACCTGCAGCGTTAAGTGTTACATTGTATGTACCAGCGCTACCTGTGAGCAGAGCGTAAACTGCCTGAGGTGTAGGAAGATAAGGATCTGTAGAATCAGTGCCATATACAGCCTCTTCGATTGTCTTGAGAGCGCCGCCATTAACATCATTCTCGAAATCTCTGGAATCGAGTATAATGTGAGAAGTGGGCTTGTACTCTACACCTGCAATTGTGCCGACAGCTGTGGGAGTTGTTTCGAAATCCCAGCTCAGTGTCTCTGCATCAGGAGAATCATTGATCGTCTCATGGTCTCTGCTGGAAGGAGAGCAAGTTGCCTTATAAACGAGATGAAGCTTATAGCCTCTTTCAAATCCTTCAACATCGTCACCGATTGTGGACTTGTAAACAAGACCAAACGCACGTCTAGACTGCTGAGTGATAGTCATCTTGCCGATCTTTCTCTCACCATTGCACTGACCAAACTCGGGAGGATACTGGTATGCCTCGATAGAACCGCCGAACTTCTCAGCTGCTCTGAAGGAACCATACTTAATATCGTCTGCCCAAAGCTCTGTCTCATCAGCGCCTTCAGGAGACTCGCCTACCTTGGTGACACCGTTGAAGTTAACACCTGCGAGGTAATCGGAATTTTCAAGCTTTACATCATTCTTGGTTGCCGCAAGATAAAGAGCGACATCCTTAATACCGGCTTCGAAATATCTTTCGCCATCCTGGTCCCATGTCATCTTTGCCATAATGGAATTTCCTCCTTAGAAATAATTTTCACCATTTTGATTTAATAGTAAACGGTATAAACTATGTTATTCATGTTATCCGCCGTAAACCGTCTATCAAAGCTAGCAAATCGTAACTCATCAAGACGTTCAGGTATCTCCGTATCGGGATCCTTATCAATGATAGTTACTTGATACCTTCTGATTTTGCTATATTTGCGATCATCAGCAGGTTTCACATCGTTTGCTTCATGCTCGTATATGATACACGGAAAATGGAGCTTGAGATTCTCAGGAGGCTGGAAATAGACGTTCCTGCTCCCAAGAATATTACAAAGTATCTCGTGAAGCTCAAGTCTTCTGTTAGTCATCGTTGACATTATAAAGACCTCCTACCTCAAGCTCGATTCTCGGCGGTTCGATTGTAATATTTGTAACCTTGAGTTTCTGTTTCATCCACTCAACGTAGCGTATGGCGGTGAAATTCTCAAAAGCAAACGGATCGGCGACTATGCTGATCTGATTCGAGATATTCACATCATCATTTACCTTTTGTCCATCGAGCCTTCTCCTTATCGAGGAAACATCGCCCGAATAGAACCGTTCAATGATCTGTTCTTCCCATACACCTGGTCGGGTTTCGACAGTCGTAGCATAGCCAACCGCTCCGTAAAACTTCATTAAGTCACCCCATTTTGAATTTTCAGCCGATTAAATCAGCCATTGCTCTCTTCTTCAGCCTCGGGAGCAGTTGTCTCAGTCTCGAGAACAATTGCAGAGAAGGGCTTGATAAGAGCGCCGGAGCATCTGGTCTCTATGAGGTACTTCTGTGCGTTGTAATCGATATCGAACTGATCATACCACTTGATCTGACCGCCTCTGTCAGTACCGATGTTGTAGTCGCCAAGGTTTACGATTATGCCGTGGAGCTTATAAGCCTTACCGGTCTTAGTATCGACTCTTACGAGGTTCTCCATAACGGGAACTGTAACGATATCACGAACACGGAGCTTGGTAGCAAGCTTCTCTACGCTGTCATAGAGATCTCTACCAGTAGAATCAGTGAGAAGAAGGAGCTCAGTAAGAGACTGTTCAGTGATGAAGAGAGTAGGATTGCCCGAACCCTTGTAGTCAACTCTTGCTCTTACAGCGCCCTCGATGAATGCTCTGGGAGACTCATCGGGAAGGGTATACTTGATGGTGAAGAAGTCCTCATCAGTCCAGATGGGTCTGATCTTGAGGGGATCGATCTTGTCATCAGAAGATGTAGGTCTGCCGTCGCCTACGAGAGCTGCACGAGCGATTTCCTCATCAAGCTGGGTTCTCATTTCCTTGTTAAGGATAGTGATGAGATCGTAATTACCGCCAGAGATGTCAATAAGGTCATCCTTTTCAACCTTCTGCTTCTTATAGACGGTAGTAGGCTCTGTAGTTCTCTTGAGGAGACTGAATATCTGCTCCTTCTTGAACCTACCCTTGATGTAACCTCTAGCTCTTGCGTCATCGGTGGTGAGATCGCCATAGAGGGACTTGGTGCGAGCGAAAGCGGACTTATGAGTTCTGTCCATGAATACCTTCACCCAGTCAGTGTTTCTGGTAACAAAGTCGATATCATCATTCAGTGCCTTGGGCTCGGGGAAGAGAAGATCGATATCCTCTACGCCATGAGCAAGTACAGACTCCTTAAGAGAGCCATAATTCTTCAGATCTGCAAGGGCCTCTTTAAACATAGTGCCAGCTTCCATCTGAGCATGTGCAATATAATCGCCCTGGGATTCAAATACATTGTGTGTCATCTTAGCATCCTCTCCTTCTTTTTCTTTTACTGCATCTTCTACAGCTACGCCTATAAGAGCATAAACAACATTCTTCTGCTCTTCAGTAAGACTATTAAACACGTCCTGAACGGTCTTGTCCTTACCGTCAGCGTGCTCCATTTCCTCTTCGTAAGTGTAATCGCTGAAATCCATAGTGGGAAGTTCCTCCTGTTCTTCAGACTGATTATGAGCAAGTATCTCTTCGAACGCGCTGGTAATAGAACCAGTATACGCATGAGCCATTTCCTTTACCTCCTCAGAATCCATAATGTAGTCATTTTGATCTTCTTCATAGTAGTCACCTTCGCCATGATAGATGACTTCCTCAAAGTCCATACCTGTGGTAATAATAGCGCCTTCATCGCCGTCGGAATGGCAAATTACATCGTCGATATACGCGCCGGGATTTGCGCCTGCAAGAACAAGCGACACTTCACGAATTGTGCCATGTTTTACGTTTCTACCGTTCACATGTTCCAATCCATTAGCATAGATAGAGAGGCTTGTAATATCACCATTACGTACGCGTTCCTTAGCATCTCTGCCTTCTGGACTATCATTAAATACGCCATAGCAATATACGCCCTCAGGACGATTTGCAAGAAGAGCATGACCAAGCACATTCGATATCTCACCATGCTTATGGTTCCACATCAGAGGTACAGTCATACCATTACTATCGGCAAAGGCGTCCTGAAGAATTACTCTTCCATCAGTGCAACGAAGATTATTTCTCGTTGCCCAACCGCTGAAATCATAACTCACTATTGTTCACCCTTTCCATTTTGAATTTATACAACATTAACGATAACGTCCCTTTTTACATGCTTCGTCTACAGCGTCATCGTAGTGTCCACACATAGATTGATATGCGGTGTTAAACTTTCGTTGCACATCAGGATTGTCAAGGGGTAACTTATTAGCCTTTGCGTAAGTCATGATTGCTTTTTCCAATTCTTTATGTGCATCGTCCTTGATCTGCTGAACAGTTGCGTCGTCAACGGTGCCGCCAGAAGCACGCATGGCATTTCTAACCTGATCTACCATATCTTGACGACCAGCCTTTATACTATCAAGTGCTGCAGTATGAATAGCACCGAGATGCTCATTAATGGTCTTACCATTATAAGCAGCTCGTTCCTTATCCTCATTTGACTGAGCAGGTTTGTTAGGATTGAGTTCAGACTCCTTGGGACCTTGACCTTCTATACGAGCCTTATCAGCCAGGATTGAAGCTTTTGTCTTAAGGTGATCCTTCTCGAACTGACGCTTCTGCATATCGAACTCGGTAGGCGTATTAGGACGCTGTGTTGGACGCTCTTCAGGACCTTGACCGCTTTCTCGAGCATTATTGGCAAGATCTTTAGCCTTATGATGAGTATCTTCCCATTCCTGCATTGCGGCATTTCCGCCCTTGTCCATTACGGTTTTGATAAGCCGTTTATCAGTCTCGCTTTTCGGATGGAATTCGCTGTAATTAGTGTATGCACCATCAGTCGACAAATTAACATCGCTTCCTGTTTTTCCTTCGAGCATCGGCTTTAAAGCATTACCAAGATCCGGACTCATGTTGTTACGAAGTCCCGAATTTTCAGATTTCTTCAAAGCCGTATGCGCATCGCTAGGTCCATGACCTTCTCTACGAGCTTTTTCTGCAAGCATCTTGGCTTTGGCCTTAGCATAATTCTTAGCAGTTTCATCATCGCCGAATTTATGCTTGCCCCACTCTTGGCCCTTTTGACCGTAATGCATAAGCTCATCATCACCAAGACCATACTGCTCACATCGATTATTTAAAATCTTAATTGCAGCGTGATACATTTCATTGCTCACTAGTATCTCCTCCTTTCATCATTTCTTCTTGGCATAAGATTCATAAATTCTATCGAATTCTCGATTCTGTATTTCACGATACTTATCTGTAAGAAGTTTTCTATTAGCCTGACTCGCTTGTCTAAGAGCCTTAATATGATCTCTAAGCTCAGTAGACGCACCTTTCTGTCGGTATCTAGAGTCTTCATTGTAAGCCTTAAGTTCTTCACGTACAGCCTTAATATCGTCATTAATGCTCTTAGTTGCCTGCTTTACGCCAGCAGCGTTAGAAGCTCTATAGTTAGCAAGTTCCTCAGAGTTCTTAGCTTTATAATCTTTAAGATCTGTTGAAACACTCGTTTTGGAAACAGCGAGATCGCTAGAGATTTTAGCATTTTGAGCACTCTTATCAGCACGAATGTTAGCAATGTCTTTACGCAGAGATTCTTTCTGGGATTGATCCTTTGTTGATTTAATTTGTTCTTGCTTTCGTTCAATCTTGGACTGTGCATTTTGAGAACTTCTTTCCTTGTCTCGTTTAGCCTTCTCAGAGAGTTTCTCCTTAACCTTGGAAGCAACATCAGAAGCTCTTGTGTTATCGTCCTTAATGTCGGTACGTTTCTTCTCGAGTTCCGACTTAAACTGAGCCTTCTTACCAGTAAGCTGTTCTTTCAAAGTTTGGATACGAGCATTAATAAGTTCTTTGTATTTACCACGCTCGTCATTAGCTAAGCCTTTAAGCTGTGTAATAGCATTTTGTATTTGATCGATCTGACCTTGAGTGGTGTTTTTGATCGACTCTTGTTCTGCTTGTTTCTCTTTCTTAATGTTCTCGCTAACTACAGAATAGATTTCTTTACCCTCATCGGAGAGTTGTGATTTTGAACGGGTCCGACCTTTAAGTTGCTTATGCTGCTCATAGTATTCGTGAGCCTTCTCGTAATTATAATACGGACTAGAATAAGCATTCTTCGTAGGACCATAACCTGCACCGCCTTGAGTACCGTCACTTGCTGCATGAACTAGATACCCATCAGCATCCACATACATTCCTCTGGAATTGAGCCATTGTTTGGAGTATTCCATAAGCATAGCTCTATTATCTACGCCATTTTGAATTTTACGTACCATCAAGCTCAGCCTCCAAACGATCGAGTTCGGCAGTCTGCTTATCGATCTCAGCTATAGCCTTATCCAATTCTTCATCAGACATCTGAGACGGATCCATGTTCGCATAATCAGGAGTGCCAGTCTCAGCACCGGCTACATTAGTCATGTCATACGGCATGTTCGAGTTGACGAGCTGATCGGCCTTGGGATCACTGGACGGTTTCATACCAAGTGTCTGACGTACTTCATTAGACGTCATAATTTCGTTTCTGGTAAGCTTGTCGGCAAGCTCCGCAAGTTGAGACATAGGTACCAGACTGAATCTGTCATGGAAATACCTAATCGCTTGCTTCTGAGTTCTCGCTGTCTTAGACAGAAACTTTCTTTCCATCTCTTCAGTTATTGCCTGGACAATTACCTCAATTACACGAGTCATATAGTTGAGCATCTCAGACTCGCTTGCTGTGCCATTAAGGATCTCAGGGGTCATACCCAACTGACCATAAAGCATGTTTGTGAGGTATTCAATCTGTGCCTGAAGATTATTTTCAAGAGGTCTACCGAGAGTAGTGATCTTCTCGGTACCATCGGTATATGCTATACCATATTTGGACTCTGTAAGTTGTTTCTCGATCTCGTGTCTTCTCATTTCAGCCTGTTGTTTTCTAGCCTCAGACTTGATGATGTATGGAAGCTGAATAATCATTTGCAGCTTACCATTATTCTCTTCATCAACACTATCGAGTAACGAGAGCTTACGTATGAGTCGTTGCATTGTCGAATTCGGTGAATTCATTACCGCATAAAACGGGTTTTCAACTAGAGCACAGCAGCGTTTAGAGATAAATATCTCTTCCTTATCCATAGTGTCTTCGTTGTAGAGTCGCACTTTCACCTGTGTCGGACGCCATTCAATGACTTGTCCCACTTTCATTTCCAAGATCTTATAGCTATCAGTGAGCTCAGGATCTACATCGGTACGAAAGGGTACAATCGCTATATGGCCTTGATCGAGAAGTGTGAAAGCGGCGTCTCGTATGAATTCCCTACCCGTTTGATCGCGATTTGCTTCTGTGTTTAAACAGTAATTAAGCGTGCTATCTATATCAGAAGCGTAGTGTCCGTTGTCATCGACCTTTACATGCCTGATATCAA
Source organism: Clostridiales bacterium (assembly GCA_017649745.1). The sequence continues at coordinate 7,500 of JAGCGE010000151.1, read as the reverse complement.
CCTTCGAACAATCAACTGCTATCTTTGTGTAAATAGCAGAGATTATAGATCGCTCGGCACCCCAATTCATACGTGGTCTGTCTGGTTTAAACGAAGAACTCCGCTCAACTACCGAAACCTGCGTAGATATAGGAGGCGTGGGATCACGATTCATAAAGGCATTCCAAGCATGTTTCAGCCTATTTGTAATGGTTTCTGCCATTTTGAATTTTCACACCCTTATCTTCGTTTAATTAAATCTGTAATATTTCCACCTTTGGAGTAAACGGGATAAAGAGCCTTAGATGCAAAACGTCCAGCAGTCTTACCAATGGTACCACCCTTGATAGCGGCAGCCGTATTACCAAAAGGCTCAAACTTTGTCTTAATACCCATCTTCTTGGTTACATCCTTATACATCTTATGAGTATTGTAACCAATTACTGATCCGGCGTCTCGAGCAAGCTTCGTGAACTCACGCTCAAACTCCTTCTCAGTTGCAGCCGCTTTACCGAGTTTGGCTTTAGTCTTATTGTAAGTATCTGTGATAAAGCTTTCTGACAAATCCGATACCGTTCGAGCAACATTCTGACTGATTCTCGACATATCTGACGGGCTAGACAAATACCTATACAGATCAACGCCCTTATCAGACAATATATTTTGAACTTCATCAGCTGCTTTGCGAATGAGTTGACCAGGATCTTTAGCAAAATCAGTGGCTTGTCTTGCGGTATTCATTACCTTATTCGCCACGTCTGCGTTCTTGGCCTTAGTTATTATCTCAGAAGCCTTATCTCCATATTCATTGTAAAGGTTCTTAACTTTATTAGCAGCTCTAGCAACGTTATAACCATAATGCTTTCTGCCTGCAGGAGTTAAACTACCATCTTCATTTTGATACCGTCTGACTCCCCACTTCTGATTGAGAACGCCATGGTGATACAGTTCAGTACAATTCTCATACATGGTATCACCTCAATCAAAGACCTTTAAGTTCTTTTATAGCAGCTATTAAACCTACTGTAGTAACACCAACTGTAGCAACACTTCCTGCAAACTCAAGAACTTCTTTAGCCTTAGCTGCGCCAGTTTGCTTCTGAGGATAACGTTTGTTAATCCAGTCGATGTAGGATGCTTCGGTCTGGAATCTTTTATTGAGCTTCTCAAGTTCATCTATAGTGTATTTTGAAAAGTCGAAATCACCATAGCCATATGTAGGCGTCTCAGTAGCTTTCTTAGGTATTGCTTTACTAAGCGATCCAAACCATTTCGACTGGGCCTGGAAATAATCGCCTCTTGCCGAAAGCTTATCCTTGGACTGGTTATTATTGCCGCCCTTCTTGCCACCACCCTGGTTATCTCCGCCGCCATCTTTCTTCTTACCTTCGCCTTCGCCTTTTCCGCCAGAGGTTACTTTACCCCAAGGACGGAGTTTTGCTACGGCATCGCCTTGGAAAGGTCTCTTTCCCGAACCTCTACGATAACGACCAGAATTCCAGTTGCCTATATGCATAAGATAATCTTCAGGCTCTTCTGTTGCAGGGCATCGATATTCGTTATACATTACTTCTCAATTCCCCTTTCTATTTTTTCTTAAATTTTCGTTTAATATTTCTTGCTTTATTAGAAACATACTGTTTAGCATTATTAATATTCTTACCATAGTGACTAGCAACTCTGCTACCATAAACAACAGCATTGTCTAAAGCAGCCTTGTTAATCTCTCTGTCACTAAGCATTCTGGTACCCTTCTTAGTGAGTTCCTTATCCGTATTAAACATTATCTGGGGAGCATATGTGTGGAATGTCGAATATTTAAGATCGTTAACATCAACGATCGATCCATACCCCTTCTTCATAAGATTATCATAAACTTTCTTTCCACTATCATAGTAGAATTCATACTTTGTACCTGTGATCTTGGACGTAGCATCGCCCCAGTCAGTAAGACCAACATTAAAGAACTCGTATCCGTAATCACGCATCTTCTTTTCGTAATTTATACGATCGAATATTGACTTATCCTTGCGCTCATCGGCTTTTTTGAGTTCATCACGCATCTTGGAAAAGCTTTCCGGATGCCATTCCGAATGAAAGTCAACCTTATCCCAAAAGTCTTTCTGGAATTCTTTATCTTTACGATAAACTTCCATAAAGGCCTTTGAAGCAGTCTTCTTACCAGCACCCTTAATGTCCTTGTCGGCAACATAAGTGGTTTGATAAGACGGTTTATACACTCCGTCTTTTTCTTTATCTCGTTCATTCTGGATCTTGCTATAAATTCCTTTATAGAAATCAGCGTCATGCTTATTAATACTCATCCATTTTGATTGATGCTGAGGTCCTTCAGGATTCTTACCAATGTTCCATATCTCCGTGCCCTTAGGTATAACATAGTCAGCGTTCAGATCCATGAAATATCGAGGTTTGCCGTTTTCCATCTTCTGATTACGCTTTACTTCATCAACTATGTTCCTACCCATATCGGTAGACGTGGCAAGATTGTGAATTGTTTGGTCGAGAGCGTTGTATTCTCGCTCATCTTTATCCAAAACGTTCTTAACTACAACCGCTGTACCGATGGTAGCAAGCGCTCCACCAACGAGAGTAGCTCCAGTTGCAATACGACTGATGCGTTCCTTTTCGCTTTCATTACCGTTGTATCCGTAATGTTCGCGTCCTTCATTCGTTAGGGTTCCGTCTTCGTTTTGATACCTACGAACTCCCCATTTCTGACCGAGGATGCCGTGGTGATAAAGTTCATCTATCTCATATTCATATGTTTCGTAGTAACTCAACCAGCATCCCTCCCTTTATAATTTACAGTTTTATCTTGTCCTTCTTAGTGTTAATGTCCCTAAGAAGTTTGTTCTTTTTAGAAATCGTAGTCATTCGATTGTTTCGAGCAGCTTCATCTTGTTCGCGTTTTGCACCGGCTTTATCTGATTGGCCGCGTTTAATCAAATCTCGGGACTTCCATTTAGCGCGAGTATCATTGTATTCCTTTTCTCGTTTCTCACGAATAGCTTTGTCCTTTGGATCTTCTTCGTGAGGCGTATAATTATAAGGAGTATCAAACCATTCAAAAATAGACAATAATCTTGGATATCGAGTAGTAAAGCGATTAACAACCATCTGCTGTAAAGCGTCGTCTGATGTATACTTCCATTCTTTAGACCGAAGAGCATTCCCAACCTCTTTAGTTATTCTGTCAATATAAGTATTCCATAAACGCTTTGTAGCCGCTCGTTGTTTTTCATCACGCAGACCGTCTTTGTAATGTTCGTTATTTAACTCGTTTAATATTTTGCCAATATCAGACGGTATAGAATTAATCTTACTATCTATTATTTTATCTACATCTTCTTGTGGAACCTGATAATCATATTTATTGTATATATTAATATGTGCATAAGTATGCATAAGCTCGTCATCATTAAGCTGATAGGCTCGATTGTTGAGGATTTTGATCGCAGCGTGATACATCTCTGTTTCGTGATTCATGATTATTTTCACTTCCTTCAGTCAAACATCTCGACATTGACCTTATATGCATAATATGCATCGAGCATAGCGGCAACACAGTCAATCTTTTCTTCTCGACGTTTCTTATATAATTTTCTGTTTCCGTTGGTATCCTCGAGAGCTATACAGTGTCCCATAGTAAATGACATTATCTCTTGGTCAAATATAAGCATACGTTCACTAGCAAGCTTCTTTATCTCACCAAGAGGAACACTTTCCGTTTTTACTCCTTGCTGTACTTTCGTCACGCCAAACTGGGTATTCTCAGTACACCATCTGTCAACAAACTCTCTTGCATTATACGGGTCGAAACCAAAAGACCTAACATCGTAGTCATTTTGAATTATGTACGCATCAAGCTCGTCGTAAACGGCCATCATATCGAGAACGGCACCATCCATAACAACGAGAGAACCTTCGTCAATAAACTGATCGTACTTTTCTCGTAAAGCTTCATGCAGACGCCTATAGGTAAGCTCTGTAATATAGTTTCTGGTCTTGACACCCATACATCCGTTACCGAGCGGGAACAGAAATGTAAACGAACAGAAATCGTCACCTTGAGAAAGGTCTGCTCCAAGAGAACAAGGCAGTTTCCAAAAGCTTTTCGGCGGGAACTTCTGTATTTCTTCAAACGTAAAGAAATATACATAACCTTCCGTCGGTATACCGAATCTCTTAGCAAGAATATCGTTTCTTGCTGACGGAACGTTCTCGGCTCTTTCAACTTCTCTCTGGTAAGTGTCATAACTAACTGTCTTACCAAGGTTTGGATTGGCTTTAACCCACATTTCGGGTCGATTGATCTCATCGATCGAATCTAGTTTGTACCACCAGATACTTACGTGATCGTTCTTGTATTCACCTCTGAGGATCTTAGTGAGCTCCATCTTAATCGAGTCACCGACACCATTTCTTACAGTACCTTCAGAGCTTGTTGCAAGGATGATATAATCATCAAGCTTAGCTGCACCCTGCTCGATAGCACCTATGGGATCTTCTCGTATAGGGCAAGAAAGCCACTCATCGACGGTATTGTATTTTGATCTGTAGCCCTGAAGCTTGTCTATACTCATGGGCACGCTCTCAAGGATTGAAGCAGTCATGAAGTTCTCGATACCCTTCTTTGTAGAAGCAAGTTTCTTACGCAGAGCAAAATTACCCGTAGTGTTCTGAAGTGAACCTTCTGTTAGAAGCTTAAACACTGGACCTTTTGCTCTGAGTATCGCTGTCTTTAACGGACTTATTACTTCTTCCGACTGTTTCATCGTGGGTGCTGTTGTGAGTTGGTGAGTTGTTGATCCATCGATTATGAGGCCATAGCCTTGAACATAACTTTCGTACAACGTCTTGGCGGCAGATCGTCCAACTATAAGATACTGCTTATTAATAAGCCTTCTCTTAACATCTTTCCATACATAACGGCCACCAACTCCATGAGCAAACGGTTCGAATGTCTTAACGTGTTCGAAATAATACCATCCGAACAGTTCTTCGCCCCAAAGTTTGAAACTATCTAGAAGTTCAACAGCACTACCGTCAGTGAGTGTCATTTCGTTCTCACAAAACTTGATCCAACCCTCAACAGGACCTGGATCGTAATAGTATTCGGGATTCGCAATGAAACCATCTATTCTCTCCATCTCCAGAGATACTTCATGGCTTATTGGTATCAGGCCTCGTAATACGGCATCCCGAAATTCGCCATAATACTTAGGCACAGCCGTATTAGATAGCATTTTGAACTACTCCTTATAAAGCATAAAAGCCCTTAGATTTGAACTTTATGCAAGCGATATAGTCTTGTTCGGTTCGGTTTTGCTTATGAATATAACACTCTTACCGTTATCGTTGATGATGTACTCGGTATAGTGAGTATTCCTAAGTATGTCTTTTATCTGCCTATCCTCATCGTTTGTTATGCGATTATCACCATTCAGGAACTTAGAAATACTTGTAGCAAGAGCATTGAGTATGTCCTCATCTCTCTTCTGCTGGTTCTGTCTACGCATCTGAGCGTTTTTGAGTTTCTCATCAGCAAGTGCCTGCCTAGTATCAACGTCACTCTTCTTGCGTTTTGTCTTATCGTTCTTATACATTGTGTCATAGAGCGATCCGCCAGCGTTTTTGAGACCTTCGCCAGCGCTTCTTAACCAGCTCTTGTGTTCAAGCTCGTCATCATATTCCTCGTAGGAATCATAGTTAGCCATGTCGAATCCTCCTTACGGTTTATTATTGCCCGAATTATTCTTCTTAGTATTGAGATTAACAATAGCTTTGTCGTTGTATATACTATCAACCAGACTACGTCTATGCAAATCATTCTTGAACTTAGCAAGATCGGACGTCTTGAGCCACTTAATGTCGTAACCCAGATTGCTAGTGTTAATATCGTATTTCTTAAGATTCTTAGCGTTCCATATATCAGGTTCATTAAGACCCGTTTCTTTCTTACCTATATGAGATCCAATACCAAATCCAAGACCGCCAAGAATGCCGGATCCTGTAACACCTGCTGCAGTCACAATGGGATTTGCCATACTAAGACCACCAAGAACGCCAATGCTAGCAGCCGTTGCCGCTCCGCCCGTTCCTAAAATAGAGCCCATACGAAATGCGGGATTCTTCATCAGTTCGGATCGAGCGTCTTTCTTGTTTTGTTTCTCCAGATCACGACGTCTCGTATCAGCATCGCCAACCGCAGCTATTTTTGTATTGCCTTTGTCATCAACGTCTACGTATGTTGTAAGGTATCTCTTACGGCCCTTAGGTGTAAGCGTACCGTCTTCGTTCTGGAAACGTCTGATGCCCCACTTCATACCCAGAATACCATGATGAGCAAGATACTCGTCTTCGGTCATGGGTATTGATTTTGATTCCTCAAGCATGTCGAAATAGGAATGCTTAAGAGATTTCTTATTAGCTTTTTCTTTAAACGCTTCATTTCTGATACGAAGAGCGTTGCCGTTAGCATATTTTTCTTCAGCTTCAAGCTCTTCATTAAAAGGATACTGGTTGCCTTTTCCTCTATATGTCGGAATCGCTTTAGCCATATGCTTATGGTAATATGCGCTGGTATCTTTGATTATAGACTTTGCATAATCGCTCTTTAGCATTTCGTCATCTTTATAGAGAATGTATTTACCATTATCCATTTTTTGCAGTTTAAGTGAACTATCTGGAGTTACAGTATCAAAACCATAGGAAGTAAAATACAACGGCAATTCCTTTTCGTTTGTATGGTACGTCGTGTTATACAACTTGAGCGCAGAATTAAAAGTTGCTACATCGCTACTATCGAGATAGTACGGTTTATATGAAGCATCGTTCTTTTCCCAATCAAGTCTTTTCATGTCGTTTTCCGATAGGAGCTTCGGCCGATTATTTAACCGTCTATTAATAGCATGATACAACTCTTTACTAAGTACAGCAGTATCCAACACAGGTCCTCCTCTCAATTTTAATCAGTCCAAACCGCGATACTCCTTCATAGCTTCCATAGCTTGTTCAAACAGATCTTCCATACGCTTAGCCGATTTAAGATTCTCGGTCTTTGCTTCAAGAAGTTCAACTTGCTTTTTGAGTATCTCTCGTTCGGTTCGTTCCTTTTCCGTTGCAAGCTTTAAGTAATGAGTTATTACCTGGGAGCTAGCTGTCCCATCAAGAAGTTGTTGCTCGGCAAGGTCCACTGCAAGTGCTATAAGCTGATTCTCGCGAGCTTCCGGAGTCATAGCCGGTCGCATAGGACGCTCGCCAAGGGGTTTAGGTGCTTTCTTAGGCACTTTCAGTCACCTTCCTTGTCATTTCTTGTTTAGTTTTCATTTTGTGCGCCACCGTTTTGTACCCTTTCGAAGAGTGTTTTATATGAGTTTATGGATCCTGTATAGGAGCGTGTTGTACCAACCGAGCCAAACCGAAAGGAGAAGACCTGGCACGGATCCATAAACCCATATAAAACACCCTCCAAACATTGCCCCCGGAGAAATATCAAAG
>JAGCGE010000150.1 GCA_017649745.1 Clostridiales bacterium | reverse complement strand
TTTTTCAAAAAACAAAACACACTTTGTGCATTTGCAAAGGGGGTAAGTGTTGGCTATGCGGGTAAGTTACACAACACTAGCTTTTCCAATCTTCTTTCGGTTAGTGTTTACATTTACCCTCTTTGAAAGTGTATGAAGAGTGTGTAGAAAGTGTTATATTTCTATATTCATTCTATAAGAAAGGAGGTTGCTAGTATGGCAAAACGCACAATACTGAATGCAAAACCACCCGCTGATGCTTCGGTTCCAGCGCTTAGTCCAGAAGATAGAGAGCAGCAGTTGATAAATTTAGCAGTCAATCTTGCTGAACAACAGCTTTTGGACGGAACTGCTTCTTCTCAAGTGATCACGCATTACTTGAAAGCTGGTTCGTTAAAGGAGAAGTACGAGTTGGAGAGACTTCGAGAGGAGAACAAGTTGTTACGAGCTCGTACAGAAGCAATACAGAATTCTCAGCATATCGAAGAGCTGTATAAGGAAGCCATGCAAGCATTCAAGGGATATTTGCCAGATCCAGATGATCAGGAGGTACCACCAGATGAAGGATTTACATTTTAACGTTAACGGCCAACGTTTAACAAGAGCCAATGTTGAGGATTTTGTTGGTATAGTATCAAAATCTAAAGGATACCTTAGGTGTATATTTTCTTTTGATGACGATTGGGCCGGAACTAAAAAGATAGCTTTATTTTCAACTCGTAGAATAGTCGAAGAAGATTATTCTATTGTTACAAATTTGTCATGCATGGTTCCAAACACCGTGACAGATGGAACTATATTTTACATGAAACTGGTTGGCAAGAAACCTGGCTATGAAATAGAAACCAACTGGATCATGATTGAACAGGAGGTATAAGATGGCAGCAGATTACTTACACAACCTACAATTCGAGATTGACAGTGATCTTAGAGTCATTGCAATACCGAAAAAGGGAGTTGTTGCAGGTGTAGAAGGCGATAAAGACGTTAATAGAATTGCATTTAAGATCGACAAGATGTATAATGGGTTTGATCTTAGCGAGTTCGACTTCTACATCAACTACAAGAACGTTGAAGGAACAAAAGGCAGGTATGTTGTGATGGACAAGACTCCTGAGAACGAGTTGATCTTGTTTTCTTGGCTTGTTTCAGATGAAGTTACAGCAGCTAAAGGTACTGTGACATTTGCCGTGGAATTAATCAACCACGAAGAGAGCGCAGATGCTCAAAGATTTAACACTACAATCGGACAACTGCAAGTTCTTGAAGGACTTAACAGTCAGACCTAAGCAAAAGGAGGTATACGATGGACTTAGAATCGTTGTTTGCTGGAGTTGGAGAAACGTCTTATTACGACGACCTTCAATTCATAGTAGATGAAGACCTTCGAACCATTGCAATACCCCAGAGAGGAAAAGTAGCAGGTGTTCGAAGCGATAAGGACGTTAACCGAGTAGCTATTAGTATTAATCGCTACTATGACGGAACAGATCTATCAGAGTTCTCAGTCAAAATAAACTATGTAAATGCAAATGGTCAGCCGAACTACTTTAGAGTCACAGACCGGAAGATCGACACAGACTCTTTAGTTTTGATCTGGTTACTATCTTCTGATGTAACAGCGTACAAAGGAAACGTAGTATTCGCTATTCAGTTTTACAAAGCTGATGAAGGCACAATTACGCAAGAGTTTAATACTACTATTGCTACGATGGTTGTTCTTGACGGTTTGCAAGTTGAGGACTACATTACACCACCTGATAAAGTGCTTTTGATCGAGCAACTTAAGCAGGAAACTGAAGTTTTACTCGAGCCATATGTCGAAGAAAAGATAGAAGAGATTGAGCAAGCTGGAGCACAGCTATTTGTACATCAGGATACAGAGGAAAATTGGAATGCCAAGTATTATCTGATAGGCGAGCCCAATCACATTTACATTTACACCAATCATTCTAGAGTTGACGGTCATGATATACCGGCTATGAAAATTGGATCAGGATCATATTTGATCGACCAGCCATTTGTAGATTCAGATGCTGAAGTTTTAGATGACCATATCAAAGATACGGTAAGGCACATAACTCAAAATGAACGTGAATTCTGGAATAACAAAGTTCGAGGCGAAATAGAGTCTAGAACTTTAGTTTTAACAACTTTGTAAAGGAGGAACATCATGCCTAATGCTACAATTGATAGTATTAAAGTTGGCGGAGATACATATGACATCGCTGACTCTTACGCTAGATCATTAATAGGCGGAAGCATCCGTATCGTTGGTGAGACTAGTACAGCTTTGACCGATCTTGCTACTACAAACCCTATCGATATTATCGATACACCTGGTACACCGCCTACAACTCATTCATATACTGCAGTTCAAAATGATGCAGTATACTATTCTCACAAGGAATTTGTATTTGACGGAACAAATTGGCATGAATTCGGTGATATTACTGGTCTTGGATCACTGGCATTCAAGGATAGTGCAACCGGAAATGGAAACCTTACTGGAGCAACTGCTTCTGCACCTACCGTTAATGTTCATTTAACAACTATTGACACTATGACGAATGCCGGAACTATGTTTAGCGCGACAGTTGACGGTACAACTTTAGAGTTGAATTCTGGAACTGCTCCAACCAAAGGTAGTGCTAATGTTGTAGATTCCATTACTAGTGTAACTGCTCCAGTAATAAGTGGCGGTTCTGTAACGGTAACGGTTAGCTAGGAGGTGATCCTATGGCTGACATAGATAAAATTAAAGTTGGCAGTACAACTTACAATGTTAAAGATTCCACGGCATATCATACTGGAGATTCAGCCGAAACAACAGTAGCTGATGACGATTTATCACCATTTTATGATACGAGCGCTACTGCTACTAAAAAGATTACATTCGCTAATCTTTGGACATGGATCAAAGGTAAACTTGGAATAGCATCGAGTGGTTCTACATATTTAAAGAAAGATGGTACATGGGGAACACCAACTAACACGACATATACTCTTGGTACTAGCGGAAATAATGTCACTCTGACACCTTCAAGTGGAACTGCTCAAAGCGTCACAGTTCCTTATGCTACATCAGCAGGCTCTGCTACAGACAACACAAAATTACCATTGGCTGGCGGAGATATGACTGGTCATATCAATTTTCCAGCGGGCAAAGGTGTATATTCAAAACATTCTACTGGAGAGAAATATGCTTTAATAACTGATAATGGTAACAATTTATGGATTGGAGCTCAATCTTCCACATATCATCACCATAGTGGCACAACTGGCAAGACTTTTATATCCTCTGGTTATAATACAACAAATAATGCTGGAAACCCGACCATAATTGTTAGTGTACCAAAATTAACGAATGATACTTGGACAGTAAATAATTATGATGCTCTTCATACTGGAAATACTTCATATATTCAATCATTGTCAAGCGGAACAACAATTGGTACAATCAAAATAAATGGTACAGAAACAACCATATATGCACCAACAAATACAGATACAAAGGTAAGACAGACATTAAGTACCACCAACAAAAACTATCCATTACTAATGTCTTATGCCGAGAATTCAAGCACCACATCCAATATAGACAACATATCTTACAGAGCGAATGCTATATATGCTAATCCAAGTACCGGAACTCTTACAGTTCCTAATCTTGGAATCCAAGCTATCACAGTAAAAACAGGAGATACCGCACAATCCAAAATCACCTTGGATACTCTGATGACTTGGCTGATAACAACAAAGAAATACATTCCTAGCGGTGTAAATTGTCATGTTGTTCTCACTGTTGGTTGGTCTTATGCTAACAATGATATACTACAGCTTACAGCAGCCAATCCTAATGGAACTTCTACAAACTACGAGTTACAATTAGCAGGAACTATCATTGAATTTATTGGTAATGCCACTAATTACAATACTGGCATATTTAGGTTGAGAATCCATTCATCACCAGTCACAAGTTTTACACCAACGTCAGGGTATACTAAATTTCCAGTGAATCATATTGCTGAGTATAGCTGTAACGGATCAACTTATTCACCAGCTTGGAGATTGATTCTAGAAGGCGGTGATCTTGGAAGTTACTTGCTCAAGTCAGGTGGAACTATGACGGGGCGTTTAACAACATCAAAGCCAATAAATCAAATTATAACTGGTGGATCTGGAGAAGTTGGAAGCACGTCAAGCGGAGTATATAAACCTACGACATGGAAATTCGATTTATCATGGGCAAATCCTACTCATGGAGATATTATCACCATCGAGCCGCCTGTAAACGGCCATGCAAACGGCGTATGGCTGTCATTTGATAATGGCACAACCTATTATCCGTGTAGTGTAAATAATGGAACGACAAGATTACAGACACAATTTCCAGCTGATTCATTGTGTATGCTTCAGTTTGATTCTAACGCTTCGACGACTATATATCCTGTTGCTGGAGGTACTGCGACAACGTCTGTTACTGGCGGAGCATGGCGAGTAGTAAATTTTTATAATTCTACTTACAACTTTTCTGGTACTACGTTTTATTCTGGAAACAGTGGAAACTCTGAACACAATGCAAATAATATTCAAAATAATGGACATTTTTACTACACAAGTAATGGTCCTTCAACGAGCTTGGGTGCTCAGGCGAGTGATGGAGCTATATACGCTCAGGCATATAGTGCATCTTATGTCGGACAGATTGCACAAGATTACAGAAATGGTAATCTTTTCGTGCGTGGTAAGAATAACGGAACATGGACTGATTGGAAAGCAATTCAGACAAAATGGATATTAGCTGGAACTGCTACTTCTATGATACATGGAACTGCCACACCATTAATATGTACAATTCCGTCGACATGCGAAGAAGTACGAATAGAAGCAGTCGTTACTGGTTTTTATCAAAAAATGTTTCTTAGTAAATCAGTATTAGTAACGACATTACTAGGTTGCTTACCACAGGTTAATGACGCTTTTGTGATAACTATGACTATGGATTCAAAAGAATCGACTTATGATGAAGACCAACCGCAGACAGGTAACTCTCGTGTTAGTGTTGCTGTTGGAATAAAAAGAGTTTCGTCTGGATTTGAATTTAGAAAAGTGTTTGGTACAAGATCAGAAGCAGCTGAATATTTCGAAGATTTGGAAATGTATGAGTTCATTGGAAATGCCAATCCAACAATATATTTCTACTACCGTTAACATTACTCGCCCACCTAGGGACGATCCAAATTCTAGGACTAAAAACTTAATACAGCTCAAACGAAAGGAACTGAATATATGACCGAATGGTTGCCTGAATTATTAGACTATAAACCAGAAGAGCATACATTGCTTCCTGATGGTTCAGTAATTCAGAGACGAGACATTCATGAAGTTGAGTATCATGCCCTGGATGGTTCTCAGACCTTTAGAGGTTATGAATGTTTCTCCAGAACAATCTCGAACACAGAAACAAAGACTAGTTAAAGGAGATGAAACAAATGGCTTATTCCTATTACAATCCAAATCCAGTAGGTCGTTTTGTAGACGATTGTACTGTTCGGGCCCTAAGCAAAGTCTTAGACATTGATTGGGAAACAGCCCATGTTCTACTTGACAATGCTGCTATAAAGATGGGTGACATGTCAGATAGCAAAGGTGTTTTACCAGCAGTCTTAAGACAGTACGGTTTTTATCGTGACATTATACCAAACACATGTCCAGATTGCTATACAGCGGAAGATTTCTGTAACGACCATCAAAATGGAACTTATGTTATTAGTTTTGGCGGTCATGTGGCAGCAGTTGTAGATGGCGTTATTTATGACACATCTGATGTTAGTAATGATACGCCCTACTATTTTTGGTATAAAAAGGAGGAAAAGAAATGAGCCCGTACGATATGAATCAAAATAATTTGCAAAATGCTGTAATGCCTAATCAGATATCTTGGGATCCTTATCGAACACCGCAGAATCAAACGATGACTGCAGGACCGACACAACCAAGACAGATGTATCAGCCAATCGTTTATGATCAGGTACAAGGAAAGGTAGTAGCCACTATCTATCCGCTGTACGTCAATCAAGAAGCTAGATTGTTCGACATTGAGCAGCCTCTTATGTATGTTGTTAAGAACAAAGATGGAAAGAGACTTCCGGTCGAGACATATAGACTTACAAAAGTAAGCGATGAAGAAGTACAGCAGCAGGACATGTCGCAATTCGTCAAAATGGATGATATTTTAGATCTTATCACTGATACTGTAAAGACAGAAGTCGATAAGAAGCTTTCTGAGATATCGTTTAAGCCGTCAAAAGAAAAGGAGTGATTTGAATGTACCCACCATTTGGAAGAATGAAACAGGTAATGGACTATATTCGTCAACTCCGAGCAAACCCTTCTTTAACTAATGATTTTCTCTTGCAGCAAGGTGCTATAAACCAAGCACAGCATGACGAGATACAGAAACTGGGTATAGCAGGCAACCCGGAGGCCATTGGTCAGTATATGATGAACCAAGGACATTTTACAGGACAGCAAGCTGATATGATACGTCAGAATATCGGCGCTCCTATTCAAAATAACTTGGAACAAAACTAATCAGGTACTTATAGTTCTAACGCGCGGGAACTATTTAGTATAATACTAGAAATCCGTTACTACGGTAGAAAGGACAACATGGATATGACATCAGTTGGTAACGACATGGTAATGCCGGTAGCCCCTATGTATGGTGGCGGCTACGGCGGAAACGGCGGTTTTGGATGGGGAAGTGATATGTGGATCATTCTTCTCGTCCTCTTCGCTTTCGGAGGTTTCGGAGGCGGTTATGGTATGGGTGGTTTTGGCGGCTTTGGAGGCTTCGGCAACATGATGCTTGGCTATGATTTCCCTTGGCTTTTGAATGGTCAGCAGGGAATCAACGCTAATACCAATGCCGGCTTTAACCAGGCAGCAACTCAGAGTGCAATCAGTGCTCTGCAGAACAGTGTTACTAGCGGATTTGGCGACGTTCAGCTCGGAATCGCCGGAGTTAATCAGGGTATTTGTCAGTCTACTGGACAGATTACTTCTGCTATTAATAATGGCTTTAGTCAGGCTGAAATCGCTAATAATGGCCGTCAGATGGCTAATATGCAGCAGATGTTTGCTAATCAGACCGCTATGAATACTGGGTTCAATGGGCTTCAGGCTCAGCTTGCTCAGTGTTGCTGCGATAACAGACTTGCTACTGCTCAGACACAGGCACTTGTTCAGAGCGAAAACTGTGCAGACAGATATGAGGCAGCTAGAAATACTAGTGCTATCATTGAGTCTCAGAATGCTGGTTTCCAGCGTATTATTGATAAGTTGTGCGATCAGGAACTTCAGGCAGAGCGTAGAGAGAACGCTAACCTGCGTCAGGAGCTTATTTATTCTCGTGGCCAGGCTTCTCAGATCGAACAGACTGCTCAGATTCTTGCTAATAACAATGCTCAGACAGCACTGTTCCAGCAGGGTCTTAACAACGAGGTCGATGCTCTGTATAACAGATTATCTAACTGTCCTGTTCCCTCTGTACCTGTTTATGGAAGACAGCCCATCTTCACCTGTCAGCAGAATAATAGCTGCGGTTGTGGATGCGGTAACTTCTAATAGGGGAGGTGAAAACTATGGCTGCTGAATATAGTGCAAACGCTGCTCAGGATATTCTTGCTAATGGCAGCATGATTTTCACTGAATCTCCTGTTCCTTGTAATTGCGGTTTTATTTACCATCGTGATGGCTCTGGTATATTCCGGTTAGCTAATAGATTCTTTAGACAGTATATTATGAATAATAATCGTAGAAATGCTGACTATCTTGTATCTGTTAGTGGTAATATTGCTATTCCTACAGGTGGCACAGTAGAACCGATTAGTATTGCTCTTGCCATTGATGGTGAGGTCGATCCTTCGAGTATAATGACAATTTCACCAACTGCGGTTGAACTGTTTAACAATGTTTCTACTACTATTAACGTTAGGGTACCATATTTGTGCTCTTGTAGTAGTGTGTCCGTAAGAAACATTAGTACTCAGACTATAACTGCTCAGAACTTCAACATTGTATTCGAATAAAAAGGAGGATGAAACCATGAAAGATTTGTATGAATTGAAGGAAATGGCTATCGAAGAGCTCAAGGAATATGGCAGAAGAGGCGAGATTAACCCTAGAGATCTGCCCTGTATTGACACACTTGCACATACAGCAAAGAACCTGTGCAAGATCATTGAGATGGCTGAAGAACGTACCGGTTACTCTTATGGCGCTCGCGGAAGTATGCAAGGCACATACAGATATGGCGCTGATAGGAGTGGATCCTATGGCACTAGAGGCGGTAACTACTCTGGAATGATGCCGTATTACGGTAACAATGGTTATAACGGATACGGTAGACGTGATAGCAGAGGTAGGTATGCAGGCGATGATGAGTGGATGGTCGAAACTCTCAATAGTCTGATTCAGAACGCGCCTAATGATCACATGAAAATGGAACTCGAAGAGTTTCGTGAAAGAGTTGAGCAGATGAAGTAGTAAAAATTCAAAATGGAGTAGAGGGTGTCTCTTTTTGGGGCACTCCTCGCTCCTTTAAGGAGTTTAACTATGATCAGGCGATACTCAGAATTAATTACTATACCAAGTTATGAAGAACGGTATAGATATTTGAAACTAGACGGAGCAGCAGTAGGAGCTGATACCTTTGGTTTTGAGCGTTTTCTTAATCAAGAATTTTACAGAAGTAGAGAGTGGCAAAATATTAGAAGTCAAGTGATAGTCAGGGACTTAGGTTGTGATATGGCTTTTCCTGGAGAAGAGATTATTGGTAAGATTATAGTACATCATATGAATCCAATAACTTCTGATGATATTTTAAGTCATAACAATCTTCTTATAGATCCGGATTATTTGGTTTGCGTGTCGATGAATACACATAACCTTATACATTACGGAGTAGACAAGAGTCCCCTGAAAGAAGAATTTGTAGAGCGGAAACCAAACGATACATGTTTGTGGAGGAAATGACTATGGCAGTAACGAATAGTGTGTTAAATACGATAAAGGAGATGTTGGGTCCTTCACAGCTATACGAAGGTTTCGACACAGACATTATCGTAGACATAAATTCAGTATTGATGGGACTTGCTCAGATGGGGATCGTAGAGGAAGGAACTAAAATTACTGATGAAAATGACGTGTGGTCTGACGTCATAGGAGATAGAACGGACCTTGAAGCAATTAAGACTTATATTTACATAAAAGTTAAATTGCTATTTGATACGCCTTCTAATTCTACAGTTATACAGGAATTAGAGAAACATGCGACCGAATATGAATGGCGTATGTACGCTTTTAGCGATGTTGTATGCCAGCCCGGCGGTTATGATTCTGTATAAAGGAGGTATCTAGTTCTACGTTTAAGTCGGCAGCTTATCTTATTAAAAATCGTAAAAATAGGAGGTAAAAAAAATGAGTGAGTGGTGTTATATTTACCCGGATTACCTTTCGCATCACGGCATAAAGGGTCAGAAATGGGGTACAAGACGTTACCAGAATTCTGACGGCTCCCTTACTGCTGAAGGTAGAGCGCATTATGGATACGGTGAAGGACGTAAAGGATCTGGCGAAAAATCGGGTTCAAAAGAAAAAAAAGATCACAAGAAGTTAAAGACTGCTCTTAAAGTCGGTGCCGCAGTTGCAGGTACTGCATTAGCTGCTTATGGCGGATACAAACTTAGCCAGCACATCAAGGGCAAGGCTATGGATGATATTTTAGAGAAGGGCAGAAGCAAATTTGAATCTCTCGTAGATGAAATGAACAAATACGATGCAGAATCCGAATTGCTAAAGAGAACATCTTTGAATTACAAGCAGGGGAGCAAAGAACGTGAATGGCTTGCTAAAGAATCCTGGGCGTTTAGAGCTCAATCTAGCGCTGCTGCAGAACGTGCAGGTCAAGCTATGGCTTCTGCTAATAAGCAGGCTAAAGAGTTTAAGAGATCGACATTAAAGTCTGCTAAGTATCTCTATCAGAATCGTAAAAAGAAATAGGAGGTGGTAATATTGTGGTATTACAATACAACATATTTATGCCACCACGGAATCCTTGGACAAAAATGGGGGCGTCGTAGATTTCAAAATGAAGATGGAAGTCTTACAGCCGAAGGAAAACAGCGTTATGGAAGTGGCGACGGAGAAAAGAAATCCGGTGCTAAAAGTGATCACAAGAAGTTAAAAACAGCACTTAAAGTTGGAGCTGTAGTAGCTGGAACTGCTCTTGCTGCTTATGGCGGATACAAACTTAGTGAACATATTAAAACAAAAGCTGGAAGCGATATTTTGCGTAATGGTGAAGAAATGGCTAGACGACTTACTAATCAAGCTGATTTTCATCACGGTGGCACTCTTAATCCATGGCAGGGGAGTTTCCATAGGGCTAAAGAAAATGAATATCGTATACAATCAGCTAAAGTATTAACTGATAGTACAGCTGCTGCAAAAGAAACAAGTAAATCTTTAAAATCTTCTATAAAATATTTACGAGAAAACAAAAAGAATCCGAATGAATTCTTGAATAAATCGTCTTATAATAATGCAGAATTAGATAATGCTTATAAAAATTTAAGGAATCAGTATGGCAAAATGCTAAATAAGGATTTATTCAGATCACAGGGTCATGAGAATGATTTCAAGAGTGATGTTCAGTATATTCGTGACGCAAAAGCTATACAAGAAAGAAGAAATGAAATAAAGAATGCATATGCTATAGCTCAGGCTAAGAAGGCATCTCGAAGAAAGGGCGTTAGAGAAATGTCTCAAAATGCTTTAAAGAAACGCGAAAACACTCTGTTGAAGAAATATTTAAAAGATTAATTAGGAGGTGATATTTTTATGTGGTACTATAACGAAGATTATCTTGCTCATCATGGTATAAGAGGTCAGAAATGGGGAGTTCGTAGATACCAGAATGAAGACGGATCTTTAACCGAAGCCGGAAAAAGGCGTTATGATGTTGGTGAGGCTAGAAAAGCTTATAAACAAGCTAAAAAAGATTACAAGCAAGCATCTAAATATTTCAAAAAACGTGTCTTTGCTGCTACTTCTGTTTCAAAAATGAAACAAGATGAAGCAGCTATAGAAAAACTAGATAAAAAGAAAATGGATATGATGGATGCTAGAGTTAATTTACGAGCAACCAAACGTGGCGGAACAGAAAAAGCTTATAAAAATGCATATGCAAGAGAATTGTATAAATACGGTCTTCCTGGTTCAGCAATGGATACAGCTAATAGAAATATCGGTAGCAAATATTTGAACGATATTAGTAAAAAGAAGGGTGAGGCTTACGCTAATGATATTTTGAAAAAGAATCGAAATAAGTTAATCACTTCTGCTGCTGTTAGCGCTGCTGTGATTGTCGGAGCTAACATAGCAACTGCATTTTTAGATGATTAGTGTGACTATGTATTAGAAAGGAGAAATTCAAAATGGCATTAAGTAATACCGCAGTACCAAAAAATTATGCTAAGTTTCGTGATGCCGTTTTGAGCGGCAAGATACCAGTGTGTCGTAAAATCTCCATGCAAATGAATCGTATAGATGCTAAGATAGCTAATCCACACTTATATTTCGATCAGTCAGCCGTAGATGCATGGATTAGGTATTGTGAGAAAGAATTAACACTTACTGACGGTTCAGACTTATATTTGACTGATACGTTTAAACTATGGGGAGAAGACTTACTTGGATGGTTCTATTACGAGAAAAGAAGTGTTTGGATACCAGAAAAAGATTGCTATGAGAATCGTTTAATAAAGAAAAGATTGACTAATAAACAGTATCTCATTGTCGGACGTGGAGCCGCTAAAACACTTTACGATTCATGTATTCATAGTTATGTGCAAAATTGTGATCCTACTACAACACAGCAAATAACTGTAGCTCCTACAATGAAACAAGCTGAAGAAGTATTAACGCCTCTTGTTACAGCAATAAACCGTTCAAGAGGACCGTACTTTACTTTCTTAACAGAAGGATCATTGCAGAACACAACCGGTAATCGTATGATGAGACAGAAATTAGCATCTACAAAACTTGGAATACAGAACTTTTTAACCAACTCTATAATAAAAGTTCTGCCTATGTCTATAGACAAACTTCAAGGTCTTAGAGTTAAGGTTTCTAGCGTAGATGAATGGCTGTCTTGTGACATAAACGAAGACGTTGTTGGAGCTATACAGCAGGGTGCTGCTAAAGTTGATGACTGGATTATAATTTGTACAAGTTCAGAAGGAACTGTTCGAAACGGAGCGGGGGACACAATCAAAATGGAATTAGATAAGATTTTAAAAGGAGAGTATCCCAACGATCATGTTTCTATATTTTGGTATCAATTGGATTCTGTTGAAGAAGTTGCTAATCCAGCTATGTGGATGAAGGCAAATCCTAATCTTGGAGTAACTGTAACATATGAAACTTACCAACAAGAAGTAGAAAGAGCTGAAAATGCACCTTCAACTAGAAATGATATTTTAGCTAAACGTTTCGGTATACCATTGGAAGGTTACACATATTACTTTACATATGAAGAAACACTTGTGCATCCACGAAATGAATTTTGGGGTTTACCATGTGCAATGGGCGCAGACTTATCTCAAGGAAATGACTTCACGGCATTTACGTTTATATTTCCGCATAAGAGCGGTAAATTTGGCATCAAAACAAGAGCTTATATTACAGATTTAACATTACGTAATCTTCAAGGAGCTACCAGATTAAAATATGAAGAATTCATAGCAGAGGGTAGTTTAATAATAATGCCTGGTACGGTATTAGATATGAATGACGTCTATGATGATCTTGATGAGTATATTCAAAGATGCGATTACGATGTTAGATCTTTTGGGTTTGACCCGTATAATGCAAGCGCTTTTGTTGAGCGTTGGATCAGTGAGAATGGATCGTTTGGAGTAGAAAAAGTAATACAAGGTAAGAAAACAGAAAGTGTTCCTTTGGGAGAACTAAAGATATTGGCCGGTGAAAGAATGCTAGAATTTGATCAGGCATTAATGCAGTATTGTATGGGGAATTGTGTAACTATACAAGATGTTAATGGTAATAGAATGCTTCTTAAAAAGCGTTATGAACACAAAATCGACTGCGTTTCTGCTATGATGGATGCGTATGTTGCATACAAATTGCATTCAGATGATTATGAATAAGGAGGTGATATTTTGTGGTATTTTAGTACTTACTTATGTCACCATGGAATCAAAGGACAAAAATGGGGAGTAAGACGTTATCAGAATTATGATCGTACTAGGACTGAAGAAGGAAAAATTCGTTATAGAACTGGTCCTTTGTTCATTTCCGGTTCAAGTAAAACAACAGAAGAAGGTGGCAAGTATCAACGAAAGAAATTGCCAAAAGCTGTTAGAAAAGAGATTGACAAAGCCATAAGAAGTAAACAAAAAATTGTAGTTGGCGATGCTCCTGGTATAGATAGGCAAGTCCAAGATTACCTTAAGAGCAAAGATTACAACTATGTAGAGGTTTACGGACCGGGAAAGCAAGTTCGATATAGTGCAAATTCAAAATGGAAAACAAATGCCATAGATGCACCAGAATTTGAGGAGTTTACAAAAGAATGGCTTGCCAAGAAGGACATAGCAATGTCTGAAGTCTCAGAACATGGTTTGGCAATTATACTAGATGAAGGAAGTAGCGCCACCAGAAGAAATATTGATCGACTAATAGAGCAGAACAAAGATGTAAAAGTCTATCAATTAAGTGGTAATGGACCTAAATACGACAAATGGGTAGACTATTTCAAGTTGAAAGGTGGTGAACTTTAACGTGGAGTGGTGTTATATTTACCCAGATTACTTAAGCCATCACGGTGTAAAGGGTCAGAAATGGGGAGTACGTAGATACCAGAATCCAGACGGTACTAGAACGGCTTTAGGAAAGCAAAGGAATCAAAAAAATAATGGTAAATCCAAATTTGAAAGCAAAAGATACAAAGGCATCGGTAAAACTAATAAAGAACTGATGGCTATGTCTGATTCGGAACTCGAAAAATTAGCTAGACATAGAGAATTAGTGAGACGTGTTAGAAATGCTGACAATGATTTGATCGAAAAATCTAAGTTGGTTCTTGCCGGTGCAGCTATAGCTGGCGGTTTAGTAGCTGCCGCTAAAGTTGCTGAAAATTCTGGAAAAATTACTAAGTTCGGTAAAGATATCTACAAAGATTTAGCTCCGATAATCAAGAAATACACAACTGGACAGAAAGGAAAGTAAAATGAGCAAATTCACAGATCGCTTATCACACGCATGGAACGTGTTTATGAACAAGGATCCTACTGTATACAAGCCTACGTTATATTCTGGAAGTGGAGCAAATGTAGATCGTATTACTTTAACTAAAGGTAATGAACGTTCTATAATTAGTTCGGTTTATAATCGGATCGCAATGGATGTAGCATCGAATACATTTCTACATGCCAGATTGGATGAAAACGACAGATTCAGTGATATTATTGACAGTGGATTGAACAATTGTTTAACGTTAGAGGCTAACATCGATCAGACTTCTAGAGCTTATATTCAGGATCTAGTGATTTCTATGTTAGACGAAGGTTATATCGCATCTTTTCCTGTTGATACCACTGTTAATCCCAATAGGACAGGATCTTATGACATCGAATCCATGAGAGTTTGTCAGATATTGGAATGGTTTCCTAGACATGTTCGTATTCGTGTATATAATGATCGTACTGGTAGAAAAGAGGAACTAGTGGTTGAAAAAGCTACTACTGCTATTATCGAGAATCCGTTTTATATTGTTATGAATGAAACTAATTCGATGGCTACTAAGCTTATGAGGAAACTTTCATTGATGGATATTGTCGATGAAAAGAATACCTCAAATAAACTGAATCTAATCATTCAGCTACCTTATACTATTAAGACAGCTGCAAAGAAGATTCAAGTTGATAACAGGCGAAGAGAGATCGAGGATCAGCTTACCAACTCTCCGTATGGTATTGCTTACATTGATGCCAGCGAAAAGATCGTTCAGATCAATAGACCGTTAGAGAATAAGTTTATGGAACAGGTTAAATATTTCCAAGAAACGTTATATTCTGTATTTGGAATTACTCAGGGTGTTATGGACGGTACTGCGCCAGAAGAGGTTATGCTTAACTATTACAATAGGACTATTGAACCTATTTGTTCGGCTATTGCTGATGAGTATAAGCGTAAATTCTTAACCAAAACTGCCAGGACTCAAAGACAGACTATATATTTCTTTAAAGATCCATTTAAACTTGTTCCAGTGTCTCAGATTTCTGAGATAGCAGATAAGTTCACCAGAAACGAGATAGCTACTTCAAATGAGATAAGACAAATATTAGGAATGAAACCTTCTAAGGATCCTAATGCTGATGTTCTTCGTAATAAGAATCTTAATCAGTCCGCCGAACAAATGGCTGCACAAGATATTGAGGCGGATAATGCCGAAACTGGTGATTATGATTCAGATGTCAAGGATATTGAAGGTATCGATGCACAGATTAAAGAATTGGAAGATATGTTAGGAGGTGGCTGATATGTGGCAATATAGAACTCCTACATATTCTAATGAATTGTATCATTATGCTAGTAAATATTACGATCCGGTAAAAGCACATGAATATTACGAGAAGCATAAACAACTTAAAGGTGACAAACCAAAAGTTACTTTAAACGAGGAAGGCCATAAAGTTGTCGACTATGTTAAAAGCCAGATTAATGAAGAAAGAACTAAAAATCTGGAAGCCGAGAACGAACGTTATAAGAAAGAATCTGAGAAAAGAGCAGATGCAAAAACTCGTACCATGGAACAGCACAAAGAAATTATGAGTAGGAGAATAGATAGCCTTAAAAATGCTATTAAGCATATGCCAGAAGCTCAGAGGAAGACAGCAATACCTAAGATTAAAGCTGTTATAGCTAAATTAAAAGAAGAAAACGAAGCAAAACGTACGGCTATTCAAGAGCAATACAATAAAGATACAAAATCGTCAGCAGAATTGCACTCTAATACTAATAAAGAGATTAGAGAAAATGCTAAATCTACTTACGAGAAAGAGTATAATAAAATTACTTCAGAATCGAAGTACGTAAAAGCTTCAAAATCCAAAGGGAAGGAGAAGAAGAAATGGGCAAAGTGGTAGATAAATACGACTTTAGCGGCTGGGCAACAAGAAATGATCTTCTGTGTGCTGACGGAAGAACAATTCGTAAGAATGCTTTTGCTACCCAGGACGGATCAAAAGTTCCTCTTGTCTGGAATCACCAGCATAATAGTCCTGGTGATATTCTTGGTCATGCTATTCTTGAGAATCGTGACGATGGAGTATACGCTTATGGATATTTCAACGATAGCGAATCCGGAAGGCAGGCTAGAGAGGATGTAATGCATGGTGATATTTCATCACTTTCTATTTATGCTAATAGATTAAAGCAGAGTAGAAATGGTGATGTTTTCCATGGAACTATCAGAGAAGTCAGTTTGGTATATGCCGGTGCTAATCCCGGAGCATACATAGATGCTGTTATATCTCATGGAAGTGATGATGAAGAAGGTATCGAAGTATGCTACAATGAACATATTACCGTATTTGATCACTTCGATGATGATATTCAGCACTCTGAAAAAGAGGAAGAACCCAAAGAACAGCCTAAGGAAGAAAAACCTGAGGAAAAAGAAGATAAAAAGGAGGAAAAGAAAGATATGGCTGAAAAGACACTTGGCGATGTAATTGAGACTCTCAATGAGGAGCAGAAAGAAGCTGTATATGCACTGCTCGGACTGTATGCGCAGCAGAATGAAGAAGATGATGAGGAGGATGAAGACATGAAGCATAATGCTTTCGACAGATATGATGATGGTTACACCGGTGCAGCAACCCTGTCCCATAGTGATTTCAACGAGATCATGGAACTGGGTAAGCGTTTCGGTAGTCTTAAAGAAGGTTGGAAGAACTTTGCAGAGGAGAACTGCTTGCAGCATGATGACCCCGCAGTTCAGACCTATGGCATTCAGGATGTTGATTACCTGTTCCCGGATGCTAAGAATCTTAACATGCCTCCCGAGTTCATCGGAAGAAATACCGACTGGGTTGCTAAGGTAATCGGCGGTATTCATCATATTCCATTCAGTAGGGTTAAGATGATGTTTGCTGACATCACTGAAGATGCAGCAAGAGCAAAGGGTTATATTAAGGGTAGTCTTAAGAAGGAAGAGGTATTCAGCCTGCTTAAGAGAAAGATCGAGCCTACCACAGTTTACAAGAAGCAGAAGATGGATCGCGATGATCTTGTTGATATTACTGAGTTCGATGTGCTGCAGTGGCTTAAGGTTGAGATGAGAATGATGCTGAATGAGGAAATTGCTAGAGCAGTCCTGTTTGGCGACGGTCGTCTCACTTCTGATGAGGACCATATTGACGCTACCAGAATCATTCCTGTAATCAATGACGCAGATCTCTTCACCATCAGATGGTCCGTTGCAGGTGACCAGCAGGATGAAACTGTGCTCCCTAAGAACATGATCAGAGCAGCAATCAAATCTCGTAAGAACTATCGCGGTTCTGGTAATCCTATTATGTTTACAACGGAAGATGTACTTACTGATATGCTTCTGTTGGAGGATCAGATCGGTCATAAGCTGTACAAGACCGAGGCTGAGCTGGCAACTGCTCTTCGTGTAAAAGAAATCGTTACCGTTCCTGTGATGGAGAACGTTACTGATAAAGATAACAAGGCTGTATATGCAGTTATTGTTAACCTTGCTGACTACGATTGCGGTGCAGATAAGGGTGGAGAGATCAATTTCTTTGATGATTTTGATATTGATTACAACCAGCAGAAGTTCCTGTTGGAGACCAGATGTTCTGGCGCACTTGTTAAGCCTTTCTCTGCTATCGTACTCCGTGCAGGTTCTACAACTGCTTCTGAAGAGCCTTCCATGCATGACGCTATGGAACCCTTTAAAAACCCCAGCTGAAGCTTGTCGTAAGACCTATTACTGATAACTCTATCGATCTGTTTGGTAAGCATGTTAACGACCTGCAGGAATCTGTATCCATCAGTGGAAGAGGAATCGTTGGTACGCTTCATTATGTTGAAGATTACACCGGTTTCTCTTCTAAGACTGAGGAGCAGCAGGGTAACTACCTTGCACTTCATGCAGAGGTTACTAATGTTACTGGTGCTACTATCAGTGTTAAGGTTACCAATCCTGTTACTCTGGATGCAGATGGTGATATTGTTCTTCGTATTAGAGACAAGGATTCGCAGACAGTTACTGTCGTGGCGAGTGCAGACGGATACCAGACCGAAACAGTTCAGTTTAATCTGAAGAGCCTCATTTGTGAGGAAGAAAACGGTCAGGGTTAATGTCCAAGAATGGAGGAAATTCAAAATGAGATGGTGTGGTGTTATCGGCTATGGTGAAGACGTAGAAGGCGATCTTAGTGTTTGGAATACTGAGATTACAGAAAAGAGATATACTGGTGATATTATAAGAAATACTAGACGCTGGAATGATAGTAACTCTGTCAATGGTGAACTTAATATTTCCAATCAGATCAGTATACTCTCCGATCCGTACATCATCTCGAATTTCCAAAACATTAAGTATGTTGAATTTATGGGTACTCTATGGAAGGTAACTGATGTAGAGGTTCAATACCCTAGATTACTATTAACGTTAGGAGGTAAGTACAATGGCCAACAGAGCTGATCTGGATCAATTGTTAAGAACAATTACGAATAATGTGTACTATCAACCTCCGGTTAATACTAATATGGTATACCCTTGCATAAGATATTCCAGAACTAGTATAACTAATCAGCATGCTGACAATATGGTTTACAAGCAAACCATAGCTTATGAAATAATAGTAATCGATCGAAATCCAGATAGTAGTATAGTAGAAGCTGTATCTAACATACCAGGGATACGTTTCAATACTCACTATGTTTCAGAAGGATTGAATCACGATCGTTTTACGTTACACTGGTATGGAAACAAAAATTAAGAAACGATGAATTTTATCACATCCCTATTAGGTAACCTCAACTACGGTACCATCCTCTTTCTAATGTTGCTGGAGAGCACTGTAGTACCCGTGCCCTCTGAGTTTGTCGTCACACCAGCAGCCTATCATGCTGCCAGCGGACAGCTCGACCTGTGGCTTGTCATTCTGTTTGCCAC
>JAGCGE010000001.1 GCA_017649745.1 Clostridiales bacterium | reverse complement strand
CTTTGTGATCGCATACCAATCAGATGTAGCACCACTGATCGCAGAATCACCTCTCATCCACTGATACTTAAAACTTGTGGCATTACTGTTTTTTGGAATCGCCTGAACAGAAATACCGTAACATGGGCTGGTGCTGGATAGAGATACTGTTCCCGTGATCGCCTTAGGAGAAGGTGTCTGCGACGAAGAGATTACAGCTGTCGTCGCAAAGGAATAACCAGACTTTCCGTTACCTTGTGGTGGCTTTTCTCTCGTATCCACTATCTTGCATCTGATCCTGCAGCCTGCATCGGCAGATGAAAGAGTATATGTTTTTGATGTAGCACCGCTTATGGCATTAAAAGCACCTGTTGAAGGATCCTCGCGATACCACTGATAACCACAGTAATTCTCTACACCGTAATAAGACATAAGACTTGCAGTAAGAGTATTACCAACAGTCGTAGTTCCCTCTATCGTTACTATGCCAAATACTGCATTTACTGTAGTTTCCTCATCAGGGAGAACATCGTATTTTAAATAATACAGATATTCAAATGTACCGGTTTCAAACACACATGCCCACCCGTGCGGACCGGTATCTGAAATGTATACCCTCTTCTTGAATCGATCCTTAATGTTTTTGCCGTTGTTATTAGCTGTATCAATATACCTTCTAACATTTTCATCAAAGTAGCCTGTTCCCTCACCGATACCGTAAGACAACATGAAGTGTCCATTAGGATCTTGCGAGAATACAATCTCGGATGCATCTTGTATCCAACCGTCTTCTCTGTAGTAGCAATAAGACGGACTGAACGCACCTACGTTATAGAAAATTTCAGGATGAAGTGTACCCGCATAGAGGGCTGCCGAAGCTCCCATCGAGTAACCTGCTACGATAATAGGCTTGCTGGTATCTATTTTTTCGCCTATTCCACTACCTGACAGGATCTGTTCGAGCAGTATATCAAAATCACTTTTAGTATTATCTTCTCGTTTAAAGTATTTTTTGAAGTCACCGATTCCCCAGTCTGCTGTTTTGGTGATCCTTGGGGTTATTACTACCATAGGGTCGCAATATCCCTTATCGATCCACTTGTTCATATCGTTCAATAATCTATCCGGCAGGTTTCCCAAATCATCATTGGAGGTGTATTGTGATGCACCATGGAAATATATCATAACCGGATATTTTCCATCAGCTGAAGGCTCGAAATAAACACCCTCATTCTTGATTTTATCTCTAGTCCCCAGATCAGATGTTTTGGTTCCACTGTAAGTTTTGCCCGCAGCCTGAACATCCGTCGCGAAAATCATTGATGTCGCAAGGATCGGAACAGTTATGACGGCAGACAGAATTTTCAACAATCTTCCTTTCATAAAAAAGCGTCTCCCTAATACTAGCTGTTAATTGTAATGTGAAATAAAACCAAATAACCCTTGTCACTCGGTCTTTCAGTTTTTCACGCCCCTCGCACACAAACCCAAAAATGTTCAGGAACGTTCAAAATATTAGATTGTGTAGTGAAAAAACTAAATAACTCCAGTCACTCAGTTTCTCAAATCTTCCTGTCTCCAATCACCCAAACCCAAAATTATTGGAGACGTTTATAGTGTAGTTTCCGGAATATCAAAAGTCAATTTGTTTTTCCCGAAATAAAACATATTTGTCGCCGCACCAAAATCGGCACGGCGACAAGTAAAGATCAGAATGGCATAATGCGCTCTTCAACGCATCTTTCTATGAATTCGGCGCTTCTCGTAAAGCCCAATACAACGGATTTTCTGGATGCTCCGTCAGATAAACTCTTAAGCCAGAAAGTCTTGCCGTCAGGCTCAGCATCACGGTCCATAAATGTCTTATAAAGTCTGTCTACAAACTCTTCATCAGAGAGTTTCAGATCTTCCATTTCTTTACTTAAGAAGAACTGTACTCCCAGTTCCTCACCTGTACATCTGTAGTTGGAAAGTTCATTAGCCCAGAACTCTTTTCCTTCAGGATCAGATTCTCTTCCGAGAGCGGTTACATACATACGCTCTACAAATGCATATGTAGAATCCGAAGGTGTGATATTCACCTTGGCCTTGATGTTTCCTCCACAGCGTATTCCGTATGTTGCACATGTATCTGCCCACTCCTGTGAATATACAAAGCAGTTGGCAACACCCTTACGGTCAAGAGATCCGTCTGAAAGTGACTTGAGCCAGAATGCCTCACCGTCAGCATCAGGTTCACGATCGAAGAATGTCCTATAGAGTACACCCACGAATTCTTTATCAGAGAGATTGCGTGAATTAAACTCTGCGCTGTTTATGAATCCCAATGCAACTTCATCACCTGAACTTTTGAAATTCCATAGTTCATTAAACCAGAATTGTGCACCGTCAGGCTCGGATTCGCGGCCAAGTACATTGAGGTAGATATTATCAACGAACTTGGAGATATTCTCTCTGGAAGAAGCTCCTCTGCTTCCGCTCGGAGTCGGAATATTGCTTCCGTCTGTAGAAGGTGCTGTAGTAACCGATGGCTTCGTTGTTATTGTGGGACTTGTGGTTATCGTAGGAGCTGGTGCAGAAGATTCGGCTACTACAGGACTGCTGAATATATATCCTGCATATTTACCGTCTTTATCCGTAGCCTTACATCTTACCTTCTTACCTACATCAGAAGATGTAAGCACATATGTCTCAGATGTGGCACCGCTTATTGGCTCACCGTCGCGGAGCCACTGATAGTTGAAATTATCTGCCGGACTACTTACAGCTTTTGCTGTAAGTGTATTTCCTGTTTTAGCTGTTCCGGTTACATGAACAAAACCGGAAAGACCAGTCTTTTTGTTATTGCATGCCGTATCGATCATCTCGATCGTCGGCTGACAATCATTCTTCATGCTATACAGAAACTCGAATGTACCCATCATGAATACAGTCCAACCGTGTCCACCGTAACTCTTGTCATAGGCACTGTACTCAAACAGATCCTTCCTATTCTTTCCATTGCCTTCTATCGCTGTCTTATATCTGTCAACATTCTTGGCGAACTGATCTTCTTCTCGCTGACCATATGACATGAAAAAATGACCTTCCGGGTCTTGTGAGAAGACCAAATCGGATGCCTTCTTAACATATCCGGCATCTCCGTTGTAACAGCACCAGGATGGGCTGATGGAACCAACGTTATAGAAAGTATCAGGATCATGGACACCTGCATAAAGAGCAACAGATCCACCCATAGAATAACCAGCGATAGCTATTGGCTTACTTGTATCAACTTTGTCAGATATATTTCCTGCTTTTATCTCCTCT
>JAGCGE010000149.1 GCA_017649745.1 Clostridiales bacterium | reverse complement strand
GTACGGTCATCCTTCCTAACGAAGATGACAAGATGAAGAGCTTTTTCAGGATCATCTATGCTGAGATAGATCAGCGTAAAGAGAAACTCTCGTCAAAGGGTGTCAGCTCGTTTGCATCTTACCTCGACGGCGGTTACAAGGACCTTCGTCAGATCGTTGTAATCGTAGATAATATCAACATCGTTAAGGAACTTTACGTAACAGTTGAAGACCCGTTCCTTAAGATCGTTCGTGAAGGTGCATCACTTGGTATCTGCGTCGTTGCAGCTAATGCTCAGACGACCGGTTTCGGTTACAGATATCTGTCGAACTTCCCTACGAGAATATCGCTTGCATGTAATGAAGAAACTGAGTATGCGTTCCTTTTCGGATCGACAAAGATGAGACCAAGGAATATTCCTGGACGAAGCCTCGTCAGGATCGACAGAACATTATACGAGTGCCAGACATATCTCGCGTTTGAGGGTGAACGAGAGATCGACAGAGCAGAGTCCATCCACAAGTTTATTGACGAGTGCAACAAGAAGTACACGGATTCAGCTGTTCCTAGACTTGTTCAGATGCCTAATGTATATCTGAAGCCTATGATCCCTGAGTTCAACCGTGATGATTACAGCAAGTCTTCACACGTCAATGTCGGTCTTGACTTCAATGACGTAAGTCCGTTTGTCCTCGACCTGAACAACTTGGGTGTTCTCGCAGTCGGAGGTAAGCTTTCTACAGGTAAGACAAATGTATTGCGTTCGATAATGAGCTCTATTGTAGAGAAGGATTCCGGGTTCCTTGCAGATATCTATCTTATCGATAACTACAAGAAGGAATTCGCATCGTTTAAGGAGAATGAGCGCGTCAAGTCTTACTCAGTGGATCCTGATTCGATCCACGAGACTCTTGCTGCTCTCGACGAGATCTTCGTCTCGAGATATGATCGCATGCGTAACGGTGAATACAACAGTGATTCAGAAGCACTCCAGATCCTCTTGATCAGCAACCCTGACATATTCGCGTCAGTTGCTTCCAGCAAGGAGTCTTTGGCCATCTACAAGAACTTGATAACCAAGTACAAGAACTGCGGCGTCTGCGTTATTTTCGATGATGTACCGAATGAGAATGTAGGTTACGGCGGTAACGAGATCCTTAAGGGCATTAAGGATAACCTTAATATGCTCATCTTCGATAACCTTGACGACATCAAGCTTACGATCGTTCCTGCATCTGTTAAGCGTACTTATAACAAGGCTCTTCTCCCTGGTGAGTGCTATTACCTCAAGGGCTCTGAGATCTTAAAGATCAAGACGTTGTTCGCTTCGGTTCCTGCCGTGAAAGGTCAGGCTAACTGATGGGTAAGGTACTTAAGAACAGGTACGAACTTCTTACTGAACTCGGCCACGGCGGCATGAGTACAGTTTATCTTGCCCGTGATCTTAATCTCGGTTCTTATTGGGCTGTTAAGCACATGAAGAATAATGCTTCTACTGAGCTTTTGGAATTCAAGAAAGAGTCCGAACTTCTTGCAGGATTGAATCATCCTGATATCCCCCGTATCGTTGACCGAATCGAGGACTTTGAGGACTACTACGTTGTAATGGATTTCGTTGACGGTGTTTCATTAGGTAAGCTCATCGTGTCGGAAGGTCCTATCAGTGAAGAGAAGCTCATCAGCTGGAGTAAGATGCTCTGTTCTATTCTTCAGTATCTTCATACTGTTCATGCTGATCCAATCGTTTACCGCGATATGAAACCTGACAACATAATCCTTTCTCAATCAGGAAGAGTTAAGCTCATCGACTTTGGTATCGCAAAGGAATGTAAGCGTGGTGTACGCGATGATGGTGAGTGCTATGGTACTCGTGGTTATGCTGCGCCTGAGCAGTACAAGAGCGGTTCCAATATTCTTGATGAGAGGACCGATATCTACAGCCTCGGCTGCACGATGTTCTACCTCGTAACCGGTAAGGTTCCTGGTAAAGCACCTAATGCCTGCCCGCCTGTAAGAACGATCAATCCTAACCTTTCAGAAGGTATCCAGTACATCATCTCCAAGGCTACTGCAGATGATCCAAAGGATCGTTATCAGAACACTGACGAGATGCTCGGAGACCTCGAGCACATCACGGAGCTTTCTTCGGAATATCGCGAAAAGATGCGTAAGAGAGTCCTCGCTTTCGTAGTTTGTCTCATTCTGGCTGTTGTGTTTGCAGGTGTCAGCGTGTGGGGATATTTTAGGATCCAACAAAATAAATACAGCGAATACCAGCGTCTTACGAATATGGCATATGAAATCAAACTTACCTCTCGTGATAGTCGAGAAACAGCAGCTAATTATCTTGCTGAGGCG
Organism: Clostridiales bacterium; assembly: GCA_017649745.1. The sequence goes on along the minus strand of JAGCGE010000149.1, from coordinate 20,931 downwards.
GTTCAATACAATGATGCTGACTATAGTACTTTTAAGAGAATGTTTGATCTAAGACTTCCTACGGATGGAGAAGAAAACTCTGATGAGTTGAGAAGGAAGGCTATCGATAGTATGTGTAAGTATATCGATAATCCTCAATCCAGTATGCATGATAATATCACCTTAAGATATGATGTTGCTTGTGAGTGCCTAAAGTTAACGGGAGACTACTACAACTCTATCGCGATCAATTATTTCGAATACATTATCGAAGCTGGAGATTCGGCATTTCCTAACGTAAAGTATTATTCTGTCATCGCAAAGAGTCAATCCAGTGATTCAAGCTTAGTCGATAATGAAGAGATAAATGATGCTTTGGATCAACTTGAGAAAGAGACCAGAGACAGTAATAATCTTACAACTAAGGAAAGACTTGAGAATTATAGTTTGTTGATCACTACTCTTTCTTCTAATCCACAGAAATATAACAAGACTAATAAGAGTACTTTTGATCGTATTCAAGAATTAGGTGTCGAGGCGCGAGAACTCTTAGAAAATTCTGATAGTGAAGATCTTGATTTTCGCGGTGAATATCAGTTGTATTTGACGCTCGGAGGTGCCAATTATCTTGCAGGCACAAATGCTAGGAAGGAAGATAAGAATGGATATTATCAGCAGGCTATTGAGTGGTACGAATTGGTTGTTGATAAATATGGTCTTTCACAAGATTATGATTTTCTCTATATGGCAAATTCATATAAAAACTTAGGTGATAACATCGAACCTGAAACAACACAATTAGACTACTATAAAAAATCAATAAGTGTTTTAGAGCAACTTACCAGCGATAAGCCTGATGCAAATAGTTCAGATATGACTGTGAATGGATACGATAGTTGCAGATATTCCTTAGGAAACATATACATAAAATACGCTGGTGTTTCCAGAGATAATGCAGCAATAACTAAAGCTAAGGAATACGTTGATGCTCTTGAAGGTGATGATAGTTTTAATAAAGACAATATAAAACTCTTGAGAAAAGCGATAGATCAATACAATCTGTAAATCGTTTTTTTCGAAAAGAGTGACTTGGAATATCAGAGAATTGTTGCGATTGTATGTAATTTTTGATAATATCGAAATGTTGAAATGGAAGGAAGGTATTGATTATGACAGATGAAGAGAAATCTGGGTTTCTTGATGAAATAGAAAAGTCAGTTAATTCCAGTAGAGCAGAGTATGAAAATTGCTTAGATACTTTTGCGCGTGGAGCAAGTAGTATAAGGCACAGTTCCCCTATTGTAGAAAGCGCTTTGGAAGCTTTAGCTCATTCAAAGGACAGAGCTAGGGTAGATGAAGTTTTCGATCAAGCTTATTGTGCTATTGCTATGCAGAGAAATAACTTAGGGGAGGCGGCAACAAGCAAATGAGTAGAATAGATTCAGTAAACGTCGAGTCAGTAAGAGACCGTAACAGGATCCAGAGTGAAGGCGCTGTTCTCATGGATGATCTCGATAACCTTATCAACAAATACAAAGAGATAGAAGAGAAAAGTTTTGGCGCGGATGACACCAGTTCAGTTCATACTGCGGTAACCGAGATGATTCGCGATCTTCAGAGCCTTCGTTCCACACTTGATGGAACATCACAGATGATCGATTCATTGATCAGAAGGATCGATGTCGAGATCATTGAGGAAGAAGACAGGATCGCTAGACGAATGTCAGAAATATGAGGTGTGTAGAATATGGCTGGTGAGAAAACTACTGCAAATGCAAAGACAAATGTCAATTATGATCTTTTGGGTCAGTATGGAAAAGAATTAACCTCGATGCATCCTGCTTTTAGCAAGAATATGCCGAAGGTTGTTGGTAAAGGTGATGCTATCGATTCCATCAATTCTTGTATCAACAAGATGAATATGCTTGGAAAGAAGATGGATGAACTTTACAAAGCTTCCGGCAAGTATTTTACAACGGTTAGTTCCAACTTTACAAATAATGAAACTGCAACAAAGGTTAGTAAGTAATATATGGGCTCAAAAGAAGTTAAAAATACATATTTTGTACAATCATTAAGTACGCCGATAAGGTCCACATTAAGTAGTGTAAGTGAATTAAGCACTCCTTCTTCGGTTGGAAGTGCAGTGAGATATTATTCGGATGAAGACAGACATGACTGCTGGGAAAAGCTTGACAAGCTTATCGGCAGCATCGATTCTTCTAATAGGATGCATGCTACATTATCTTTGCTTGGTGATCTCGACAAAGACTTATTGGAGACTGCTGAAAAGTGTGAGTACGCCTGCAATACCTCCGAAGAAGCTATTTGTCGTATCAGATTTAAATTGGATGATCTCGTATGTACGCTTCACAAATATTATGAAACTGTAGATGAAGTATCTGATGAGATCGTGCGTTCTGCAGAAAATATCTGCCAGATCCTTGATTCTTGTGAGAAAACAATGACGGAACTTAGCACACGTATTTCTTCCGTTAAGAATAACAAATCCAAGAATGTTAAGAAGACTAATGCTGATGACGATCTGCCTATCCGCAAGACTACTGATAAGTTCAGAACTGAATTTGCCAAGATGATCCTCTCTAAGTACGGAATCACGAATATCAGTGAATCAGATCTGGCAAACTACCTCTTGATCTACGATTATCTCGTCAGCAAAGGATATGATGAGTCATGGATCAATGACAGGATCGAACTTATTTTCAAGAATAATCTTTTCGATGATATAGCATTGACTGCAAGATACTCTTCTAAGGATATGGGCAAATGCCTTGAGTTCCTTACGAAGTCACTTGAAGCAGCTAATCCTGATTCTTTCAAGCATATGCTCAATCTGGATACACTTAAGAATCTCGATGGTTCTTTCAACACAGCTGCACTCCATACATATCTTGAGTTCCTTGATGCAAAGGATATCAAGAATGTCACAGAGAAAGAAGTTAACGGCTTTGTTGATGTTGCAAAGAGAATGAAGGGTGCAGGTGCGTCTGATGATCTTATCCTCGACAGCACTGATTACTACTATAACAACGAGAGAACAGCTCTCTCTTCTGCACATGATCTTGCAAGCCATGACGGAACATCCCACAGGATGTGTATCGATGAGACGATCAACAGATTCGTCCGTAATCGTTTCCTTAAGCTTTGTGAGGTAGATACAGAGCATTCCAATCGTTATCTTGATGTTCTCTATCAGAACACGACAAAAGAAGATCGAGTTCAGATGCTCAACTACTTCCAGGTAGTAAAGCAGGGTAAAGATGTTCCTGTTCAGGATAAAGTCAATTTCGTCCTCGATTTCGCTAAGAGATACGTCGGATACGAAGATATTCCTGGCGATCATTATACAGATTCAGAAGGCACTCCGCGTCAGTGGCAGTACACATATTTCGGTGAAGTATGTAAGGATGCTCAGGGCGGTAACAAGCAGGGCTACGCATGGTGTGCGATGTTCGTATACTGGATGCTCAATAAGGGCGGTCTGTTGGACGGTTCTGTTGTTCCTGGTGTTACTCCGGAAAATGCCATCTCAGAGAAATACTGGGCAGGTTGTCCTGGCTACAAAAACGAATTCAGGTCTGCAGGTATCTACGAGAATAAGAGCTACAAGCCATTCAACGGCGACCTTGTTCTTTTCAGAGAGTATTATGAGGATAAAGTGAATACTTATCACATCGGTATCGTAATCGGTGTCGATGATGACAGGATATATACGATCGAAGGTAATGCGGCAGCTCCAATCTTCCAGACAGATGATCCTGCGGCAGAGCTTGCGGAAGCGGAAAGGAACGGCGAGTGTCTGCCTGATGACGGACATCACCAGATCCGTATCAAGTCCTATCCGCGCAACTATGGAAGAATTGCAGGATACTGCAAGATGGGCGGAGAAGAACAAAGTACTAGGTTCATCGAGGATCAGAGAGGAAACATCATCGAAGGCTATGACTTCAGAGACATCCTCATCGCTTGCTCTGACGGCTTTGTTCCTAATGATGAGGGCTAATTGATCAGACTATTGGGGAAATGGACAGATACTACGAAGATCAGTACAGATATGATGAGAGACATCATGTCTTAGATCTGGCGAATTCATTACACGGTTATTGGGGATTACCGGAAGTAACATCAAGAGAAATCCCGAGCGAGTGTTACACTGTGCTCGGGTTGTCGCGTGATGCTGCTTCTGCTGCAAAGTACGACATAGTAACTATCAAGGAAAAGCTAAATCAGCTCTACGATGAACTCACAAGATTTGATGCTCAGGTCGACGAAGTCACGGATGAGATCTACAGGTCTGCCGAGGTCACGGCCGATAGCCTTGGTTCCATCGTGGAAACAGTCGGTAATCTTGCCGATCTTCTGAACGGCGTCACTACAGCGAACTTCGAAGACATCGATCAGGGCAGGGTACGTGATATCTTCAAGCCCCTGCATGAGGCTAACGACAATTATGTCAGATACTTCGCCAAGGTCCTTCTCGAAAACCACACTTTAAGCGACGAGGAGAAAGATTTCTTCAGGAATCTGCTCCACGGAAAAGGAGTGACCAATATCACAGATGAAGATCTGAGCGGTTTTTCCTGCGCATACAATACACTTCTGAAAGATCACGACGAAGAGTGGATCTTAAACAGGATCGATATGATCTTCGCATCAGGCTACCTTAACGATATCTACTACACCAGAAATGCCAGCAGTTCTCAAAGTATGTGTCTGAAGTATCTCGGAGAATTTGTCTCTGACGAGAATATCGAGAAGAACAGGTACATGACTCTGGTTCACAACCTGAAAGGCAAGAATGGTCTTTTCGATCAGACTATCCTCTCGCTATACCGTGACGCGCTTAGCGACAAAGGTGTCGGCTTTAAGTCCAACCAAGATATCGAATCTTATCTGCTTATTGTCGATCGCATGAGAGAATTCGGTATCGCCAACGGACAGATCTACAAGAAACTTAACGACATGTATAGCGGTATCAACCTCAGTAATGTCTATCAGGCACATCTCCACGCCGGTTCATATGCCAACGTTCCTATCGACGAATATATCGACAGGTTCTGCAAGGAAGAGATATTCGGTACGAAGAGGACTCCGCAGATCCAGAAGTATATGGATCTTTTCTATTCGAGGACGACGCCTGAAGAGAGGATCAGGATCAACAATATCATCTATCAATACAACACTGACAGCAGTGTTTCGGTTCAGCAGAAGATCGACTTTATGATTGATTTTTCGATGCTGTTCCTGGGTTATGTATCAGACGGAACAGTTGCTTCTTTCTATGGAGATTACTACGACAAGAACGGCACGGGATGGTGCTCACTGTTCGTTACATGGATGCTCGAAAAAGCAGGATTTCTGAATGACGATCTTGTTGAGGGAATCACGCCTGAGAATGCCATACCAGATTATTGTTTCGCAGGACCTGACTTCGTTAGAGAGAAGTGCGGTCCCGATAGATATCATAATGTCGGAACAGGGTACACACCGGTCAAGGGAGATCTGGTTCTTTTCAGAGAGTATCATGAGGATCATCTGAACAGATACCACATAGGTATAGTTATCGGCATGGACGAGGACAAACTCTATACGATAGAGGGAAATACCTGCGGACCGATCGAAGGACATGATTACAGTGACTTCGGCGAAGGTGAGAATTTTAACGATGACGTTGAGGTACCGTCTGACGGAAAGCACGGTGTCAGGATCAAGACTTACGCCAAGGATTGTGACAGAGTAGGCGCATTCATCAGCATGGGCGGATCTGAGAGAGCCGTAGAACTTACTGAAGAACAGAAGAAATTTATAACAGCTAATTTTGACCTGAGGGACAATCTTGTTGGTTGTTCGAAAGGCAAAGATGAATTTGATTATTTTGGAGAAAACTGGGAAACACCTAGTTATTACAGGACATGAGTACAAGAGATTATTCAGATGAACACTTAAAAGAGACACAGAATAGCATTCTGGTGCTTAAAAGAGCTATCAGCATGTCGCCGCTCCCCAAGAGTGCATGGAGAGTTCCGGGCGAACTTTATGGCGTAGCCTTAACAGCTGATTCGGCAGGAGAGCATGGCAAGAACAATGTCACTACGCTTCAGGACTTGCTCCAGCAGCTTCACGATATTTTAGTACAGTTCGCAGACAGCGTCGATCTGGTTACTGACGAGATATATGTCTCAGCCGAGAATCTCTCTTCAATCTTGGAAGGGTGCAGTCAGTCGATGGGTAATCTCGCTGACCTTTTCTCTACCGCGAAAACAATAGAAGACATCACTCCGATCGAGATGGCTAATGTTTTCAAGCCATATAACGATATCAAAAGATCTTACACTTCCGAGTACGTGAGGATGGTCTTCCGAAAGTATGGAAAGACGAATGTTTCCGACAGCGATATCTCTAATTATTTTGTGATAAGAAATTACCTGGTCAGTAAGGGACACGATGAGAGCTGGATCGATGACAGGATCGAGATGATATTCGAGCATCGTCTTTTCGATGACATAGCGATCACGGGAAGGTTCTCTAGCGCGGATCAGGATAAGTGCCTGAAATACCTGGAAGAAGAGATCAGGAATTCTGACGCGGAGACGTTCAAGTACAGATATGTAATTGACCGTCTACTTAAAAATGAAAAGATCGATACACAGATGATGAATGCGTATATGGACATGCTCGCAGAAAAGGGCATGGATGTCAGCAAGATAACTGAAAACGACATCTACGGCTATTGCAAGGTAACTGATCGAATGAGAGAGCTTGGCATGACCGACAAGCAGATCTACGATTACAGGACACTTGTATACGGCGAAAGTGAGCTGGCAAGTCTTAAGGAAGCTTTCGAAAGAGACGGAGCTTCAGCGAAGTCAAATACTGACAGCTTGATAAAGAACGTGCTGGTCAACAGATTCGTTGACATCCGTTTTACGACTAACAGAGAAAACGATCTTTTGTATCAACTGACGGATGCTCTTAAGGCTAATCAATCGACGGAGCAAATGGCCAGCTTGATGAACCGTATGGAAGTGATCAAGGATGGTGAAGTAGACAAACTCGATTTCGCGATCGATCTATGCAAAGCAACACTCGGTATCAATGAAGTTTCATATGAGAATTCCTTTATCAATGAGGAATATGCTCCGTTTGATAAATCAGGTGTTTACTGGTGTGCTATGTATGTTACTTGGATCTTGTCACAAAGTGATTTTCTTGATGGAAGCGATTATTGGGGAGGAGCTACCCCGGATATTGCAGTAGAGTGGAGAACGGACAAAGGAAAAAGCTGGGCCGGTTGTTCTAATATGAAAGGTTCACTTGGAGCAAGATATGTAGAGAAGGAGAACTATTTCCCCAATAATGGTGATCTTATCTTTTTTGATCAGGGTATAGAAAATTTCCATCATGTAGGAATAGTCGTAGGTGTAGATATAGAAAATAACATCATATACACGATCGAAGGTAATAACGGAAGTACTGATCCTCATGCAGTTAATCTCCAGGCATATAAACCTGATTACTATGATATTCACGGGTACGTCAGGATGAACGGCACAAGGCAGGATATGAGCGACATACAAGATATTCTCGACAAGTGTCAGCCGATCTTACAGAACGATTAACTTGAAGAAGGATCTAATTAGTAAACTTATAGAATTCTTAAACAATTGTTGACGTTGTTTTTATCTATGGGTATTTAAATTAATGCATAAACAACAATGCTAAGGAGAATACCAATATGGAGCAGCCGACAAGACAACTGACAAAAGCAGAGCAGAAAAGATACGATGCTTTTCTTGAGAGGACAGGCAAACTTGTTGAAAAAGGGTACAAGAGAGTAGATATTCTTGTTTCCATCATTACAGCTAATCTTCTTGGCACACTTATTGCAGCTATTCCGTGTGTTCCTGCTGCGATTGCTTTCTTCATGATCAACAGAGAATACTCTAACCCAAGCACGAGCGAGTTTCTTATTTTTGCGGGCTTATTAATGATCTTCATCGTGATTCACGAACTGATCCACGGCTTGTTCTGGTCTTTTGGGGCTGAGAATGGTCTAAAGGATATCCGTTTTGGTTTCATCGTCAAATACCTGACTCCATACTGCACATGCGCTAGTCCGCTCAAGAAAGGACAATACATCCTTGGAACGTTCATGCCTATGTTTCTTATCGGTATTTGCCCGATGATCGCTTCTATCTTTATTGGATATATGCCGTTGTTCCTCTTCGGCGTTTTCCACACTCTTGCCGGTGCCGGCGACATACTTGTCATCATTAAGCTCTTGATGTACAGATCCAAGGGTAAGGACGTTTACTTTTTCGATCATCCGTATGATTGTGGATTGGTTGCTTTCGAGAAAGAATAAGCCGATCACATTTTCAAAAGTTGAGACTATTTCGCTTGCATTCGATCCTTCAACCACTATAAGGTAAAAAGAAAGGGCTGAGAATGGACGATATTCGCAAGACACTGAAGACCAGAGTCAACAACCTGGATCGACTGATAGACATAAAAAGAAAAGCTGTTGCAAAGGCTCCTGAAGGCAATATGAAGATTGACAGAACAAGAGGGATCCCACATTACTACCTTGTCAACGGAGATGGCAGTAAAATAGCTCTGACTGAATCAGAAGCGCACATCTATGCTCAAAAAGCATATGACAGCAAGATCATCAAAAGTGCAACTAAAGAACGAGATTTCTTGAATTCGACGCTTACTTTATATCCGGGAAATTGCGTTGAGGAAGTAATAGGTTCCTATGGTGACAATCGCCGCCGTCTTATTGTGCCGGTTAGACAATCTGATCAAGAATACATAGACAAATGGATAAATGCAGATTATAAGCAAAAGATCTATTCTTCTGATAACGCATCTTACAAGACCAAGAAAGGCGATCTGGTCAGATCCAAATCAGAATTGATAATCGCCGATAAACTCTTTGATCTCGGAATACCTTACAGATATGAGGCAGAACTTCGTTTGGGTTATGATGTCATTCATCCGGACTTTACGATACTTGATGTAAAAAATCGCAGGGAAGTGTATTTAGAGCATTTTGGAATGATGGATGACCCGGAATACGTTTCAAAGAACATGTGGAGACTCAATCTTTACAGTGACCACAATATTCTTCTTGGAGATAAGTTGTATCTGACCATGGAAACAAAGGATTATCCGCTGAATATCGATAACCTGGATAAGATACTGTCTTGGTTTGTCTATCGCGTGGACCAAATGTCCTGAACAGACGAAAAAGTCCACCAAATTGTGGACTAAACCCTCTGTAGAAGCTAAGAAAGTCCACGCAAACAACGATTTGGAAAAAAATAAAGAAATTCAACAGTGTTCCGTGGACTTTCTTGCTCAAAATCGATGATTAAGTCCACGCATTGGTGGACCTAATTGACGTTTGGAGGCAAATAAGTCCACGGATTCCTGCAGAGCTTAACAAAACTTATAAAAAAGATTGGATTTTAGTTATTGCAAGTGTCCGCAGTGCTTTATATAATGAACTCACGAAACGTTTTTCGCTGAGGCGATTATTTTATTGGGCAAAAAATTATATGGAGGGTTGTGTAATACTTATCAGAGGCGAGAAAGCTAGAGAACAGCAAAAGCCTGCAGGAGCGCTCCTTAAAGAGAAGTTTCCAGAGGCAAAAGGTGAGATCAGCAGTCAGTACGTTGGATTGAATGGTCAGATTATCGGAGTTTCAGGACTCAAGTTCGAATCACCATTCACCTCAGTATTGTTAGAGGACGAGAAACTCTATGATTTCCTTGGTGACATCTTTAGCAAAGGTAAGAGTATTCATTTCAGCTATGACGGTGAGGTAAAGGCATTTACTGAAGACGGTGAGTTGAATCTTTCAAGTGACATCGCTGCTGAGGTCAAGGCTAAGATCGAAGAAGCACAGACTTGGGGCGGTATCTTAAACGAGAACGGTGAACTTATCGCAGATCCTTCTACACCTGCACCGGGACCACACTACTACACAAATCTTCTTATCGGTAACAGGATCGGATTTGACCGTCCGCTCCAGAGCACACCTAAGAGTGCAATTGACAGGCTCGGAGGCGGATGCTTCAGAGCTCATGCAGATACACAGGTTCTTGCTACACGTTGGGACTACCTTCCTGAAGAGAACGGTTTCCCTGCTAACCGCCAGTTCTATCTTACAGAGGGCGGCAAGGAGATTTTCTATTCCGGCAGAGCAACAGCTGAGAATCTTGTTAAGGTTCAGACAGTTCATTCACAGAACAGGACAGAGATCTCTTATGTATTGAATGATGGACTTGAAGTTAAGCGTACGATCTTCATCCTTCCTCAGGAAGATAAGCTTCCTCTTGCAAGCGAAGCACAGATGATCGAGATCAAGAATAACGGCAGCAAGGACAGAGATCTTCGTATCGTATACACAGGTATGTTCGGTACAAGTGAAGTACATGCTCTTCGTGAGGACGTTATCTTCTCTACAGTAGTAGCACAGTCTGAGGTCTTCTTTGATGAGAATGATGACATCGCTGCGATCAGCTTTAACCCTAACCCGAAGTGGACTAAGGGAAACATCAGATTCAACACACTTCTTGTACATGAGGGCGACAAGGTTATCCTTCCTAAGGAATACTGCGCTAAGTACAGTGAGTTCGTAGGTAACGGTTCTCTTGAGAATCCTGAGTTTATCTCACATCTTTCCTGCAGACCTTCTCGAAAAGGTCCTGGCTTCTTTGCTCTTGCAACACCATTCACAGTTAAGGCAGGCGCAGAGGTAAGAGCAGACAACTTTACATGCCTCTCATCTGATAAGCTCAACGAGAACTTTGTAGATGATGTAACGATCAAAGAAGAGATCGAGGCAGTCATCAAGCGCTTTAGCGATATCAAAGCACTTCCTGAGGTACTTGCTAAGCTCATCAAGTTTACTAAGGACTATTCAAGCTATATGAAGATCAGCCACGAGGACAAAAACTTCGAGGCTTACGTTAATAACAACCTGCCTTTCCAGGTTTTCTATCAGACATTCGTTTCCAGATCACTTGACTGGACACAGAAGGGCTATAGAGAGATCGGCTTCAGAGAGATCCAGGATATCTTCGCTTCCATGTACTATTTCCAGAGCATGGGTCAGCAGGAGTTCGTAAGAAAGCTCCTTCGCGAGTGGGCTGGAAATGTTCATGAGGCTGGTTTTGCTAACCACAACTTCTACTGGACAGGTAAAGAACCTGGCTGGTGGTCAGATGACGCTCTCTGGCTTTTGCAGGCTCTCGACAGATATGTCAGCCTCACAGGCGACTATGCTTTCCTTGAGGAGAAACTCCCTGTTGCAGGAACAGAAAATGACACGCGTTCGATCCTTGATACGATCAAGGCTATCATCACATACAGCGCTAAGATCTCTGTTGGTAACCACGGTATTCCGCTCATTGACAGAGCTGACTGGAATGACTGCTTGAGAGTAGATCCTGACTGTATCGGCGGTGCTGATAAGATCGAAGCTTACAAAGAGCAGCTTAAGGCTAAGGGTAAGGCTTACGGCGAAGTTCCTTATGAGTCTGAATATTCAGAGTCTGTAATGAACGGATTCCTTCTTAAAGTTGCTGTTGATGCCGCTACAAAGTTCTTCACACATTTCGGTGACAGCTATGCTGACGAACTTAAGGCTATAAGCGAGAAGCTTTATAAGGATCTTAACGAGAACGCTTGGAAGAATGACTTCTTCGCTCGTGTACTCTTTAACAGAAAGAATAAGCCTGAGCTTGAGTATCTTGGTGCAGCAGGCGATAATCTCCAGGTTGAGGACGCTCCTGGTTCTTACTTCCTCAATGCTTTCTCATGGTCTGTACTTGCAGGCTGTGCAAGCGAGGCTCAGATCAGCAGCATGCTCGATTCCATGGATAAGTATCTTAAGTCACCATACGGCTTCAGACTCTGTTCTACTGTTGACTACAGCAAGATCGCTCCTAAGATCGACGTAGCACACTATTATCCTGGCGACCGTGAGAACGGCTGTGTTTTCAAGCACGCTAATATGATGGCTGCAGCTGCTATGCTCAAGGCTTCAAAGGAAGTTGAGGATGATGCTCTTGCAGAAAGACTCCTCGACGAGGCTTACTGGGTAATCGACTGTATCCTCCCATACAGAACACTTAAGGCTCCGTTCCTTACAGCAGGTAACCCAAGACTTTGTACACAGTACAACAACTGCGAGACAGGTGAGAACATCGGACCTACGCTTTCCGGTACTTCTACATGGCTTCTCCTTTGCCTGTTCTCATGCTTTGGTATCGAGTTCACATCTGAGAATTTCATCTGTGAGCCTCTTCTTAGAAAAGAAGACATAAAGCTTTGTGTAACAGTCAATAACGGTAAGGCGATCTACAATATCGAGATCACTAAGCCTGAGGGATTCAAGAGAACTAAGAACGGATTCAAGGCAACTGTTGACGGAGTTGCTTATGAGTCTTCTAAGTTGCCGCTTTTCGATGACGGCAAGGAGCACGACGTTAAGGTCGAGTTTTAAATAACATTAAGGTTACAATTGCCCCGTAATGCATGATGGTGCGTTGCGGGGCTTTTTTATGAATGATAGAATTAAGAAGTTGATTCAAAATGGCGGGAGGGTTGCTAAGATGCCGTATTCCAGTGTTTTTCTGTCTGAGATCGTTAAGTACTTTGACCTTGAAGTCGTCTATGATACAGGCGATATCGAGCAGAGGAGGATCTGTGTTGCCGACGTAACGAGACCGGGACTTCAGCTCGCAGGTTATTATGATCACTTTGGTCCTGACCGAATCCAGGTCATGGGTAACATGGAGCACGCGTATCTGGAGCATCTTACTTCGCAGAGCAGAAGGAAGGCTATCGAGGGCCTTTTCGAAAAGAATGTCCCTTGTCTTATCCTGACGAGAAATCATGAGGCGCATGAAGAGGTCATCGAGGCAGCTCAAAAGCTTAATGTACCGATCTTGAGGACAGAGCAGGCAACGAGCCAGTTTAACAGTGCACTCATTAAGTTCCTGAACCTTGAGCTTGCTCCGAGGATCAGTATGCATGGCGTTTTGGTCGAGGTAAACGGTGAAGGTATCCTTATCTTGGGTGAGAGCGGCGTAGGTAAGTCAGAGACGGCTCTTGAGATCGTTAAGCGTGGTCACAGACTTATTGCAGACGATCAGGTAGAGATCAGAAGAGTATCTGATACAACGCTCGTCGGAAGAGCTCCTGACGTTATAAGACACCTTATCGAGATCAGAGGTATCGGTATCCTGGACGTTAAGGAATTGTACGGTGTATCATCAGTCAAGCCGCAGGAAGGTATCGACTTTGTTATCAACCTTGAACTGTGGGACGAGACTAAGACATATGACAGATTGGGTCTTACGGATGAGACGACAGATATCCTTGGTATCAAGGTTCCGTCGATCACGATCCCTGTAGGACCTGGACGTAACCTTGCTATCATCGTCGAGGCTGCGGCTATCAACTATCGTGTTAAGAAAATGGGTTACAATGCAGCGCAGGATCTTGTCGCTCGCGTGTTCCCTGGAGGAAATATCTGATGGATCTGGCTTTGAAGCTTGCTGAACAGGGCTTTGACGGACTTGTTAAAGACAATGTAAGTATGAAGAAGTACTGCACGTTTAAGGCGGGCGGTGCTGCAAGATACTTCGCGGAGCCTTCGACTGAAGAAGAGTTGAAGAATCTTTTGTCTGCGGCAAGAGAACTTGAGATTAAGACCATCATTATCGGTAACGGTTCGAACATCCTGTTCTCCGATAACGGATTCAACGGTCTTGTGGTCAAGATCGGCAAAGGCTTTTCAAAGCTTGATATCATCTCCGAAAATGATGATGAACTTGTGATCGAAGCAGGCGCAGGAGCACTGCTGTCAGCATTCGGAAACACTATCGCAAACGAAGGTTATGAAGGCGCGGAATTCTGCTGTGGAATCCCGGGAAGCGTCGGCGGTGCAGTATTTATGAATGCGGGCGCATATGGTCGCGAGATGAAAGATATAGTAACCGAAGTCACATACATCGATCCTGTTTCACTTACGATCGGGAAGATGGCTGGAAGTGATTGTGAATTCGGATACAGGACGAGTTTTTTCGAGAAGAGCGGAATGATCATAATCAAGGCGAAGGCGTCACTTAAGAAGGGCGATCCTAAGGCTATCATGGATTATGTGAATGAGCTTAAGAACAAGCGCACAAGTTCACAGCCTCTGGAGATGCCAAGTGCGGGATCTACGTTCAAGAGGCCGACAGGATACTTTGCAGGTGCGCTGATCGAGCAGGCTGGGCTTAAGGGATTCGCGCTCGACGAGAGTGGAGCGATGGTGTCCGCCAAGCATGCAGGTTTTGTTGTTAATGTCGGAGGCACGGCAAGTGCGACAGATATATACAGACTGATCAGTTATGTTATCGATAAGGTCGAAGAGACAAGCGGCGTCAGGCTTGAGCCGGAAGTCCGATTGATCGGTTTCTGATCGGGAGAAGGGGGCTTAAAAGTATGGAATTGATAATCCTAACGGGAATGTCGGGAGCAGGAAAGAGCCAGGCGTGTGATTTCTTCGAAGACCAGGGTTTCTTCTGTATAGATAATCTCCCACCGATGATATTGCCTGAACTTACCAAGACGTTCTTTAAGGGACAGGGTGGTGAAGGTTACGGTATCGAGAAGCTCGCTTTCGTAGTAGATATCAGATCAAAGGAGCTCTTGAAGGGCTTCAGCGAAGCTATGAAGAAGATAAATGCCGAGGTCGGCTGTCCTTACAGGATCATATTCCTTGAGGCAAACGATCAGGTCCTCGTATCAAGATACAGACAGACAAGACGTAAACACCCGCTGTCGAAGGATATTTCTCTGTCGGAGGCTATTGCGCAGGAGCGTAAGATGCTCTCAGGAATCAGAGGTATCGCGACAAACGTAATCGACACCTCTATGATGGCCATTCCTGCTTTAAGAGAAGAATTGAGCTCTCTTATCGAAGACGACCAGAATACGGGAATGTCAGTGTTTATCGAGTCTTTCGGATTTAAATACGGCCTTCCGGTCGATTGTGATAACGTAATCGACGTAAGATTCCTTCCGAACCCTTACTACGTTCCTGAACTTAAGATGTGCAGCGGCAAGGACCAAGCTATAGTCGAGTATCTTGAGGGATTCGAAGAGACGGGTGACTTCCTTTTCAGGATGAGACAGCTCGCAGATTTCCTTATCCCGCTTTATATCAAGGAAGGCAAGGGACGTCTTCATATCGGTGTTGGCTGCACAGGCGGCCGCCACAGATCAGTTTATATCGCAGAGAAGATGAACGATTATCTTAAGGAGAAGGGATTCAAGACTCGCGTCCACCACAGGGACATCGACAAGGATCCTAAATACGCCAAGGAGAAAGAATAATGGATCTGAGCTTCAGCCGCGAAGTTAAAGCCGAAGTCATCCGCCAGATCCCTAAGCAGCTTACTGAGCGTCAGGCGCTCCTGGCAGGGATTTTCTGCGTTGGCAAGCCCACAAAAGGCCAGCAGTTCGCATTGTCAGTAGAATGCGAAGGCGACATGGCCGATCTTATCACGAATCTTATGACACTTCTTGAATTCGAGCATAAGGTAACTTCTCTTAAGACCGGCTCGAAAATAGAAGTAGCCGACAGTTCGCTTCAGGATTTTTTATCATGTTTTTCGATGTGTTTTACGGATAAGAGCGCTGATATGCTGTCTTCTTCAGTGGAGTTTCGAAGAAATTTCCTGAAAGGCGCATTTCTTGCCTGCGGCTATTGTTCTGATCCTGACAAGAGCTACAGGATCGAACTTCATGTGAAGAACAGCAACGCCGTAACGCTTATCATTTGGATGCTTCACAGCGAAGATATTGAGCCTTCGATCACCGTAAGAGGGGAGACGACGGTCATAAGGTTCAGATCAGGAGATTCCATATCGACGTTCTTCGGTTTGATCGGTGCGAATACAGCGATGTTCGAATTCGAGAACATCAGAGTAAAAAAGGAGATCCAGGGCAAGGTAAACCGCGCTGTTAACTGCGATTCGGGCAACGCGAGACGTCAGGCTGACGCAGGCGCGAGAAGGACACAGCTCTTTATCAAGCTTCTCTCTTCGAAGGAATCTGCCAGCCTTCCAAAGGAACTTTTGGCAGCCGCTCAGGTGCTGATCGATAACCCCGGAGCGTCCATTGCGGAACTGGGTTCGATGATGGATCCGCCGATAGGTAAATCGGGCATGAATCACCGTTTAAAAAAGCTCGAAGAGATCGCTTCCGAATTATAATATATGTAACCCGTAAATCAACTGAATTTGACTTTTATTTTTCGGCATTGAGAATAAGTTCGAAATTTGCTATATTTAAGGGAGTTTTTTCGCAAAAAACAGTTGTGGGTTTGGAGTATGAATAACAAAGATCAATACAAAGATCAGTATATCGATTCTGATAATGCGTATCATGAGCCGTCCAGAGATCCTAATCAGGGATTTGCGCCGCTCGTTGTTATTGTGACCATATTGATGGTTATCCTTACTTTTGTGCTCGCAGTTGTGTGTTACAAAGAGAAGGGACTGCCGTGGGCGAAGAACGATAAGAAGCCCCAGAACACAGTCAGTTCAGCATATATCGTAGTAGCTTCACCTACACCTACACCGATCCCTCCGCTCCAGGACGATCAGAATCCGATCCTTTATCCAGCAACAGCTTCAGGATCCTCAGTATCAGATCCGGAAAGCATCAGTACAGACAGTGACGTCTTATCAAGAGGCGTAACTCAGACCATTATCGAAAACGGTGCTGTCATTAATGACTTTTCGAGAGATCCGCAGATCAAGATGGGAGATCCTCTTTTCTATTCAGACATTCCGGGAATTACAACATACAGAGGCAACAACTTCAGAAACTGTGCGTCATTCGGTTACTGTATCCACGAGCCGAACAGTTTAAGACAGGTATGGGAGTTCTCAGGTGTCGGAACAAAGCTTGCTTCCACTATGAGCTTTGAATGGTCAGGCGTTGCTTGGACAGGACAGCCGTTGATCGTTAAGTGGAACGAGTCAGTAAGAAGAAGCATGAATATCTACGAGAGCTTCAAGGATCAAGACCTCGTGGAAGTTATAGTAGCAGCGCTCGATGGTAAGATCTATTTCTTTAACCTTGAAGACGGTGCGATGACAAGAGATCCTATCGATGTAGGCGCATCTATTAAGGGTACACCTGCAGTTGATCCTAGAGGTTATCCTCTTCTTTACGTCGGACAGGGTGACGATAATGGCGATTCAGGATTCGGAATGAGGATCTATTCGCTTATCGACGGATCGAGGATCTTCTTTTCGGACGGACTTGATGACAGCGCTTACAGACTTAACTGGGGCGCATGCGATTCATCACCGATCATCGACGGTGATTCTGATACGCTCATCTGGCCTTCAGAGAACGGCATGGTCTACACTTTCGATCTTAATACTCAGTATGAAATGGGAAGCGCAGATATCAAGATCTCACCTGAGCTTCGCCAGTACAAATACATCTTCAGCGATTCACAGGGAAGCCATCTCGGCATAGAGAGCTCCATCGCGATATATAACGGTTACGGTTATTTCTGTGACAATGACAAAGATCTCATCTGCCTCGATCTTAATACCCTTCAGATGGTATGGCAGCATAAGCTCGATGACGATACTGATGTATCACCGGTCATCGAAGAAGAGAACGGCGTTCCGTTTGTTTATGTCTGCACAGAAGTAGATGAGCAGGGCGGTAAGGGTGAATACTCAGGTGCCGCATTCGTATACAAGTTTAACGGCCTTACAGGCGAGATAGAATGGCAGAACTCAGTTTCATGCTATACATATAACGGAGAGACTTCAGACACTGACCAGAGCGGCGGCTGCTTCGGCAATCCGATCGTAGGCAAGAAGGGCATCTCCAATCTCATTATCTTCTCCTTCAGCATGACGAAGGGACTCATGAGCGGTAACGCCCTCGTAGCTTTCGAAAAGGATACGGGTAAATCCGTTTGGACTTATGACATGAATATCTATTCCTACAGTTCACCTGTGGATATCTACGACGATCAGGGCAATGCCTATATCGTTATTGGTGACAGCTTAGGCCAGATCCACCTCGTAGATGCACTTAAGGGTGAGAGGATCAAGCATATCCAGACTTCAAGATTAATAGGGACGGCAGATGAGACCACTAACGGTATTATTTTCGATGCCTCCCCTGCAATATATGAAAACACTGTTGTTATAGGAACTAAATCGGGTTCTATCTTTGCTGTAAAGATCGAGCACGTAGATGAAGAGGCATAAGAGGTATTTATGATTAAGGATCTAAGCGAAGTCAGTTATGAAAACATTTTGCAGTTCGAAGTGGTCTTAAGTTCTGCGTCAGGTGAAGGACTTAAGGTTAAGTTCGATCTCCAAAAAGAGCTGATAACCTGGAATGACGGTTATATGTGGAATAACAACTTTATGCGCGGAATAAGCACAGAGAATCTCGCGTATCTTAAGGAAGAACTTCCTAAGACGAATATGCTTGAGTGGATGATCAAGTACAACAAGGGCGATATGGATGATGTTGGACATCCTACAGCTAATCCGTCTATCTGGCAGATACGGGTATTCTTCGATAACGGGGAGACACTTTCTTCCACTTCATGTCAGCATTTCCCGAACGACTGGAACAGTCTAAAGGAACTTATCGAGAAGCTGACATCATGCACGTTCCGTCTTCGCTGACGGTAACCTGCATTTTATAATAAGCATTTTTTATGGTAAAATGCTCTTGTTTTAAACATTGACCGGAGGACTTAATGGACTACATAGAGGGACTTTTCCTTGGAAAGTTGTGGAGCGATACGGATTTTGAGAACAGGAAGCACCTGGCTCTTTTCCTTTTGTATGGCCTTTTTATCGACTGCCTTGTAATATTCTCCTACTGGACAGGTAAGGTCATCCCTGTATTAAGCGGCATCAATGTCCTTAAGGTAGTCATCTTCGCGATCCTTTTTATCGCTTGTCCATTTATTTGTTTCAGATATTATCGAATGCCCTTGTGGGGCAAGATATTAGTTTTATTAGAGAAGCTTTATAAGCATGTGCTTATAGTCGGCTTTACGGTATCTATGATACTTCCGAGACTTACCGTAAAGTCCGGAGATCTTCAGACATTCATGATCGATTATCTGAATAAGACTCTCGAGAAATATACGATGAAGTTCTTTGAATCGGCAGGAACTTTTGCGACCATCATGGGTGTGGTTGCAGGCGGTATCCACGTAGTAGGTGTTATCTTCCTTTGGGCTGTCGCTGCGATCTTTATCCCTGGTATAGTTTATCTTATCTACAGACTCGTTCAGTACGGATACGACTACATTATCGCGCGTTTTGTTATTCGTAAGTTCTTTGCCCGCAGGAAATAATACTTAAGAATTGGAGATGAAGTAATATGGCTCAGTTGCAGGACAGACTGGATATCACGGTTGAAGATTTGGAAGAGAGCTTAGGACACAAGAAGCTCGACAGTTTTATCAAAGAGTCCGAGGCACTGTTCGTGGAGAGGACCAAGCTTGCTATCGACGAAGCTTGCAATAACAGCAATATCAAGGCAGTTTTTATCTCCGGTCCTACATCTTCAGGTAAGACAACATTCACGATGCATCTTGCAGAAGGTTTAAGTAAAGCCGGAAGACCAGCTGCTTTCCTCTCACTTGATGACTATTACAAGATCACAGATCTCACATATGACAGAGACGGAAGACCTGACTTCGAGACTATCGAGACACTCGATCTCGAGCGTGCCAACAGGGACATCAAGGAAATTATGGAAGGTAAGTCGGTTTGTCCTCCATTCTTTGATTTCAATACAAGAGAGTCGAAGGAGAGAGCACCTTCAGAGGCTATCCAGCTTCCGGAGAACGGTATCCTCGTTGTAGAAGGACTTCACGGTCTTAACAAGCGTGTATCGGGTAACATCAGTGATGAGAACTGCATTAAGATCTTCATCATGCCTTACGGTAACGTTTTCTGCGATACAAAGCTTATGGACAGCAATGAGATCAGACTTCTCCGTCGTATCGTCCGTGACTACAGACACAGATCAGCACATGCGCTGTCGACCATCGACTACTGGCCGATGATCGAGAAGTCCGAAGAGAATTACTACTCGGATTACCTTACTAGCGCGACATATCATATCAATTCATTCCTGGCTTACGAGAGCCTCATCATTGCTCCTCTGGCGCTTCATGACCTTAAGGAGTCACTTGCTCAGGTTAAGGATAATTCCATCGAGCCGAGCATCTTCATGCAGAAGAGTAACGTTAACAAGCCTTTTGCAGACCTCTCGAAAGCACTCAGTCGTGCACGTAAGCTCGTCGAGCATCTGGAGAAGATCCCTGTATGTGATCCTTCCAGAGTGCCACAGGATTCCATCTTGTTGGAATTCATAGGAAATTGATAATAGGATAAAGGAGGCATATAAATGCCGATCAGAATAGCAACTAACCTTCCTGCGAAGCAGATACTCGAGAATGAGCGAATATTCGTTATGGAAGAAGACAGGGCTTTGTCACAGGACATAAGACCTATAAGAATAGTGATACTTAACCTGATGCCGGATAAGGCAACGACAGAGACGCAGCTTTTGCGTTCTCTTTCCAATTCGCCTATTCAGGTCGACGTAGACCTTTTATGTACGGCATCTTACACTCCTAAGCATGTTGCAGAGGATTATCTTACGAAGTTCTATATGACTTTCGATCAGATAAAGGACCTCTACTATGACGGAATGATAATTACAGGTGCGCCTGTAGAGCAGATGAAGTTCGAGGAAGTTAAGTACTGGGAAGAGCTCACACAGATCATGGAATGGAGCAAGACACATGTCTATTCAACGCTTCATATCTGTCGGGGTGCTCAGGCAGGACT
>JAGCGE010000148.1 GCA_017649745.1 Clostridiales bacterium | reverse complement strand
ACCTACTTCGTATCCCTCAAGACCTGCTTTTGTCTCTTCCTCGAAGAGGAGCTCGTAAGAAGGATTGTAGACGATCTCTGTTGTACCGGTGATGCCGTACTTGGTCAAATCAACTTTTGCCATAATCTTTCTCTCTTTTCTATAGTATTTTTCAGGGTATAAAACCATACCATCTGCTTTTTTAAGTGGAAACCCAAATTTCCACTCATAGAGTATATACCATTTTTTCAAATAAATCTTTACTAAAATTCGGACTTTTTTGAGTCAAATTGTAAAATCTGTACCGTCCATTTAGAAAAAAGTCGAAAAATGATTTTCGCTACCGGGCGGCGACATATATCTCAGGAGTAGGAACTGGATTTCCGACAAATAAAAAGATCGCGATTAGATCGCGATCTTTATCTCTTTTCTGATAAACTCGGGAACCTCATCAGGCTGCAAGTCCAGCGCCAGTGCCAGCTCTGCATTCATGCGGTTCTTAGCATCCGTCAGAGTCTTCTCATCCTGCATGTTCAGGCGCTTGCCCTCGTTAACGAGTTCAGCCTGATGGGAGATTACAGCCTTAATAACGCCCATGATCTCCATGCGTGTACCCTTTGTCACAATGGTGTTAAATGTGTCCTTACGAAGATTCTTGTCCTCGATCCACTCGATGTTGTTGTTCGGTAGTTCTTTAATGAGGGACAAAGCCTCTTCCTTGTCGATAACAGGATGGATCTTGGCAAGCATGACCTCGCTGTCCAAAGGAACATACATAACTGAGGACTGCTTGGTAAAGATCGGTTCCAGAACGAAATACTTCTTAAGGGGAGCACCAGAAAAGACACTCATTTCCTTGATTTCTGTGATCTTACACACACCGTTGCCACCATAGACAACGTTGTCACCAACTTTGAATTCCATACGTACCTCTAACTGTGATTAAAAATGCCGAAAAACACTCAAATAACCCATTGTTCAGGGTTTTCTCAAGTGATTTGATTATATCACGGATCAAAGGTCAGGCGCGTTCGTCATTTTCGCCAAAAAAAGCGCCAATTTGATGGTTTATCTGTTGTTGAAAGCCTCAGCAACGCTTCTGACTTCCTCTTTCATGTCCACGAAAGCGTCCACGACCTTAGGGTCGAAATGCGTGCCCTTACCGTCGATGATGATCTGCATGACCTCATCAAATGACATAGGATCCTTGTAGCTTCTTCTGGATACGAGGGCATCGAAAACATCTGCCACGGCCATGACTCTCGCAGAAAGAGGTATCTCCTCACCCTTAAGGCCTGTCGGATAACCTGTACCGTCGTACTTCTCATGATGGAATCTCGCGAGGTTCTTGGCTTCTTCAAGATAACCTGCCTCCGAGACGTTATCGATAACCTTCATGATGATATCGGAACCGGCAACTGTATGGTTCTTCATGATCTCATATTCTGATGCTTCAAGCCTTCCCGGCTTATTAAGGATCGCGTCAGGAACGCTGATCTTACCGATATCGTGGAGAGGCGCTGACTTAACAACGTCGTCGATGTAAGAGCCTGTGATGATATCAGGGAACTCGCCCTTCTCCTTAAGCCTTATGAGGATTATGCTCGTATAAGCTGCCGTCTTCTTGATATGGTCGCCCGTTCCCTTGTCGCGGCTCTCGACCATATCTGCGAGTACCATGATAAGTCCTGTCTGAAGCTTATCGATGACCTTCGACTTACGTCTGCTCTCATTAAGGAAGAGCATACTCTCGACAGTAGTTCTCTCATAAGCCGTGTAGAGGTTCTCTAGCTCGTCGCCCGTGTGAATATGAAGATCCGTGATCCTCTTGACGCTCTCGTTACGTTCGGCAGTCGAATTGTAAGCAAATGCACTAGCCGCATAAGACATCGCATTAAGTGGATAGATGATGTTGTAGTTAGCAAGCCAGAGACCTGCGCAGAGAACGAGGATAAAGAATCCGAGGAACAACGATACCTGCTTAGCAAGATACCCGTAGATGCTGTGTTCGAGCTGATGCATCGAGATATCGATGCCTATGTAGCATACGCATCTTCCCTCGCTGTTATAGATCGGCTTATAGATCGTAAGGAGCCATCCGTAGGTGTCGTTTGTTACCTTAGGTTCTATTGGCTTACCTGCGATAAGATCATCCTTAAGTTCTTCGAATGATTCATCGAACGGTACTACGTCTCCCGGATTACCGCCTTCTAAGTCCTCAGTATCAACATCGAAAACGACGTGACAGCCGTCCTCTCTTATCTGATATACATACAGATATTCGATATCGTCGGAACTTTGCTGGAACTTCTGGAAATAGTCATAAGTTTCCTTATATCCAGGGGCATCTTCACCCTGCTCGATATAAGTATCGACCATCTCAGGATCAAGGTAGTAACTGCAGTTAGTTACGATACCCATACCGAACTGCTCATGGTCACTTACCGTGCTCTGCTTAAAGATGTAATAACCTATTGTAACTGCTGCAATAGCGATGACTGCGATCGCCACAGAAAGAAGGATCAAGATCTTCGCTCTAATGGACATCTGCCTTACGTGAGATTTGTTGATCTTCTTAAGCTGCTCGTCAGTAAGCCTGGACTGCTGCCAGCCAAAGCCCTTAAGCCATTCTATATAATTCTTTGATATGAATCGCGCCACGATAAAAGCGATGACGACGGTTAAAGTCTTATCACACAGATCGATCAGGAAGTCCGCCGACATCTGGGCGATATATCTGTTGCCGCACCAGGTATCATAGAACTTCCTAGCGAGATCAGCAGTAATGCCTTCAGAACCAAAGCCATATATGAACCACGTAAGTATAGATCCGAGAATACCGCCAATGATCGAAAGCGATACGACAAGAGGGATCATGTTACGTTTTTTGAATCCGTCTCTCGTGAAAAATGCAGCACATACTGCGATCATGACATTTAATGTGCCATAGAAGATAGCGGAATAATCTGAAAGACTGTTGATGAAATTGGTAGCAAGACCAACAACTATACCCGGAAGAACGCCGCCGACAAATGAGACTATAACGGTTCCAATGGCGTCAAGATAAAGAGGGATGCCTGTCACACGGACAAGCTTCGACATTCCGACATTGATACCGATGCCGATCAAGCATAAGACAGCCAGATGCAAGATGTACTTAACGGCTGTGCTGCTAAGTCCTTTCCTCTCCCGATACATAACAGCTCCTTATCTATCTTCCTATCAAATTATTATACCAAATCTTAAAGATTATTTATACAATTTACCTCTTTTACTGCATCATGCCACACGGCGAAAAACATCATATGCGTTCCCCCAGGGATCACATGAAGTTCCTTAGCCTTATAAGCCTTACTCATATACTCTGCGAATTCTACAGTGGTCGTGGTATCAGCTTCCCCATTCCATACATAAACGGGGATCTTGGGATCGATCACTGGATGAGGCTTGGGAGAGAAGAGCGCGATAGCATCATAGAAAGCGCCCTTGCCTTTCTTCGTCGCAGACATGATCAGGCCGTTTTTGTAAACGTCTGTGTGTTTTCGATAGACTTCCTGCTCGAAAGGAGCCATCAGTTCGATACGATCCTTAACGATACTGTCGCATTTCTTGTTGATGACATTAGTGGCAGACACGAAGTAGAACCTTGTAAGGAGCTTAGCCTTCGCGACCAGCAATCTCCTTTTACGAAGATCATCAGTCATCAGATGTTCCGTCTCTTCGCAATTCAGAGGCGGAAGACTGCTCAGGAGAGTGAGCGTCCTTGTCATGTCCGGGAATTCCTGTGCATAGACCTGCGCATAATATCCTCCCGCACTGTGTCCGAAAACATGAACGCTTTCGACGTCGTGCTCCTTAAGGATATCTGTTATGATCTTGCAAAATCCTTCCATGGTGTACTTTCCGATCAAATCCGACTCACCAATTCCCGGCCTGTCGAAAGATATCACGCACATGCCTTCGCTGTCTGCGTCAGGCGGCAGAAAATCGGATGATGCGAGAAAACCATGAAAAAACAGGCAGCAGACCTTGGTCCACTCCCCGTATCTCGTAAATGTTATCGACTTTCCGTCGACTTTTGCTGACTCATGATAAACCATGAGCCCATTATACTATTTTGCAAAAAATTCAGCGAATTCCTTCTCGCTATACTCGTAGAGCTCGCCTCCGAGACGGTCGGCGATCTCAATTATCATGCGCTCATATGTACACTGCAGCGGTGATACCTGATCTTCGTGGCCTGTGTTCATCCTGTTAGCGCAGCCGCATGAATTGGTGCAGCGCTTCTTCAAGTCACAGTCAACGCATGTCGACGGAGTGTTGCTCCTCTTGGCGATCGCTATGACGCGCTCTTTGTCTATGCCGTCGAAAACGGTACCCATGAAGTAGTCCTCGTCCTTGATGAACGATGTGCACGGATAAAGTTCACCGTCAGGAGTTACAGGCATCTGCCTTACACCAAGGTGACAGTGCTCAGCTGGATTCTTCCCGGCTACGCACTCGCGGATCTTATTGATGAGAGGTGCCACGTAATACTTACGGCCCTGCTTATATTCATCCCTCAGGAAATCGGCGACCTTATTGAGCTCGACTCTTACTATCTCCAGATCCTCATCTGTCCAAGTAACGTTCCTGCCGTACGCGAGGACCGTCGATATCTTCGTAAATCCAAGGCTGATCAGATACTTTACCGAATCTGACAATGTCGAAGCAGCCTTAGGATCCAACGTCAGCATCGCCAGGGATTTAGGCATATACGAAAGAAGCATCTTAGCCTTCGTTTCGAGAAGTACCGCAGTCGAACTGCCGTCAGGGAAGCGCCTCGAGATGTCCTGTCCCTTGCCGTCGAACGACAGGCCGATACCCATGTTCGCCTTCTTAGCGCGCTTTACGAACTCCTCATCAAGAAGAGTTCCGTTCGTCGTCATCTTGCATTTGAACGGGATACCTGTCTCTTTCGACTTCGCCTCACAGTAGTCAAGCGCATCGTATATCAGGTCTTTTCGAAGAAGAGGCTCCCCTCCGAAAAAACACAGCCCCGCCTTTGTCCCTTCGGAAAAAGCGAGGTCGCATGCTTTATGAAGGACCTCCACGGACATATCCTTGGGGGCCTTATCTCTTAAACAATAGCTGCAAGCCATGTTGCAGTTCTCTGTCAGATGCAGTGTCAGGTTCATATATCAGCCTTCAGCTATCTCTACGTCGCCTGAAAGTTCCAGATCATCTTCAGGAGCCATCTCGCCTGCATAGTCGATATCAGGTTCAGCGATGTCACCTTCAATAATAGTTGTAGCGCCGTCAAGCTCTACTTCCTTGCTGTGACCGGATCTTACTTCAAGAGAAGTCTTAACTTTATCTCCACAAGCTGTTCCCATGAGCATCGTAGCTCCAAGGATAGCTGTCATTCCTACTGCATAAAGTGGTTTTTTGTAATCATGTCTAGGCTCTATCTTCATTTGTATCGCCCTCCTTTACCTATAATATCACGATTAGAAGTACGGAGGTTTCATTAAATGGTATAATCTTTTTAAAAAATTTTGGAGCGACCGATGGAACACAAGAGCGACAGATTTAATCTTCTCCTGTCTACACTAGCAGGAACGGTACCTGCAGCGCTCTTCAGGTACATCGCTTTCAACAGTCCTGACGGCGCTCTCGGCATCCACACGCTCGGCAACATCAAGGCTTACTTCATCTTCGCGCTCCTCTGGGTCGGAACATTCTTCTTAGCCGACACCCTTCTTAGAAGGTTCAACAACAGACAGCCGCGCCTCATCTCGAAAATACTCATCACGGCACCGTTCGTCGTCATCCTCGCGATCCTTTACTACAAGATCTACCGTCACCTCGTGTACGGCACCACGATCAAGTACATTATCGTCTCGACGATCTTTACGACGGGACTTACGGCTTACGCAGTATTTGTCCGTCATGATCATTTTCGAAAAGTAAAGGTGATACTTCTCTGGGCTCTGACCCTTCTCATGTCAGGCCTGTGGTTCCTTACTAGTTCGACAGTCAACACTTTCTCGCATTACTCCTTTGGACGAAGCTACAACATCTACCATTCGTCGGCTTACATCGATTCGATCATCAACACCTACTACGGCGCGCCGTTTACCGGCATCGAATCCGAGCTTTACGGTCACTACTCGATCCTTATGTACCTTCCGATGAAGATATTCGGCATGAACACCTTCACGATAGGTATCATCATGGGCATCCTTACTGCGGCTGCGTTCATCTTCCTTGCAGCATCTATGATGATGACGATCAAGCCGTTCTTCCTTAAGTGCTTCGCGATTGGCGGCCTGGGCCTCTACGGTCTTACCGCTTACAGCATCTACTGGCAGTCATTCCCGCACAGGATGTTCTTCCCTGCGCTCATTATCTTCCTTATTACATTACTTACATATAAGAAGATATTCAGGAGAAGTTTCTTCTTCATCGGTCTATCGATCACGACGATGGCGCTCATCTGGAACACTGAGACAGGCGCTGTGTGTGTTGTAACATGGGGAGTCTACGGCGGCTTCTGCCTTCTTAAGGACAAGAAGCTTCTTAGCACGTTCCTGTCAGTTATCATCTCCGCTGCATCATCTCTTGTAGGAAGCCTTATGATACTTAATATCTACAACCTGACCCACGGCGGCAGCGCGATGGGCATCAGGGAACTCATCGGTTTCCAGGGACAGGGATTCGTTGATACTATATCTAAAGAGCTCGATACAGGAAATGCGCTTTATGTTCATATCTTCATCGTCCTTTTCCTCTGTGCGACGCTTGGTATACACTCGGTATACATCCAGAAGGAGCTCGAGCCGAAAGGTGCTCTCTTCCTCGCGCTTGGAGTTATGGGCCTTGGCATCGGAACTTATTATGTGAATAATCCATCAGGCGGAACCGGAATACTTAGTATGTACTTTGTTGTCGGCATCGCTCTTTTGCTGTCGATGGCTAAGTTCAAAGTTATCAACGCTATGCTCGCGCTATACGCTGCGCTCTGTCTGTTCTTCTGCGGTATCGAAGGCAAGTTCCTGATATCCCAGCTTAAGAGCATGCATGATGCGGGAGCTTACGACTATAAGCCTTTCGAAGATTTCTGTGAGGATCTCGACACGAGGATCGCGCCTGATACCAAGGGCGCAGGCTACGGAACTGCAGCCGTATTCATGGAGCTCGGAAGAGACAGAGGCGGCAGGGATTTCCACTTCAATATGGAAGAGATCGAAGGTTGCGAGCACTTTATCAAGTTCTGTGATGGTAATGATGAATTCGAAGGGTATGAGATAATCGACGTCATCCCTTACGAAGAAACTGCATTCAACTATTACGAGAAGATCAGCTGACCCTTACAAGATCGATCGAATTAACGAAGATCGGCTCCTGCTCATTGAAGTCGACCATCTGACCGTCCTTGACTTCAACTCTCTGTGACTTAGTCTCACCCCTAAATGTCTTATAGAAAACATCGAATGTTCCGTCATATGTCGTGAAGAAATAGACAGGCTCATAAGTGATCCACATCTTGGAAGATCCTGTGAAATTAGGATTATAGACGATCATTCCGACTTCTGCGTCAAAGTCGTACTTATAAGTTACGATGTCGCCTGTCTCTTTAGTAGCGTCGATCGCTGCTTGCTGATCATTGATGAATTCCATATCATAACCCATAACACTCTCGGCGAACTCCTCGTCTGCTTCAAGATCGAAGTGGATACCGATAAGGTCAGGTGAATAGATGTATCTAGGTTTTCTCTCAAGCATGTAATCATCGTGGATGAGAGCGTAGAAGTTCTGTGCCTTGAGAGAAGTCTCAGTTCCCGTTACGTGATTCTTGTTCCTGTATGAGATGTTGATACCAAATGTTATGAACGCTGCAATATAGCAGATGAGCGTGAATCCAGCAAGGAACAAGATCCTGAACCTCTTTGACCTGAAGGATGCAATATAGATAAAGATCGATGCCATCGGGATCAAAGCCACGCACCATGCATAGTAACAGATAGTTGTTGGAACATAGCCTCCGACGTGGCCGACATTTACCCACTCCTGATAGCTAGGGATCATGGCGTGAGGGATCGCGAATGTAAGTGCGAAAGCAAGACCCATTGCCATGAAGATAATGTTCTTACGATATTCTTCCTTACGCTCGTTTAAGTTCATGTTCCTGAACCTTGCCATGAGAAGGCTGGCTGCCGAACCAAGTCCGATAGAACAGAAGAATGCGATGAGGACGCCTTTTCGAGAGAAATGCACGAAAAGATTCTTGATGGAATCGATGATCCTTATTCCTGTGAGCGGGAACATGCCCATCGTGAAGACTCCATAAGGGAGGATAAAACTCTTGAATGATGTTTTCTCGATGTGGGAAACAGGCGTATCTACGACAGGATGCGATCTTAAGTAGAGCATAATGCCGAGGTAGATGACGGCTGTGATGAAGTGCGGCAGGAGCTTGATGATGAAGTCCTTTATGCCCTTCTTGTTCTTCTTCACATATACGAACGCCAGGATTGCATAGATAAGTGATGACATGATGAACGACTCATATACCTGGAGCGACTCGTAGTAGAGGAATACGCTTCCGGCGAGTTTCAGCCACTTGAGCTTGTTCTGCTTGCCGTTAAGGAATGAATCGTAGAGCATGAGGCCGACGATCATGATGAAAAGTCCATACATGAAGTCGAGCGGATAGCTCGTGATGAGATTGTGCCAGATGTCGATCTGAAGGAACGCGAGGAAGAACAGTGCGAAGAAGAATCCGTGGATCTTCGACAGGCGTTTACCGATGATGTACGACAGGAGCGCTATGTTCGCGAACACAGGCACATACTGCATGAGCCAGATCGCGAGGAAGTTGCCCTTGGCATTGATGAGATATCTTAAGTAAACAACGCACGGGAAAACGACTCCTACTCGGCCTCTTGCAAGTCCGAATTCCCAGGCACTCTTGAAACCGCTTGCCGGGCCCTCCATCTTCGCCTGTACGAAATCGGCGATCGAGTCGTGACATGCGAGAACAGTGTCCTTTACGATAAGGCATACAGATACGAAAGCTACGAAAAGGCCAAAGCATACTGCAGCATTAAGGATCGTCGAACGCTTTTTCGAGAGGGTAAGTGACGTGAGACTGCCGGTTCCGACTGCCTTTCTGTCCTCTTTGATGAGGATCGCGATCTTCTCAGCGAAATACCACATGATGAGCGCGAAGTAGAGCAAAGAGTCGAATACAACGGCAATATTAACAGTGTTAAATTCGAGCGGGATAACTCCCGGAAGGTCGTCGATATACATGTAAGCCTTCGGAACAAGAAGGAGTGCGCTGATGATATAGTACGGGATGTCCTTCTTCTCCGACTTGTCCCTGCTCATGAGCATGACAAAGATCGGACCGAACATATAAGTCGTGTTGTAAAGGTATGAGTTCGGTGTGAGGTACACCATCATAGCCGTGATGACGAGGAGCTTCTTCCAGGTCTTCTTCTCCTTACAGAGGAACGGCAGACCAACAAGCGTCATGAAGCCGCCCATTACAACCCACGCGAGCTTGATGAACCTGACACTCGGTATCATTCCGAAAGCCCTGAAGATGTATCCTGCTACACCCGTGATACCTACTGTGAAGTAAACGGAGTATATTCCGCCGCCGCCGAATCCCAGAACGCCCTTGATGAAAGCCTGAACATTCTCGATATAACCGCCCTTAAAGAAGAATATCGGAACTATCGTGACAACGGCGCCGGTAATGATCGCCCAGATGAGCTTCTTGAACTTCTTTTCGAAAACATAGAGGAGAAGGATGTAGATCGGATAGATCTTTGTCGCAGCGCACAAAGCCGCGAAGATCGCGCCCCAGACGCTCTCTGACTTCCTGTCCTCGAATACCGCCCACAGCATGAATAATACGACTGTGATCGCGAGATAATTACCTCTGTCGATAAGGAAGATCGACGGCGCTGACAAAAGGAGCGCGAACGAGATGCCGCCCGCCAGTGCGAACCGCTTGAGCCTGTCCTTAAGTGACATGCCCTTCTCTTCCTTGTTGAGCATGAATGCATGAAAGAGACAAACGCCGATAAAGAGCGTCGCGCATAAAACGAAGAACAGCACGAATGCTGCCTTCATCTTCGGATCGTAGATCGCGTTCTGGAGCGAGTTGATATCATATCCCGACAGATCACCGCTCTTGGAGAAGAAATATGCGAAAACGAGTATTATCGGCGGATAGTTGCTTAATTCGGACAGATAAGGATTCAGGTCCTGAACAGCCTGATTGATCGTAAAATAATCCTTAAACCTGTCATGAGGAAAGAATCTGAAGTCGCCGATAGGATATGTATAACCCATGTGCTTGACGACTGTGCTGAAGATCATGAATGCTGCATAAAAGACTATAAAAAAGCCGAAGAAATACAATAACTTCTTCCTGTTTTCCTTATCAGTCAGCATTCAGTCCAATTCTCCCGCTTTTAATTATAATATGCGAACGTACTGATATTATAACAAAAAGCAACTAATGGCAATTTCCCTAAAAGGTCTCTGACAATTTAGTCTCCCCTCCTGACAGGATTTCAAGATCCCGTCTTCAAAAGGTTGCAAATTTTCTTCCCTTCTCATTTTTGAACCCTTAATAATGTCTTCCATAAGTGTTCTCTTGTTTTTTGCAACCAAGTGTAGGCTAAGTCAAAAAAGCCTTTCCTTGTTTGATTCCAAGGGTTGCACATATTTTCAGAAAAGAGCTCAAAAGCGATCTCCAAGAAGTCTGTTGCCTTAGATCCCGTCATTTTTTCAAGTTTTTTGCATCCTTGGGCAGCATAGGCCAATAGAGACTTTTAGGTTTTGCAACCAAGTGTAGGCTAAGTCAAGAAAGCCTTTTCTTGTTTGATTCCAAGGGTTGCAAATATCTTCAAAAAAGAACTCAAAAGAGGCCGGCAAGAAGACCGATGTCTTAGATACCGACGTTTTTTCAAGATTTTTGCATCCTCAGGCTGCATGTGACAGAAAGGGATTTGAGGTTTTACTCCCTGGGGTTGCACTCACTCACAGAAACAATTACGGAGAAAAATGCAACCAAAAATGCAGGCATGAAAAAACCCGATGCCTCATGGATGAAGCATCGGGTTGATGTGTTTTTGATCAGTCTCCCATCGGATCTGTAGCAACATAATGGAAGATCGGCTGAATATTGTTCAAGTCAGAAATATCATAGATCGTTGAATCGTCACCAGCGCGGTAATACAACTTGTTGTCAGCGATAAATGACGAATAGTAATCATGTATATCTTCAATGATGTAAGTCCTGTCATCTTCAACGCTGTAAAGGATCAGCGCATCGTTTCTGCAGTCGGTAATGTAGTATTTGTCCTGCTCCTCATCGAAAAGCAGCGTAGAATTATATTCTTGCGATATGGTAAAAGTCTTGCCGTTCGACAGAGTATATTTCGTATCTATCTTCACCGCGCACATATCTTTGCCAAGATAGAAATAACAATAACCACTGCCTGTTACGCCCTCCATGAGAACTTCGTCTGTCAGAGGGTCGATTACCTTCCCGTCAACGAGCACATAAGGCTTATTGAGGTTTTCCCAATTCTCGTTCCAGGTATAAGCATTGAGGATCTGCTCATCAGTGTATTCTCCGTACTCATTAAAGTCCTTATCGTAAAGCGTGAACTTTTTTCCGTCAGGAGAGAAAAATGTATAGTCACCCGCTGATCTGCGCTGCGGAGCGTTGCACTTACCTAATTCCTTGATGACATTTCCTTCAAGGTCAAGGCCATAATAATACCCGTCGTTGCCGAAGATCGGAATGCCGCTTCCCCAGACAAAATCATCATAAATATCGCTCTTAGGATTTCCGTCAGAATCAGCCATGTAAACATTTCCGTTATCCCACCTGACAAGGAAATCCGATCCCACACTCTGGAAGGTATCTGTGAAATTACCCGTCGTAATATCAAGAACCGTAGTTTCTCCCTGACCTAATCCGATCACATAGTGGGTATCGTCGATCATTTGGCTGAATCCGAGATCATACTCGTCATCGACATAATCTAAGGTATTAAAGTTAAGCTTGTATGGCTTTTTCAAGATAACGTTCAGATCCTCATCAAGAACAGTCAGCTCACCGTCACCTCTAGCGAATATCAATCTGTCGATAGAGTCACAGTCGACATATTCGTAGATCAAGCCCGTAAACTTGCTTCCTTCGGTGTTAGCGAGTCCAATTTTCTTATTTGGACGCTGACCCTTGCCCAGTATATAGAAATCCATCAGGTAGGACTTGCTCGCTGATGAGAATATCGGATCACAGATTATCGTGCCGTTCTCATCACAAAGACCGTACGACCTCTCGTAGTTATCTACATATTCATCAATGTAATCCTCCTCACCATAAGTTGAATGTACAGGTGTCGATGTAGCTAAATAAGGAAAGATCCTGCCGTAATCACCAGACGGTGTAAATTCAGAGATATAGTCATCCGACATACGTGTATACAAATACGAATCCTTCGGATCAGCCGCTTTCTGATAGTTATCCCAGTTAACAACGATAGGAGCATCAGCATCTGAATATGCGTTCGTCGTCGTAACCTGAACTGTCGGCTCCGGTGTAGCTGTTGTCTCAGTCGCTGTCGGTTCTGTTGTTGCCGTCTCTTCGGTTATCTCCGCATCTTCTTTGTGGCGAACCTTAATGTCCGTCTTTTTCGAGGTGCAGGAAGACATGGCGATACTCGCGATGAGGACCGTCGTTGTGATTTTAAACAGATTTCTTTTCATAGGGATCATTCTCCTTTTGCAGGAACGTAGCCTTCCATCTCTGTAAGCTTCTGGCCGTCAGGACCAAGTATCCAATCGAAAAGCCTTCTCTCAGGAGAATCATCCTTAGCATTGGCATCGATAACTACATAATAAGCTGTGATATACGGATAATCGCCGCTCTTGATCGTATCATTATTAGGCTCGACATCATCGATCTTCAAGATCTTAAGACCTGCTGCCATGCCCATGCTCGTAGCATAATAGTATGGTGTATATCCGATCGCCTCAGCAGAATTATCGAATCCCTTTACGACCTCGATAAGTCCGCCCATATCACCCGGCATGAGCTCAGTGTCAGCTTCCATCATCTCCTCACCCTGCATGACGAGATTATCCATCATAACCTGGGAACCGGAACTGTGGTTACGCTGAACGGCTACGATCTCCTTATCTTCGCCGCCTACTTCCTTCCAGTTCGTGATCTCGCCCTTATAGATAGCAACGACCTGCTCTCTAGTGAGTGAGTCAACAGGGTTGCTCTCATTAACTACGAATACGAGCGCCTCCAAAGCAAATGGCTCCATCTCATAATCGAAGTTTTCTTCTTCCATCTTCTCGAAAACTTCTGCGCTAGGCTGAGCTACGATAAGAAGATCCGCAGAGCCGTTCATCAGATATTCAAAAGACTTAGATGTCTTGTGGAACTCCATCGAAGCATCAGCTGCTTCTCTGTCGGTGCCAAGAAGAAGGCTCTTGATCGCACTAGCCATCGGCTTAGTCGATGTGGATCCGTCGAGCACAGGGAAATTAGCCTCTGTAAACTCGTAAGCATTCTCAACTACAACTGTCGAAGGCTCAGGTGCAGCAGTCGTCTCTGTTGTCTCTGTTGCTTCTGTATCTTCAGTTGTCTCTTCAGTAGTTTCCTCAGTTATCTCCTTAGTATCCTCTGTGTCTTCTGTCTTAGAAGGCTTCTTATCACTGCATCCTGCAGATAAGATCATCATTGTTGCCATTAATTCGGCAGTTAGTTTCTTGTTAAATTTCATAACATCCTCGCTCCATAAAAAATGTCGAAATCCGAGATTTCGACATCATTATATAAAATTATCTTGCTGTTATCCACATCTTCGTTACTTGACCGTTTTCGATACATACCGGATAGAGAAGACCATATACCGGAAACCAGCCATTAGACGTCTCACGCTTGAAATCGTCAAGCTCCATGGCGTAGTAGTATGTGATCGTTTTCGAGAGGACCGTAGTATAGCCCTGCTCATCGATGAACTCTTTCATATCATCAGCGAATTCTCCTCCGATCATCACGCTCGCGAAACCGATCTCGCTGATCTCGCAGTCAGGCGACACAGTAAGCTCGACTACCTTGTAATCCTTGGCAAGAGGATTCTCATTGCCGATCATAAAGATATAGTCAGAACCGTCAGGATAAGGATCTACCTCAAGTCTGATGTCGGCATACAGCGTCTCTCCGTCTACAACATAGCTGGTATCGAATACGATTCTGTCAGAACCATATGCAGATGTATTAACTACCTT
>JAGCGE010000147.1 GCA_017649745.1 Clostridiales bacterium | reverse complement strand
CAGAGGATCAACCTTTCCGGCGCGTTCAAGAGTGTGACAGACATGGTGCCTACGTTCGTTAACGGTTCAGTTGCAGCGCACAGGATCAGGGAACTTATCGATCTGCCGTCAGAGCACACAGGTACAGACGTCTTTACTGAGAAGGGCGTCACGATCGAGCTTCGTAATGTCGACTTTGGCTATGATCCGGAAACGATGGTCATCCGCGATTCATCACTTACGGCTCTTCCTGGCAAGATCACAGCTCTTGTCGGTCCTTCAGGCGAAGGTAAGACGACGCTTCTTCGTCTTCTTCTCGGCATGGTCGAGCCATCATCAGGCACGATGGAATTCGTTTTCCCGTCAGGTGCCCGTAAGCCAATAGATCCGCTCAGCCGAATCAACATCTCCTACGTCCCTCAGGGCAACTCCCTGATGTCAGGCAGCATCGCATATAATATGCGTCTTGGAAAAGAAGATGCCACTGACGACGAGATCATCTCAGCTCTCAAGATGGCATGCGCCTGGGATTTTGTTAAGAAACTACCTGAAGGTATAGAAAGCGAAGTCAAGGAAAAGGGTAAAGGACTTTCCGAAGGCCAGGCGCAGCGCATAGCTATAGCCCGCGCACTTCTTCGTGACGCTCCGATCATCCTCATGGACGAAGCAACATCAGCTCTCGACGTTGAGACCGAGCGCGAAGTCCTCCGTAACATCCTCATGAAATCGCCTGACAAGACTTTCATCATCACGACGCACCGACCGACTGTCCTTACTATGTGCGACAGCGTCTATCGTGTCGTCAATACACACATCACTCTCCTTGACGAAAGCGACATCAACGAACTGATCAGACAGTTCTGAGTTTTTATTTGTCACGGGGTTCAGATGCCCATTTTTGTCTTGATCGCAGTCCATTCATCACTTCCGAAGAAGATATCCAATACGCTCTCTCTTGTCGCAGAGCCGTTATTGATGATCTCTACGAAAGCATTGAGTCCTTCTTCATCAGGCACTCTGTAAAGGATAGTCTTATACATTGCAGAGATATAATCTTCGTTGCTTAAGTTGCGATCAGTGAATTCACCCGTTCCGATCATGCTCCTGATGAAATCTTCCGGAGTGATCGTTTTTTCTGTAAGCTGCTTATACCAGTTGTCGAAACCTTCCTGGTCGACTTCTCTGTTAAGCAGGAATTTGTAAGCGTTACGAATGAAGTTTTCGATGTTTTTATTCGGATCATCGTCGAACTCAGCCCAGGAATCTTTTTCGAGCGGCTCAGGGAGGGAAGAGATAGAGATCTCTTCGAATGTGAGATCATCCTTTATTTCTTTAAGTCCACCGTAAAGATCATCATTGCTCTTACAGAGGTTATTGAGAGTCTCTTCGCAGAGAGGCAACTCACCATTACCGCTGATGCTTGAAACGAGACGACCCTGACAGTCATTACTGAGCATATACGACAGGAGACTCTCAGATGCTTTGATCTCATTATCTCCGCTCTTGCTGATACTCCATTCGCATGTGAAACGACAGATAACGTTCTCGCTCTGAAGATAAACAGCCTTGCCGGAGGTAGTGAGTGTATCCTGTATATCATCGATCTCTGAAGAAGAGGTGATCAGTACAGGACAGTCATTCGGGAAAACGTCCTCCTCATAGAAAGAGCCCGGCTCGAGATTAGCTGCGATCAAGTAAGCATGGTCACGATCCCACGCGATCGTAGAATCTCCGAAATCAGATGATGACGTGAACGTGTTACCATCATAATCATTGGTTACTATGGCTACAGGTGTCTCAAACGCCATTGGTATCTGCTTGCCGTCTTTGTATATAACATCATAGTAATCATCCAAGAAAAGGCATTTCTCTGCCTGTTCGCTTTCGGTGACATCCTTAAGACTGACGCATTTTCCAAGAACTGAATCATCACAATCAGTACTCTCGAAAACATTCGGCAGCTTTCCTTCTGACGCAGCCTTTTCAATCTCGTCATTATATGTAATTGGATCGATCGCCTTCAGCTCAAGGACTACACCCTTATGCTTCGAATTCGCTTCGAAGTTTTTCTTTATGTATTCCATAGCTCTGATCTTGTCAGATCCACTCTCTGCCTTGTACCAGACTGTGAGTGTGACCGGCTCAAGCGTATCTTTGCTGAATAGTTTTATCGCGACAATAGAGCAGATGCTTACCAACAGGACCGCAGCGGCTATTATGCCGATCAGCTTGATCTTAGACTTATTCTTTTCTTCTTTAAGAGTAACAACTTTTTTCTCGCCGTTTATCGCCTTCAGGAATTCCGATATAGTCGCGAATCTCTGATGCTTATCTATTGCCATTGCCTTCATTATGGCATTGCTAAGGTTCTCGTTCATCTCGCGAATGATCTTGTTCGGAGGAACCAAATTATCCCTGAACTCTCTGCTTATTGCTTCGTCAGGTCTGGCATTAGTCAGCATGACATACAAAGTTGCACCCAATGAATACACATCTGTTGTCGCATCGACAGTTTCTTTCTTCTTGTACTGCTCGAGAGGGGCAAATCCTGACTTAAGAGCAACATCAATAACATCGCTGTCGTCGTCGGTGAGCTTAGCTGAGCCGAAGTCGAGGAGTTTTACCACCATATCATCATTGCAAAGGAAGATATTCTCAGGCGTGACTTCCCTGTGGATGATCCCTTCCTTGTGGAGCGACATGAGAGCCCTGCCTATCTCATTTGTTATATAGATCGCCAGATCCTTGTCGATAGGCCCGTCCGCGAGCTTAAGGAAATCATCAAGCGCAGTTCCCTCAAGAAGCTCCATAACGATATAAGCAGTATTGTTCTCTTCGAAAAAGTCGAAAACGTTCAGGATGCTGCCGTGAGCTCTGAACTTAGACATGGCTTTTGCTTCAGCCAGAAAACGAGACTTTCCTCTGTTGAATTTCTCTTGATTATCCGTAACTATGAGATCTTTTGACCCCTCAGGTCGAGTAGCCAGCTCTTCAGGGAAGAATTCCTTGATCGCAATAACAGCCTTCGTCTGCGTATCATAAGCTTTGTAAATAACATCGAACTTGCCGGAACTGACCGCCATACCTATTAGGTAACGATCATTATGAAGCGTAACACCAGGGACCAGATGCGTCGGAACTGCGGCACGCACATCTGTCACTCCACAGAATGGACACGCCCCCTGAGTTTCATCGCTTTCATTAAAACAATTAAGGCAAATGATCATACGAATTACCTGCTATCATTCTTCCCGATTATCCGACAAGTCATAACTGACTTATTCCATTATACCAAGAGACGAAGCATTTATCACATTTTGATAAGTTTAAATATCAGAGGTTTTCTGATACAATGGTTAGGCTTAATTTCCTATAGGAGGGAACTGTTACATGGATGAGAATGTTAAGGCTGCTACAAAGAACCGCTTTACTATGGTGGTTAAAGAGATAAAAGAATATGAAAGCAGCCAGGGATTAGTTGGAATCTCGCACGGCGATATCGAAGCTGGCGAGGCTTTGTATATTTCTAAGTCGAATATGCCGGTCGTTAAGATCGAGAAGTATACTACAAATAAAGATGGTGATAATTTCGAGATCGTTCTTGAGGGTAAGAATGTTCCTGATAATATCATCTTCGCTGTAATCACGAACGTTGAGCCACAGGCTACAGTCGATTCCAACCGTCCGGTTGAGAATCCGTTCCTTTTGGGTCTTGCAAGAGAATACAAGAATAACTACTCCGACAAGGATTTCACAAACGAGTTCTGTTACGCGCTCGTTCACGCGAAGTTCGTTGTTCCTGTTATCTCTGATGAGCTTGGTCCTAACAGCGGCAAACTTCAGAAGGGCACCAAGGTTGGATTCCCTATGCTGAACGTAGGTGAAGACAAGAGTAAGAAGATTCTTCCTACATTTACTGACTGGGGCGCATTCAGCAAGTGGAAGGGCTATTTCGAGCAGAATAAGCCTGCTAAGATCCTTGCTATGACTTTTGACGATGTATCAACGATCGCCTGCAACAACTGCGACGGCCTCGTTGTTAATCCTTTCACAGAGCCGGTACCGGTACCGCCACCGTTCATCGAGAACATTAAGGCGTCCGAGGGCTATAAGAACGAGAAGAACGTAACTAAGCGTACGATCGACAAGGAAACACGTATCGAGATCGGTCTTCCTAAGGAGACTGAGCAGATCAAGCTTTCCAAGGAAGCTCTTATCAGCGTAGGTAAGGCTGATCCGATGATCAAGGAGATCTACCTTTTCGCTAAGAAGGAAGAGAGTTCAGTTAATCTTCTTGCTGTCTTTGATCTTGATTTCGCAGTTACTGAGGAAGAGCGTAAGGCTATCTTCGATAAGGCTTATGCAGCAGTGCTTCCTGCAGTCGGCCGCGAGATGAAGGTTGAATTCGCCATGAAGGCACCTGCTTTCATCAAGCTCTGCAGCAACCAGGAACCATTCTATAAAGCATAACGGACGGGTGCAGCATGACCTCACTCATAAAGGAGTTTCTTGACAATACATCGAAGGCGAAAGACAAAGAGGAGTTCAGATTCTCATGGATCTTCATCATCCTCATAATCATCGCCGGCATTTCCGCCATAATCAATTATGTCACGGGATACATCTTCCTTTTCTGGGTCACGCTCTGCTTCGCGCTCCTTTGCATCCTCGACTACGTCCTTTGCAAGATGAGCAAAACGGGCGTACGCCTCTCGACCTGGCTTCTCGCCATCGAGCTGCTGTCGCTATTCACTTTTTTCATATACACAGGCATGCCCGAAGGTACCAGCATCATCTGGACCTGTGTGCTTCCTGCCTGCGGTCTTTTCCTGTATAAGCGTAAATACGGCCTGACGCTTATCGGTCTCATGTTCGTTATCCTCGTATTCTTCCTTTGGACCCCTTGGGGCATCGAGATGGTGAAATATGACTACCCGACAGCGCTCAGGATTAGATTCCCGTTTATCTACATAACATTCTTCCTGATCTCGCTTCTCCTAGACACGATCAGAAGTCACATCTTTTTCGAGCTTAGGAAGACAAAGAAGGAATACGAATACCTCTACTATCACGACGACCTGACAGGCGTTTACAACAGAAGAGGCTTCAACGACTACGTCAACTCCAAGCTCCAGGATGAGTCCGTCAGCAACGTGTCTCTCATGGTCCTTGATATCGACCACTTCAAGAACATCAACGACTCTTACGGCCACCTCGTCGGAGACGTCATCCTCAAGGAACTTTCTGACGTCCTTCAGGAAAACACGAAGTTTCCGGTCGCTAGATGGGGTGGTGAGGAGTTCGCTATCTTTGTAACTGACACTTCGTTGTCAGAGAAAGACGTTACCAAGCTCTGTCGCATAATCGAGAGCAAGGTTTTCGATAAGAACAATAAAAAGATCAGATTGACCGTCAGCGCTGGCGTTGCCTATGCCGATCGTAACGTCGATCCTGTCGCACTTTTCAGGCACGCCGACCGCTGCCTTTACGAGGCGAAGAACAAAGGAAGGAATCTCGCACGCTTCTGTTACATTAACAAAGAATCTAAAAAGTGAATGGTTATTCTCTTGTTTTTCGAGAAGGAAAAATATAGAATAAGAAGGCGAATGGATTTGTTGCCGTTCGCATTTTTTTTGCGCAGAGTGGAAGGTTAGTGTATGTATAAAATTGGTTTTGATAACGACAAATATCTTGAGATGCAGTCATCTCACATCCTCGACAGGATCAACAAATTCGGAGGCAAGCTCTATCTCGAGTTCGGCGGTAAGCTCTTTGACGATTTCCATGCGTCACGTGTTCTCCCGGGCTTTGCTCC
Organism: Clostridiales bacterium; assembly: GCA_017649745.1. The sequence goes on along the minus strand of JAGCGE010000147.1, from coordinate 5,318 downwards.
TGACTCCAAGATCAGGATGCTCTCACGTCTTAAGGATGAGGCTGAAGTCGTTATCGCGATCAATGCGGCAGACATCGAGAAGAACAAGATCCGTGGCGACATCGGCATCACATATGATCTCGACGTACTCCGTCTCATCGACGCTTTCAGGAGCTTCGGACTTTATGTAGGCAGCGTAGTTCTTACACGTTTTGCTGAGCAGCCTGCAGCACTCGCTTTCGAAAAGAAGCTCAATTCCCTGAACGTTCCTGTTTATCGTCACTATCCGATCCCTGGATATCCATCGAACCTTAAGCTTGTTGTATCCGACGAAGGTTACGGCAAGAACCAATATATCGAGACAACACGTAAGCTCGTAGTCGTAACTGCTCCTGGCCCAGGTTCAGGAAAGATGGCAACATGTCTTTCCCAGCTCTACCATGAGCACAAGCGCGGCGTTAAAGCCGGCTACGCTAAGTTCGAGACATTCCCGATCTGGAACCTCGCTCTTAAGGATCCGGTTAACCTCGCTTATGAGGCAGCTACAGCAGACCTCAAGGACGTTAACATGATCGACCCATTCCACCTTGAAGCTTACGGTGAGACAACAGTTAACTACAACCGCGACGTCGAGATCTTCCCGGTAGTTCGCGCATGTCTCGAGCAGATGCTCGGCGAGTGCCCATACAAGTCACCAACGGACATGGGCGTTAACATGGCCGGCAATTGTATTTTCGATAAGGAAGCAGTATGGGAAGCATCCCGCAACGAGATCGTTCGCCGTTACTACGAGGCCGCTTGTAAGAAGGTCAAGGGCGAAGGCGATGAGTCCGAGATGATGAAGATCGAACTTCTCATGGAGCAGGCAGGCATCAACGAGTCCTGTCGTCCTGTTATCGAAGCAGCTCGTAAGCGTTCCGAAGAGACAGGCAACGAGCCTGCAGCAGCAATCGAACTTCCTGACGGACGCGTTATCACAGGTAAGACAACATCACTTCTCGGCGCATCTTCCGCAATGCTCCTCAACGCTCTCAAGGCGCTCGCAGGCATTCCTAAGGAGATCCGCCTCATTCCTCAGGACGTTATCGTTCCTGTTATGGATCTTAAGACTGAGTCACTCGGCGGCCACAACCCGCACCTTCATATCGACGAGATCCTTATTGCTCTCTGCATCTCTGCCGTAACTGACGAGAACGCTAAGAAAGCAATGAAGCAGCTCGGCAAGCTCCGCCACTGCGAGGTTCACTCCTCAGTTCTCCTGAGCTCCGTCGACATCAACGTCTTCAAGAAGCTCGGCGTTAACCTCACATGCGAGCCTAAGTACCAGACATCGAAGCTCTACCACAGCTGATTTACAGTAAAATCGACCATTTCAGGTCATTTTTACAGTAATTTAGAGAGTGTTTTACAGTAAAAATCGAATTCTAAGCCAAAATTACCGTATTTTTACGGTAATTTTTGTTTTTTAGCGGTCGTTTTACAGTAAATACTTCAGATCTTTACAGTAAAATGTGGTGATTAATTATGTTTTTACAGTAAACGCTTATCTGAAACGCTCAAATTCCTTAGCGAGTGAGACAATATCAAGAGGAGTTACTTTTGTTTCCATAGAGATGAACAACCTGTCGCTCAGGAGGATGTTGTTCTGCTGGAAAACACGAATCCTTTCGATGCTACTGATCGCATAATCAGTATTATCCATAAGACCAAGATGCTCGTGATACACTTCGCGACGACGCTTGAGATCTAGGATAGTGAAATCGGGATGATAGATAACATCGTTGAGGACAAGCTCTGCCTCATATCGATACGGAATATTCATATCGAAAAGAAGATTAGCTATCAGAAGTTCAGATTTGGAACGTACGACTTCACCTTTCTTAGTTACAAAAGGGGAGTGTGTATCAGCAGCCTTATGTCTGAAAGGTGCTGATTCCCAATTATTTCTGTAAGTGCTTTCTGGTACGATGATCGGTTTTACAAAAGGTTGGAACAAGGGACTAGTTTCATTAAAGACTTCTTCAGGTTGTTTTATGGATGTCAGTGCCTTGAGAGTTGATGTGAGTACTTTGTTCTCTTTTTGTGCACACTTGATTACATTTTCGTCGTATTTCTTTTGTGATAGCAAATAAATGAGACTTTCATCTGAAGAGCGGATGTATGTCTTCTTGCTGTCAATGTGGCAAAATTGAGCTTTGCCGTGCGACATGGATGCGTAGATTGAGCCCCTTGGAGCGTTCTGAAGATCTCTAGTTTTGGCATCTATCAGCATATTGAGCTTATTGATGCGGTTTTGGATTATCGGGCGAATATCATTTGCCATACAAAACCCCCTTTTCCTTTTAATCTATAACCATAGAGGTTAAAAAGAAAGGGGTTTGCCAAAAGTTGAGACTAATTGTGAACAACTATCCTTTGAAGTCGTAAATGTTTGCGTTGTAGGCAGCGAAATACTTGCCGTCAGTTGCCTTTGCCAGGTAGTATTCTGTATTGCTGGATCTAACAAAATTGTAGACGTTCTCTGAAACCGCAACGGATTTCTGGCGAGAGTTGTCGTCGATAATGATGTAGTAAGTGGTAGAGCTGATGCCGTCGTTGTCGGTGTATACGCTCGAATGAGTTTCGAGTACGAGGACTTTTTCGACTTTCGCATCTTCCGTCTGAGCTCTCTTGGCTGCATTTGTCTTGCCGACCATGTTTATCAGGATGACCACGATAAACAATAAGGTGCTTCCTGCGAACATGGCACCGAAAGCCATCCCAAAGATGCTTTTCACCCATTGGGCAGGATCTCCGCCTTCTCTTTTGTTTTTAATGAGTTTGAGAAGTGAGATCACAAAACACACCACTCCGACTAAGCACATTACGCCGGGTATGATGATGAAGACTGACAGGCCTGCTGTAGAGAAGTTCTCGAAATAGATCTTCATATCCTCGTTGACCATTTCCTGAGTAAGCTCGATCTTCTGACCGTCACTAGGCATCTGATTATCGATCACTATCTGCCTTTTTGGAGTTGAAGGCGCGCTTGCTTCACTTGTCTCCGTCTTTATCACGAGATGTACCATAATGCCGATAAAAGCGAATAGGACCACTGCGAATGCGATCAGGATAATGCCGACGTTCTTGTTTCGCATAATTCATCCTCCTTTTTTCCTATCTTAATTATATTCCTGCTCGAAAACTCTATTTGTTGTATCGGTGCAAATTACAACTTTCATACTATATCTAGGGTTGGAAAAACTATATATTGTGTTTTGTAATCTTTTTGTAATATTGAAAATGCCTGAACGAAATATCAAAAATAAATGAAAAATATGAAAATATGCTCGAAAACGGGCACCTGAAGCCCTAGAAAAAACGTTTCGCGCTACGATAGGGGTAAAAAACACAAAAACACTAAATATAGTGTCAAAAGGTTGACTTAACCACTAGATATAGTTACAATGATAACGCTTAATGAAGAAACTTAGGGGGGATATTGATATGAAGATCGGCGGTCTTCAAAAGCTGACACTTCTGGATTTCCCCGAACATGTAGCGTGTACCGTATTTACGATCGGATGCGACTTCAGATGTCCTTTTTGTCACAACTCTTCGTTGGTGTTACCGGGTAAGGTCCATGAAGAGGGGACAATAGAGGAGGAAGAGTTCTTCAAGTTCCTGAATAAACGTCAAGGTCTTCTGGACGGCGTAGCGATAACGGGCGGTGAGCCGCTCATGCAGCCGGATATAAAGGAATTTATAAAGAAGATAAGGGCTTTGGGTTTTCTGGTGAAGCTTGATTCGAACGGTTCGTTTCCGGACAGGCTGAGAGAACTCCTTGATGAAGGACTTGTAGATTATGTGGCAATGGACATCAAAGCCGATGAAGATAATTACGCTAAGGTATGCGGTCTTAAGGAATTGCCGCTCTCCAAGATAAAGGAGAGTATAAAGATCATTAGGGAATCTGGAACGCCCTATGAGTTTAGAACAACGGTGATTGACGAGCTGCATGATGAAAAGGTCATGGAAGGGATCGGAGATCTCATTGAAGGAGCGGATAAGTACTTCCTTCAGAGATTTGAAGATTCAGGAGAATTGATCGAAGAAGGTAAGTTTCACCCGACCAGTGAAGAGAAGTTACAGAGGCTTCTTGAGACGGTCAGACAAAAGGTTCCGAATGCAATGATACGCGGTGGCGAAATATTATAAAATTGGAGGGTTTTATGTATCAGGTTGTAAAAAGAGATGATAAGGTCGTAGAGTTTAATCTTTCGAAGATATCTGATGCGATCAAGAAGGCTTTCGAGGCATGTAAAGTTGAATACAACGACGATGTTATCGATCTTCTCGCACTTAAGGTAACTGCAGATTATTCATCTAAGATCAAGGACGGAAAGATTACGGTCGAGGAGATCCAGGACAGTGTTGAGTCTGTGCTCCAGAAGACAGGTTATGAGGATGTTGCTAAGGCATATATCCTTTACAGAAAGAACCGTGAGAAGATCCGTGCTATGAAGTCAGCTGCTCTTAACTATAAGGAGCTCGTTGACAGCTATGTTAAGATCGATGACTGGCGTGTTAAGGAGAATTCCACTGTTACATATTCTGTTGGAGGACTTATCCTCAGCAACTCAGGTGCTATCACAGCTAACTACTGGCTTTCTGAGATCTATGACGACGAGATCGCTAATGCACATAGAAATGCAGATATGCATATCCATGACCTTTCTATGCTCACAGGTTACTGTGCAGGATGGTCATTGAAGCAGCTCATCACACAGGGCCTCGGCGGAATCACAGGTAAGATCACATCTTCACCTCCGTCACATCTTGCTACACTTTGCAACCAGATGGTTAACTTCCTTGGTATCATGCAGAACGAGTGGGCAGGTGCTCAGGCATTCTCATCTTTTGATACATATCTTGCAGCTTTCGTTAAGGCTGACAATCTTTCATATGACCAGGTTAAGAAGGCAGTTGAGTCCTTTATCTATGGTGTAAACACACCAAGCCGTTGGGGTACTCAGGCACCATTCTCTAATATCACACTTGACTGGACAGTTCCAAACGACCTTGCAGAGCTTAACTGTATCGTAGGCGGCAAGGAGATGGACTACAAGTACAAGGATTGCCAGAAGGAAATGGATATGGTCAACAGAGCATTCATCGAGATCATGATCGAAGGTGATGCTAACGGCAGAGGATTCCAGTATCCAATCCCTACATACTCCATTACAAGAGATTTCGACTGGTCAGAGTCTGAGAACAACAAGCTTCTTTTCGAGATGACAGCTAAGTACGGAACACCTTACTTCTCCAACTACATCAACTCCGACATGGAGCCTTCTGAT
>JAGCGE010000146.1 GCA_017649745.1 Clostridiales bacterium | reverse complement strand
CCAAACGAATCAATGATGTTATCATCGATGAGCTTACTTACAAGGTCTACTACAAGTCTAGGAAGCAGGATGAAAAGACCAACGCTTAATGCGATACCGAGGATCGAAGAAAGAGTCAGCATAACATTATGGTGTTTGCCGAGGAAGCTATCGAGCTTGGACTCTTTCTTAGGCGTTGGATCAGTGTCTTCCTTACCCTGTTCGGATATCTCAGCTGACTTCATCGTCGCATCAGTTCCAGTTACGAGCATCTTGTAGAACTTGATACAGCCTCTGATGAAAGGCACCTTCTCAAAGTAAGATACTCTGTCGCTTTGCTTGACTTCTTCGATATGGATGGATCCGTCACCCTTACGAACAGCGATAGCCGTACGCTTAGGTCCGCACATCATGATTCCTTCGATAAGAGCCTGACCGCCGATCGTAGTTCTCTTAGCGTCTGCCTTGGCGATCTTCTCATCAGCCTTAGTCTCGACTGTAACTACGTTCTCGGAAATCTCCGTCGTCTCTTCTGAAACTTCTATAGTAGCAGGAACATCAGTGATCACTTTATCTGCATTGGCAGCAACTTCACTTTCCGAAATAACTTCCGGAACTGCTATTGTCTCTGTCTCAGATATGATCTCTGATTCCAAATTATCTTTATTCTCAGACATATAATTCTCCAAGTCTATAAATTTACACCATATTATAGCATTAAATATGTTACCGTCAGATTTCGATATGGGTAAAAATATAAGAAAAACTCAAAGAGAATCAGCTATTTCGAGTATAAGTCGCTCAGATTTTTCCCATCCAAGGCACGGATCTGTTATGGATTTACCGTAGACACCCTCACCGATCTTCTGTGCTCCGTCAACAAGATAACTCTCGACCATGAGTCCTTTAACAAGTTTTCTGATGTCATCGTTAGAACGTCTGCTGTGGAGGATATCCTTCGAGATCCTTATCTGCTCCTCGTATCTCTTACCTGAATTGTTGTGGTTGGTGTCGATAAGCACAGAAGGGTTCTTAAGTGACTGGTCCTTGTTATAAAGTTCAAGCACTGTCTCAAGATCTTCATAGTGATAATTCGGATGACTTCTGCCAAATTTATCGACATATCCTCTCAAGATACAGTGAGTCAGAGGATTACCGTCTGTCTGGACTTCCCAACCCCTGTAAATGAACTTCTGCGGGCTTTGAGCGGCTGTAACGGAGTTCATCATGACCGATAGGTCACCAGCTGTTGGATTTTTCATTCCGACCGGAATTCCTACTCCGCTTGCTACTAATCTGTGCTCCTGGTTCTCAACTGATCTTGCACCGACTGCAACATAGCTCAAAAGATCCGAAAGATATCTGTGATTTGACGGATAGAGCATTTCTTCAGCACATGTGAATCCCGTATCCTTGATAACCTTGGTGTGAAGCTGTCTGATCGCGATGATACCTGAGAGGAGATCTTCACCTTGCTCAGGATCAGGCTGATGGAGCATTCCCTTATAACCAAGTCCCTTAGTCCTCGGCTTGTTCGTATAGACACGAGGAATGATAAACACCTTATCCTTAACCTGCTCGTTTACAACTGCGAGCTTTTCCATATATTCAAGGACAGCATCCTCACGATCTGCTGAACATGGTCCGATAACAAGGATAAATCTCTGATCCTTACCTTCGAAGATCTCCCTTATCTGTCTGTCTCGGTCTTCCTTGATGGCCTTGATATTATCATCTACCGGAAAATCATTCTTCAGATCTCTCGGTATCGGAAGCTTACGTATAAAACGCATGTCCATATCCATGATGCTACACCTCTTTAATCTTTTTTCTTGCTAAGCAATTATACACTCTGATAATATTGAAAAAAAGCAAAGAAGGATATCATAATGATCGATAAATTGATCAAAAACCTAAACAACAGTTATAGTCCATATTCGAATTTCAAGGTAAGTGCGATCGTCATTATGAAGGACGGCAAGGAGTTTACGGGCGTAAACATCGAAAACTCCTCATACGGCGCAACAGTCTGCGCTGAAAGATGTGCGATCTTCAAAGCAGTTAGCGAAGGCTATCGCCCTGGTGATTTTAAGGAACTTCATCTCATGGTCGGTTCCGGAAAGATCGGAATGCCGTGCTTCATGTGCAGGCAAGTTATAACTGAATTTTTCGATCAGAATTCAGAGATCATCTGCTATGCAACTGACGGCAAGTTCGAAAGTTACAAAGTGTCTGATCTGTGCCCTAAGCCTTTCGGACCTGAAGATCTGGAGTAACGATTAACCAATCGGTTCTTGATAACTGACGCGACTTTTGATATGCCCGAAAATATCAGGAAGAATATCACAAATCCAAGCATGCCGTATAGAACGTCATAGATATCCATAGCGCCACCGTTTGTTACTTTCTGTCCGATCTCGATAGCAACGGTTAAAACAGTCATTATCGTAGTTACATAGATAAGCGTCAATGTAAGCACATGGCCTTTCTTACTAAGCCATTTAAATAACGGATAGATCAGTATCATAGTAAGCAATCCCAGTATTCCGATAACAAGGAAATGGAGCTGCTTGTCATTAAAGTCTGTATATTCACTATTTATCTTCTGTATGCCGTCATGGGCAAAGTTCATTGAATCCGCGATCTCGCGTAACATCTCTTTCATTTGCATCGTCCCCCTTTTCAATAGGACACGATAATGCTATCACTCGATCCTTCCCCTATTGTGTCAAAAAATGGGCAACTATTGGTTTAAATTGCGGCTTTCCTTAGGCAATAACAAAAATGTATAATAGAGTTCAGAAGTCAAAGGAGGATGATCACATGAAGAAGGGTAATGTATTATTTCTCGGAAATTCCGGCGTAGGTAAATCGACGCTCATAAATGCGATAATGAATGACGACGCTGCTGAAACAGGCATCGGAATTACAGGAACGACTAAAGAATTAAAGACTTACGAGAATGACGAAGTCCCGTTCAGGATCATCGATACGATAGGATTCGAACCTACTAAATTTTTCCAGAAGAACAAGGCGATCAATGAAGTTCAGAAGTGGTCTAAAGACGTTGCTTTGAGCAACAATGATGACACATCGATCGACCTCATCTGCCTTTGTGTTGACGGAACTTCCAGTAAGCTTTTTGCGAAGACTATTGATGACTTTCTTAAGGCCATCCAGATCTGGAAAAACGTCCCTATCATCGTAATAATCACGAAGTCATATTCTTTTCCTGACAGAGAAGCGAACAAGCAGATGGTCAACGATGCTTTCGCAGGAAAACAATGTAATCTCAAAGGCATCTTCACAGTAGTTGCTCAGCCTTATGTTATAAGTGATGAGATCGTTGTTCCGCCTGAAGGAGTCACGGATCTTATCTCTGCTATAAACGAACTTCTTCCTGAAGGTATCCAGGCATCCAAGGTCGATATCAACACATACAACCTTAATCGTAAAAGAGTGCTCGCGCATGGCGCAACTGCTACCTTTACGGGTATCGGCGTAGCGATCGGTGCTATTCCGATCCCATTCCCTGACGCAGCACTTCTTATCCCAACTGAGACAGCCGAGATCAATCTTCTCGCTAAGATATACGGTATTAAGCAAGATGAGAGATCAAAGATGTTCTTCAATTCTATCGTTGAAGTCGGAACAGTAAGTACGGTCGCACGAGGCGTTATCACAGCCCTTAAAGCGATCCCTGCGATCAACATCGCAGCAAGCGTTCTTAATGCTGTCATCGCAGGTGTTTTCGTTGCAGCTATCGGTGAAGGAACGATCTATGCTTTCGAGCAGATCTATGTAGGAAATAAATCAATCGAGGATATCGATTGGGTCAAGCAGATCATGGAAGGAAAGCTTCAGAACGGCATGGTAGAAAAGGTTACCAGGATCCTGGAGTCGCTTCCTGAAAATGCCAACAAGAACGATGTCATCAAAGCGATCGGCAAGCTTTTCGGAGCTTATGATACTAAGAAGATCGAACCACCAAAGAACTGATAAAAACTGTTTACGTGCAAATCGCTCTTAAAAGAGAAAAATGCACGTAAATCAACTTTTAGATTACGTGCAAATAGTCCATAAAAATGAGAAAATGCCGTAAATTTACGGCATTTTAATCAAAATTCATCCATTTGCACGTAAAGCGTGAGTTCGGATTACGTGCAAATCAACACGAAATCGAGCAGTTTGCACGTAATCAATTATCTTTCGATCCAACCCTCATGAAGCGCCGGATTTATATACATCTCAGTGATCGTGTTGTTATCACATACTATGTGAAGATCAGGAACACTGAATGCCGAATCGCAGTTAAGGTCATCGATGAATTCCGCAAGTGATCCGTATACTACAGCATATTCATCACGTACCGGCTCTTCTCCGCCGTAAACATAAGTACCATCTTCGATTGTTTTAAGATCCAGATCAAAGTGTACCTGTTCTCCAACCTTTATCCTTGACTTACCATCGACACCGTCATCGATGAAATATCTTCCGTCAGCTTGTTTAACAAGTCTCCACTCGTTTTCACTTATCTTGATGATGTTCTTGTATTCACTAAACTGATCAACCTCTATCTGAACCGGATCCTGACCCTCTATATACTCTATCTCGATAATGTCACCTATCTCAAGTGATTCGAATTCCGAAGAAGTAAGGTAACCGTATGCATAGATATCTAATGTCACACCCTTAAGATCATCATCGAATGTGTAGTTATCTGCATAGAACATCTTATCTTCACTATCATAGTGAGCAACGATCGTCTTCTGTTCTGCCTGAGGTTCAGCTGTTGTTTCTGCTGTAGTCTCAGCTGTAGTTTCAGCAGTTGTCTCTGCAGTTGTTTCAGTAACTTCTGTTTCCTCAGTAACTATTGTAGTCTCTTCAGTTTCTGATGTTGTCTCAGTAACCTCCGATGAACATCCGGCAAGAACTGCTGCCGATAATAATAATGAAATCCAAACTCTTTTTTTCATATCTATCTCTCCTTTATTATTTGGTTCACACTATATAAATCACTAGTGAAGGTGTCTGGTTTCAAAAAAATGAGAGCCGAAGCTCTCATTTATGTTTTTTCTATTGGATCATCAATCGGCATAAGTTGTTAGATTATCCCTTATACCAAGATCATAAATCGCATAGAAGATATCGTAATACTCTCCGTGTGATTCTTTGGCAGCCTCTACAGTTTCAGTAATATCGATCCTTACTGTCTCTCCTGAATCTTTCTTGATATCAACATATGACTCTTCATCGGTAGAGATAAATGAGAACCACTCATCTGCTGCAATAGTTACTTCATCAGAAGTTACGGAACCGTCATTACCTACTAATAAGCCATTCTTATCTTCTGTAAAGTAATACCTGATATCAGGATTATATTCCTCGAAATTCCAGATATCACTTGTAGCTACAGGCATACCGTCATCACCTGTCTTAAACTGTCCAACCAAAGACATGGATGAACCCTGACCTGCTGAGTCAGATATTACAAAGGCTTTTGGATCGGTGAACTCAATACCTCTGTAATACGAATAAATCCTTAATCCTTCCAAGCTTCCTACAAAGCTAATTGAACCGCCTGCGAATTTATAGACGTTGATCGCACAGTAATCATCCATAAGACTTGCCTGAGCATAAATATATGTGCTGTCACCGCTCATTAGAAGATAAGCAACTCCAATACCTCCGACATCATCCATGTAACTGTCGAGATCAAAGGTCGTATCATTAAATTTGATCGTTACCTTTCCTTCACTAGTTCCGCCATAAGGTATTACGAATAAACCTTCTTCTGTTTTAAGAACCAGATCATAGTCTTCAGTAGAGTGAAACTTTAATACCGGAGTCTTTTCAGAAAGGCTCTCAACTTCCAGGTCATCCACATTAACATATCCAAGATCGGAAGATGTTGTCTCTGTAACCGACTCATCTGTTGTTGCTTCTGTTGTAGCCTCTGTAGTTGCTTCAGTAGTCGCTTCTGTTGTAGCCTCTGTAGTTGCTTCAGTCTCCTCAGTTTCTGTCTCAGCTACTGTTTCCTCGGTTGCTTTAGTCTCATCAGTCTTAGACTTATTATCACATCCGCTGATCAAGAGCGAACCGCCAATGATCATTGACGAAGCTAATACAGCTGCAGTAAGTTTACGTGCTTTCATGTTTTCCTCCTATAAAAAGTCAAACAGTTTAAGCTGTTTGCTGTATTTTCCTTTTATTTGCTCAGCATGAGTTCAGGATTAAATGGTTCTCTGTTCTCAAGCATCACAAATACTATTCTTGCTATCTTTCTGGTCATAGCAATAATT
>JAGCGE010000017.1 GCA_017649745.1 Clostridiales bacterium | reverse complement strand
CCCCTCCTGGTGATGATATTGAGCAGATCATGCGCAAGATCATATCTTTTGATGTAAAGATTGAGAAGATTAGAGCGGAGGAATGAAATAATGAAGAGGAAGGTTAATTTACCAAAAGACTCATATGTTGGTGAAGGTCTTGAATTTGATACTTCCAACTATAAAGAGGACTATGGTACACCTAGACATTCTGGCCGATATCCTTGGGGAAGTGGAGAGAATCCTTATCAAGGCGATGAGATGTTTCAAAGAACATTAAATCGTAAACGTAAAAAGGGTTGGACCGATACTCAGATTGCTAAGTCGATGGGTATTTCTACTACAAAGCTTAGAGCAATGATTGCCATTTCTGGTGAGAATGCTACAAAGTATCGTGACGCTCAAATTTACAGACTCCATGATAAAGGCTATAATAATTCCGCAATTGCTAGACAACTTAGAATTCCTGATACAACAGTTGGTAATGTTCTTAGACGCGAAAATGAAGCAAAAGCTTCTTCTGTTCGTATAATTGCGGACACATTAAAAGACGCAGTCAAAGAACAAAAGTATATTGATGTCGGACATGGCAGCGAAGTTTATTTAGGATGCAGTAAAGATAAACTTCGTAATGCTATAGGTCTTCTTGAAGAAGAAGGCTACGAAATTCAGAACCATTATCAGCAGCAAATGGGTACTGGCAAACCGACAACAATAAAAGTATTATGCGTTAAAGGAACTTCGTGGGCTGAAATTGAAGCTGCTAAACGCGAAGCAAAAATTAATTTTGCAAAGTGGCATTTTGAGGACAGAGATTACAAGAATCCTCATAGACTTGAGACACCGACTAGTGTCGATTCGAAACGTATTCAAGTAGCCTTTGGCGATATGAAACTTCCTGATGGAACATATGGTAAAGATCGTGATGGCTTAATTGAAATTCGTAGAGGCTGTGAAGATTTAAATCTTGGTAAGAATCATTATGCCCAAGTTCGCATTGCTGTTGATGGAACGCATTATTTGAAAGGCGTTGCTGTTTATAGTGATAATCTTCCCGACGGAATTGATATTCGCTATAATGTTAGCAAACCTTCCACAATGCCTATCAAGAGCGACAACAAAGATATTGAAACTGTATTTAAAAGGATGAAACCTGACCCTGTTACAAACAATCCGTTTGGTGCTTCTATTGAGCAAGATGATGATAAATTACATTTTGTTCAGGTTCATTATATAGGTAAAGATGGTAAACAGCATTTATCAGCTTTAAATATTGTTAATGAACAGGGCACATGGAATGAATGGAGTCGAAATCTTCCTTCACAGTTCTTATCTAAGCAAACCGTCCCATTAGCAACGAAGCAGCTTAAATTAGATGCTCGTATGCGAAAAGACGATTTTGATGAAATCATGTCCATAACTAATGGAGCAGTTAGAAAGAATCTGTTAAATTCATTTGCAGATAATTGTGATTCTGCTGCATGCCATTTAAAAGCCGCCGCATTACCACGCCAAGCCACCCATCTTATTGTACCATTTCCTGGTATGAAAGAGAACGAGATATATGCTCCTAACTATAATAATGGTGATCGAGTTGTTCTTGTTCGTTTTCCTCATGCTGGTAGATTTGAATTAGCAGAATTAACTGTTAATAATAGATATTTAACAGCAAGAAAGGTTATTGGTACTGGTGGAGATAATGAGACTAAGAACGATGCTGTTGGTATAAATCCTAAAGTTGCTGAGCGCTTATCTGGTGCTGACTTTGATGGTGACACTGTTCTCGTTATTCCAAATAATAATGGAGCAATTCAAACACATCCTGGTCTTAAGCAGCTTGATGGATTTGCTGATGATCTTCGAGTAAGATATAAACGTGATCCCAAAGCAGAACCCAGAAAAATGACTGCCCAAGAAAAGGGTATTCAAATGGGTCTCGTTTCTAATCTTATTACTGACATGACATTGATGGATGCAACCACTTCAGAAATAGCTCGTGCAGTTAAGCATTCAATGGTTGTTATTGATGCAGAGAAACATGACCTTGACTGGCGTAGATCTATGCGAGATAATAATATTGAAGAGTTATTTCTTAAGTATCAAGGAAGAAAACAAGGCGGCGCATCTACTCTTATTTCTAGATCTACTAGTCCGCAGGATATTCCTCAGCGCACTGCTGGTGAATATCGTATTGATCCTGTGACTGGCAAGAATAAAGTATTCTATATTGATCCTAACACAGGTGAAAAGTTGTGGCGTTTTTCTGGTCGTACTAAATCTAAACAGTTATTAGTAGACAAGAAAGATGAAAATGGCAAGCCCATTGTTGATCCTAAAACAGGAAGGCATATTAAAGAAGCTGTCCTGGATGAAAATGGCAAGCCCATTTGGGTTAAGACCCCTGCAACAGAGAAGTCTCAGAAAATGTACGTCCGTAAGGATGGATCAAATCGTACGGATGCCATGGAGTTATCTTCTGGCACCAAGATGGAAAAAGTGTATGGTGAGTACGCTAATGAGATGAAAGCTTTGGCTAATAAAGCAAGACTCGAAGCTTCTCATATTCGGATCGAACCGGCAAATCCTGTGGCTCGTAAATTATATATTGACGAAGTTCGCACATTAGATGCCGCGTTATCTACAGCAAAGAGCAATGCTCCTCTTGAGCGTAAGGCACAGCAGTTAGCTGCTAGCTTATTTAAACTCAAGAAGCAAGATAATCCTGATCTAGAATTTGATGAAGACAAGAAAAAGAAAGTCAAAGCACAATGTCTTGAGGAAGCTCGTTATCGTATTGGTGCAAAGAAGGTTAATATTACTATATCTGATAAACAATGGGAAGCTATTCAAGCAGGTGCTATATCTGGTACCAAACTTGAGGAAATTTTAAAGAACACGGATGTTGATGCTCTTAAGAAGAGAGCATTACCTAGAACGCAGAAAGGCATTTCTCCTGGCAAACTAGCAACTGCTAAGATGCGTATTCGTAATGGATACACAGCACAAGAGGTTGCTGATAGTCTTGGTGTTTCTGTTGACACATTATATCGTGCTCTTGAACAGAAAGGGTGATGAACTTGTTAAAAGCTACACAAATTTTATTAACAACTAAAGATAACAAGTTCAATCCTTTTACAGAGAACGATGAATGGCGTAAGTTTGATACAGACATATTGTCGCATGCTTACAACACAGATGCTTATGTAACGCGTTCACTTGCAATGCGCGGTATCAATCCAACTAAAGCCGACGCAGAAGATCTTGTTCAAACATTTGAAGAGATCATACAAAGGAATAATGAACTAGGTTATGACATCTATGAGATCATAACTCCTGATGGTACCAGGATGGATCATGTACCCGACTATCTCCTATTCGAAAAGAATCAATAAAGGCACCGGGGGAGGGGTCTCTCAAACGACCCCCCACCCCTTCAT
>JAGCGE010000016.1 GCA_017649745.1 Clostridiales bacterium | reverse complement strand
AAGACAGATAAAACGCATCATATCATCTCTCCAAATGGTAATCTCAATACTGCAATGGTCTTTGCATATCCTTTATCCAATAAGGAAAAGCTGGGAGTTAGTGATAAAGCTACTTTTGCATTATCGATCGGAAGTACGGTGCAGGGCATGTGTATGGATAAAGCAGGTAGGATGTATCTTTCAGCATCATCAAGAAGATGGAAGGATTCGATCCTTTATATCTATGATTTCCGTGAAGTCGTTAAGACTGTAAATTATACATATGATTATCACGGCGAAGTTATTCCTGTGTTTGTTTTCGACGATAAGGCTCTTGTTGAGAAGATCAAGGTTCCGCCGAATGCTGAAGGTGTTACGGCAGATAATACCGACATATATCTGATATTCGAATCAGCTAGTACCAGGTTTATGTACGGCTGGCTTTTTGGAACTCAATTTGTATATAAGATGGATTCCAAAGTTTTGTTTGATGAACAGTGATTTTTTGTGTTGCATTTCAAAAAGTAAAAGTCTATTCTATGTATAAATCTTTAAGTTGATCCGGTGAGGTTAGCAAGATTATCTAGTAGTAATATTGCACGTATTGTAAGTCGGATCATATAGATTTTCGGCTTTTTTATTTTTTCGGAAGGAGTTACAGTATGAGCAATATCGTTACTAAGGCGACTTTGATGGACGAAGCCAATATACGACGTGCCATCATGAGGATCTCACACGAGATCATCGAGAAAAACGACGGTCTTGATAATGTTTGTCTTATCGGTGTCCAGAGAAGAGGCGTTCCGATGGCAAAAGAGATCAGAGACAATCTGTTGAAGGTAGAGGGCGTTGACGTTCCGATCGGAATCCTTGATATAACTTTCTACAGAGATGACCTTTCCAAGCTTAATGCACATCCAGTCGTTAACGGAACTCATATTCCATTTGATATAAACAATAAAAAGATCGTATTGGTCGATGACGTTTTGTATACGGGTAGAACCGTAAGGTCAGCGATCGATGCGATTTTTGATATGGGAAGACCTGCTGCGATCGAACTTGCGATCCTTATCGACAGAGGACACAGAGAGCTTCCTTTCAGGGCTGATTTTATCGGTAAGAACGTGCCGACATCAAAGCACGAGATGATCTCGGTTCAGTTTAAAGAAGTAGACGGCAATGATCAGGTTCTTCTTTGCGAGGAGGTAAATTGAGATGGGACTAAAGAACAAGGACCTTCTTGGTCTTAAACAGCTTACAGCTGATGAGATCATGGAGATTTTAGAGACAGCTAAGACAATGAAGATGGTACTTACTTCTGGCAACAAGAAGACAAGTCATCTTCAGGGTAAATCAGTAATTACACTTTTCTATGAGAACAGTACAAGAACAAGGCTTTCATTCGAGCTCGCTTCTAAGTATATGGGATCAGCAAGCGCTAACATCTCTGCAACGGGTAGCTCTGTAGCAAAGGGTGAGTCACTTCTTGATACAGCAAGAACGATCGACATGATGGCAACTGATATCATCATCATGCGTCACAGTCACTCAGGTGCACCTCACTTCATCGCACCTCATCTTAACGCTTCTGTTGTTAATGCCGGTGACGGAATGAACGAGCATCCAACACAGGCTCTTCTTGATATGTTCACTATCTACGAGAAGCTTGGCACTCTCGAAGGGAAGAAGATCGCTATCTGCGGTGACATCTATCACAGCCGTGTAGTAAGAAGTAACGCGATCGGTATGACAAAGCTTGGTGCTGACGTAAGCATTTACGGACCTAAGACAATGATGCCTATCGGAATCGAAAAGATGGGTTGCAGGATCGCTGATAATGTAGCTGACTGCGTAAAGGATTGCGATGCAGTTATGGGTCTTCGTGTTCAGCTCGAAAGACAGCATAAATCACTTTTCCCATCTGTTGCTGAGTACTCAAAATTCTACGGTATCTCTCCTGAGATGCTCGAACTTGCTAAGCCGGGAGCACTTCTCATGCATCCTGGTCCATGTAATCACGGAATCGAACTTCCTACAGCTGTTTATGATTGCGATCAGTCAGTCATCAACGAGCAGGTTACAAATGGTGTTGCTGTCAGAATGGCAGTTCTCTACTTACTTATGGCAAGGAGAAATCAGATATGAAAATAATTCTTGAAAACGCTACTCTCTATACCGGAGAGAAAAAAGATATCTATATCAACGATGGTGTATTCTGTGATGCTTTCGATAAGAAAGAAGCAGATAAGACATATGACATCAGTGGCAAGACAGTTTTCCCTGGTCTTGTTGATATGCACTGTCACTTAAGAGAGCCTGGTTATGAATATAGAGAAACAATTCTTACAGGTTCAATGAGTGCAGCTAAGGGCGGATACACATCTATCTGTCCTATGCCTAACACAAACCCTGTATGCGATAATGCTGCAGTTGTAAGCGGTATCCTTAAGAAGGCTAAGGAAGCAGGTTACGCAAGAGTATATCCAATCGGTGCCTGCAGTAAGGATCTCGACGGTAAACTCTTAGCTGAGATCGGTCTTATGAAAGAAGCTGGAATCGTTGCAATCTCTGATGATGGTAAGCCGATCGCAACTGCTGAGCTTCTTCGAAAAGTACTCGAGTATTCATCTGATTTCGATATTCCGGTTCTTAATCACTGTGAAGAGAAGACACTTTCAGATGGTTGTATGAACGAAGGTGAAGTATCTACTTGTCTTGGCCTAAGAGGAATTCCTACAGCTGCTGAAGATATCATGATCGCTAGAGATATCATCATGGCTGAGTACCTTAATATTCCGATCCACATCTGCCACGTATCTACTAAGGGCGGTGTGAGAATGATCAGAGAAGCTAAGGCTAGAGGAGTAAAGGTTACATGTGAAACTTGCCCTCATTACTTCACATTGACAGATGATTGCTGTGAGAATTATGACAGCAACTTCAAGATGCATCCACCGCTTCGTACAAAGGAGCATGTTGATGCTATAATCGAAGGTATCAAAGACGGAACGATCGATGCGATCGCTACAGATCATGCTCCTCATCATGAAGACGAGAAGTGCGTTGAGTTCCAGATTGCTAATAACGGTATCGTAGGTTTCGAAACTGCTTTCGCACTTGGTTATACTTATCTTGTAAAGCCGGGTATTATCGATGCAAAGCGTCTTGCTGAACTCATGTGCTTCAATCCTTCCAAGATCCTCAAGATCGGAAGAGGCGGACTTGATATCGGTGATGATGCTGATCTCGCAGTTTTCGATCTCGACAATGAGTTTGTTTTCGATAAGAACAAGATGCTTACAAAAGGCAGGAACACACCATATGACGGATTCAAGCTTTATGGTGAGACATATTTAACAGTTATGGGAGGAAAAGTAACTTATGAAAAACTTTGCTGATCTCTTGTGCGGTAAGATCGCTGAATTAAACAATCCAACAGTAATGGGTCTTGATCCTAAGCTCGAATATATCCCTCAGTTCATCATTGATGAAGCTAAGGAAATGTTCCCTGATGATGAGGAGATGGCATCTTGCGAAGCTATCGTAGAGTTCAACAAAGCTCTCATCGATGCAGTATGCGATATCATTCCTGCAATCAAGCCACAGCTCGCTTACTATGAGATGTACGGAATCTGTGGACTTGAGGCTTTCCTTGAGACTGTTGATTATGCTAAGTCCAAGGGTATGGTAGTAATCACAGACGCTAAGCGTAATGATATCGGAACAACAGCAACAGCTTATGCTAATGCTTTGATCGGTGAGACACAGTTCCTCGACAGCACAAAGCCAGTTGTAGATTCTGATGCTGTAACTGTAAACGGCTACCTTGGAACTGATGGTATCAAGCCTTTCACAGACGTTTGTAAGGAAGGCGGTAAGGGTATCTTCACACTCGTAAGAACATCAAATCCTTCAGCCGGTGATCTTCAGGATCTCGAGCTTAAGGACGGACGTAAAGTATACGAAGCAATGGCTGATATGGTAAATGAATGGGGTAAGGATCTCGTTGGTGAATGCGGATTCTCATCTGTTGGTGCCGTTGTTGGTGCTACATGGCCTGAGCAGGCAGTTGATGCTCGTAAGAGAATGCCTAAGACATTGATCCTTGTTCCTGGTTATGGTGCTCAGGGCGCAGGCGCTGATGCAGCTGTAGCTTCATTTACAGCGGAAGGTAAGGGTTCTATCGTAAACGCTTCAAGAAGCCTCATGTGCGCATGGAAAAAGCGTGAGGATCTCGAGCCTAAGGATTTCGCTAAGGCAACAAGAGATGAAGCGATCGATATGAGAGACAAGCTTAATGCAGCTTTAAAGGATCGTAAGTACGTATGAAGAAAGAATTCAATTGTAAAGTAGTATCTAAAAAGATGCTCAATCAGGACACAGCTTATCTTACTATCAAGTGTCCTGAGATCGCTAATGAAGCTGTTCCGGGTCAGTTCGTGAACATCTCGTGTTCGCTCTTTCTTAAAAGACCATTCGGTATTGCATCCGTAAACAAAGATAACGGAACATTCGATATCGGCGTTAAGGTCGTAGGTAAGGGAACAGTAGAGATCGCTGCTTTCGAAGAAGGACAGGAAGTAAATGTTCTTGGTCCTCTCGGAAACGGATTCACATTTGATCCTTCCAAGAACTACATCCTCGTAGCAGGCGGAACAGGAGTATTCCCGATCAATTTCGCTTCACAGTATCTGCGCGAAAACAATATCGATTTCAAGGTTGTAGAAGGATTCAGAAATGCTTCTCAGGTAGTACTTAATGAACCTGATTATGTTCTTTGTACTGATGCAGGTGATATCGGTATAAAAGGTACATGTATCGCAGGTCTTAATACACTTGATGAAGAGTTCGTTAATAATTCTGTTCTTTGCTGCGTAGGACCGCTTCCTATGATGAAAGCTTGCGGCAATTGGGCAACTGAAAAAGGTATCCCTTCTTTCGTATCAATGGAACAGAGAATGGGATGTGGAATCGGTATCTGCCTAGTATGTGTTTGTAAGCTTAAAGCTGAAGCTAACGGTGAAGAATTCAAGCACGTTCGTTGCTGTAAAGAAGGTCCTGTATTCCCGTTTGAGGAGGTGATCTTCTGATGAGTTCTATCAATGTAAAAGTAGGTAATGTAGATCTTAAAAGTCCGTTGATCTTAGCTTCAGGAACATGCAACTTCGGTCACGAACTTTCAGAGTATTATGATCTTTCCATCCTTGGTGGTCTTTCATCAAAAGGACTTACGATCAGACCAAGACAGGGTAACGAAGGTTGCCGTGTAGCTGAGACAGCTTCAGGTATGCTTAATTCTGTTGGTCTTCAAAATCCTGGTGTAGATTATTTCATCGAGAATGATCTTGATTACATGAGATCACTTAATACAGGCGTTATCGTTAATGCGGCTGGTCACTCTTTCGAAGACTATATCGCTATGGTAAGAAAGCTCGATGCCCATAAAGATAAGATCGATGCACTTGAGATCAATCTTTCCTGTCCTAATGTTAAGGCAGGTTGTATGACTTTAGGTGCAGATCCAGTTCAGGTTAAAGAGATCGTAACTCTTATGCGTAAAGAGACTGATCTACCATTGTGGATCAAGCTCACACCTAACGTAACTGATATCAAGGCTGTTGCACTGGCAGCCCAGGAGGGAGGAGCTGATGCAGTTGTTCTTATCAATACTCTTCTCGGAATGGTTATCAATATCAAGACTAGAAGACCGATCCTTCACAATAATACAGGCGGATACTCAGGACCTGCTATCAAGCCGATCGCTATCAGAATGGTTGCTGAATGTTCCAAAGTATTGGATATCCCAATCATCGGTTGTGGCGGCGTAATGAGTTATGAAGACGTAATCGAATTCATGATCGCCGGTGCATCCGCAGTTGAGATCGGAACAGGTTCTCTTATCCATCCGACTTTGCCGGTAAAGATAACGGAAGATCTGATAAAATACACCGAAGAGAACAATATGGATCTTAAGGATCTTACAGGTACTCTTGAACTCTGGTAATAAATTAACGAGGTGAATATATTATGGCAAATCAAGTAATCGAAGCACTTTTTAAGACAAATGCAGTTCGCGTAGCTCCTGAGGAGACACCATTCTGGTACACATCAGGTACTCTCGGACCATTCTATATCAATACTCATTTCATCATCAGAGATGAAGCTACAGCTAATGATATCCTTAAGAAGATCGAGACTTATATTGCAGAAGATAAGACTACATTCCCTAAGAAGATCTTCCTTGACCTTCTTAAGATCTATGAAGAGTCTGAGACATTCAAGATGATCACAGATCTCATTACTCAGAAACTTTCAGAGTATGATTTCGACTATATCTCAGGCGGTGAAAGAAGAGATTTCTTCTTCTCGATCCTTCCTTCATACTTCCTTGCTAAGCCACATCTTTCTATCTTCAAGGATGGTTCATCTGTTTATTCTACAGAGAACTTCGAGATAACAAAGAATTCTTCTGATGTTGACCTTAAGGGTCTTAAGGCAATCCATGTAGCTGATCTTATTACTGAAGCTTCTTCTTATGTTCGTGCATGGATCCCTGCTATCAGAGGACTTGGAAGTGAGATCACAAACACTGTAGCTGTTATCGACAGACATCAGAACGGTGAAGCTAACCTTAAAGAACTCGGTGTTTCAATGGAGACATTCGCAGGAATCGATAAGAGCCTTTTCGATGAGGCAATCGAGCTTGGTGCTATCAATCAGCAGCAGTATGATCTCACAATGAAGTTCCTTGCTGATCCAACTGAGTATATGAATTCCTTCCTTAAGGATCATCCTAACTTCATCAAGGAACAGATCGCTCTTGGCGGTAAGGCTAAAGAGCGTGCTGAACTTGCTATTTCCAAGGGATTTGCAAGTGTTTAAGAAGGGACATAGACCACAAAGAGCTAAACGATCACCGATCCCCGTTATGACCTGTGTCATACCGGAGGTCGGTATTTCGTATGAACTCGAATATTACGAGAGATATAAAGCCGGTATCCGTGTTACATACTCTCCAAATGATAGTAAGTTTTTTGTTAAAGCTGATTCAAGAGTGCCTAGATCTGAGATAGACAGATTCATGCGCGAAAAGTCGCCTTTGTTCATGAAATGGATCAATAAGGCTGAAGCTAAACAGGAACTTACTTTGCCTAATGATTCAAGAAGTGCATCATTTAAGAACAGATTATTGAAAAGATGTGAGGACTTAATGGTTGATTATGAAGGTCCTCGTGCAATATCTTATAAAGTTTCTTACAGTAAATCATATTGGGGTAGATGCTCAGCGGATAAGGTTATATCAATTTCTGCATATTGTAATTATCTGACTGATGAACAGTTATTCTACGTTTTGATGCATGAGCATGCTCATTTGATACATATGCATCACAAGCCTGCTTTCTGGAATCTTGTTGAAAATTATTGTCCAAATTATAAATCTTTGAGGAATGAATTGAAGGGCTATACACTCAAGTAATGGCCGTGCTATAATCCACTTACGCAGCCGGGGATAGTGCGAATAAGTAAGGACGTAGGACGACTATGAGCACTGGTGACATTCGTATTCCTGAACTTACCGTAAAGCCGATTATAAGATCAGAATTTCGTCTTAAGATTGGCAGGTTTATCTATGGAACGAAGCGTAAATTTCTATGGTTAAAACTACATAAAGACTTTGCGAGATCTTTTTCCGGCGAGCAACTTTATTATGAGTACTTTTCTCACAAAACTCCGTTGATCCGTAATCATAAAAATGCTGATATGTATCTGCAGAAAAATAAGATCACGAATCTTAAGATAGCTACTAAAAGGATCGACGGAATAGTTATCCATCCTGGAGAGATATTCAGTTATTGGAAACTTATCGGAAATCCAAGTAAGAGTAAGGGTTATAAAGAAGGCATGGTCCTTGTTAACGGAACAGTTAAACCAGGGATCGGTGGCGGTCTTTGTCAGCTTTCTAATCTGATATTTTGGATGGCGATCCATACACCTCTTACAGTTGTAGAACGTCATCGCCATGGTTATGATGTATTCCCTGATTCGAACAGGACACAACCTTTCGGAAGTGGAGCAACATGTTTTTATCCTTATGGTGATCTTATGCTCAGAAATGATACTGAGGATACGTATCAGATAAATGTAAAAGTAAGTAACGATTATCTTGAAGGTGAGATAAGAGTCAATAGTGAGCCGCTTTACAGATTCGATATCGTTGAGCGCAATCATGAAATGCGAAGTGAGTACTGGGGCGGCTTTACAAGACATAATGATCTTTACCAATTAACTTACAATTTGAATGGTGAACTTATATCAGATGAACACCTTATCCATAATTCTGCGATCATGATGTATTCGCCTTTTATAGACAGTAATACATCTATTAGCTGATCTCGGTTAGGAAAAACGATAAGAATTAAACTTTTTGTGACAATTATTCTTTACTACTTTGAAGTTCAAATCATTATGGTATAGTGAAAAAGAAATACCTATTAGGAGGGTTATATGAAGGAAAAGCCTTTATATGAAGTGACACAGATCAATGATCTTCGTGAGTTGGTCAAGAAAAGAGTTAAAGATCATCCGGAAAATCCATGTTTTTTGGTAAAGGAACAGAAGGGTGGGGAATATGTTCCGATCATGCCAGATAAGTACGACAAAGATATTGATTCTTTGGGTACAGGCTTTATGTCACTGGTTAATAAGGGAGCTAAGATAGCTATTCTTGGTGAGACACGATATGAATGGTTCGTATCATATCTCGCTGTTACTAACGGAACAGGTTGTGTTGTTCCTCTTGATAAAGAACTTCCTGCTGAAGAGATCGAGAGTATGCTTGAAAGAGCCGATGTCGAGATCATTGTTTTCTCTAAGGCTAAGCTCGAAGCTATGGAAGAAGTATATGGTAAGGTTCCTTCCGTTAAGCATTATATCTGTATGGATAAACTTGATGATCCTAAGTATATGTATTTCTGGGATCTCGTAAATAAAGGTCAGGAACTCATTGCAGGTGGAGATCGTACTTTCCTTGATACTCCTATCGATCCTAATGAGATGACTATCCTTCTTTTCACATCAGGTACTACAGCAAAATCTAAAGCGGTTATGCTTTGCCAGAAGAATGTATGTAAGAATCTTATGGCGATGTATTCATTCGTTTATATCGATCCTAAGGATGTATTCATGTCAGTTCTTCCTTTGCATCACACATATGAATGTACATGCGGCTTCTTAGGACAGGTCTACAGAGGTTCAACTGTTGCAGTATGTGAAGGTTTACGTTATATCACAACTAATATCAAAGAATGTAAGCCTACATGTATCCTTATGGTTCCTGCTATGGCAGAGATGTTCTATAAGGCTATTCAGAAGAAACTTAATGCTGATCCTAAGCTTAGAAAGAAGTTCGATACTGCTCGTAAGCTTTCTAACGGACTTAGAAAGGTCGGCATCGATCTTCGTCGAAAACTCTTTAAGGAGATCCACGAGACATTTGGCGGAAGACTTCGTCTTCTTATCGTAGGTGGTGCACCTATTAATCCTGAGATCCTTCAGTTCTTCCAGGATATCGGTATCTTCTCATGTCAGGGATACGGTCTTACAGAGTGCGCACCTATCCTTGCATTAAATCGTGATTGTATCTACAAGAATCATGCTGCAGGATTACCGCTTCCTGGTTGTGAGATCAAGATCCTTAATCCTGATGAAGACGGAATCGGTGAATTCGCCGGTAGAGGTGATAATGTTTTCCTCGGTTACTATAAGAATGAGGAAGCAACAAAAGCAGCTCTCGATAGTGAAGGCTTCTATCATACAGGTGACTTGGGTTACATTGACTCTGACGGATTCTGTATCATAACAGGTCGTAAGAAGAACGTCATTATAGCAAAAAATGGTAAGAATGTTTTCCCTGAAGAGATCGAGTATCTACTTGCTCAATATCCTGTTGTTCAGGAAAGCGTTGTATCCGGTGTAGAGGATAAGGTTAAGAATGACATTATTATCGTAGCAACGATCTTCCCAAATATGGAAGAAGTTGAGGCTAAGTTAGGTAAGAAAGATCCTAGTGATGAGGAAGTTACTAAATTACTTGAATCAGTAACAGAAGAAGTAAATACTAAGCTCATTAACTATAAGAAGATCAAGAAGACTGTTCTCCGTAAGGAAGAATTCGAAAAGAATACCTCTAGAAAAATCAAGAGATATTGACATTGATCAATTGCGTATTATAATACAAATAAATAGTGCTGTATCAAATGTTTGATACAGCACCAGTTTTCTTCCCTTTGCAAAAGCACCAGCCTTTGTGCCTATATTTTATACATCGGATTCGACAAAATATAACGGAATTTGATGATATTTGCTTGAATATTGACCACTTTTTGCTATATTCATTCTATGACCAAAGCAAGGAAAGAATTTTTGAAGTTCCGAACACTTCGTGGCATATCTGTCAATTATCGTTGGATCATGACAAAGTATGATCCTCATTATCATACTGCTGCAGAATTTACAATTGCTCTTAAAGATGACTGCAGATTCAGGGTAGAAGGCGAAGAGATCACATTGAACACACATGATATTCTCCTTGTTTGGCCAAATCAGGTTCATGAGACAATCAATATCGATCATAATTCCACACTTATAGTTCATTTTGCGAGTGGTCTAATCGAGAGTAATCTTGACATGGTGACTGCTTCTGAATTGATGACTAAATATCATAAGATCGATCATTCTACTGATCCTGAACTTGCAGAATTTGTTGCTGACAGAATGTTCAAGATCAGAGATCTGTATGACAATAAGACATTTTTCAGTGAATCTAAATGTAAGGTTCATGTTCTTGATCTTCTTGTTAAGATTGGTGAACATACTATTAATCGTAATATTGATTTAATGGTAGTTGATATTGTTTCCGAAAGTGACAAGAGACATATTAGAGCTGCTCTTACATACATAGATGAGCATTTCATTGATGAGATTTCGCAGACTGATGTAGCTGAATATGTTGGTCTTAGTCAGTATTATTTTTCAAGGCTGTTTAAGAAATATATGAGTAAGAATATTGCTGCTTATATTTCTGAAGTCAGGATCAGACACGCTATTGGCTTATTAGCAGATGATTCACTTTCAATCATGGACTGTGCTTTTAAGTCTGGATTCCAGTCGATTACTGCATTTAACAGGGCTTTTAGGACTGTTGTAGGCTGTTCTCCGAGAGAGTATAAAAAGACCAGTATTTCAGGTAACAAGTCTAAATTATGATATAATTGTCCTTAGCATTTATAAGAAAAGAGGATACATATGCTAAGTGACAGTCAAATCTCTAGTATTCTCGAAGCAGCTCTTGGTAAAAAGGCTGACTTTGCAGAAGTTTTTATTGAAGATTCCAAAAGAAGTTCAGTTAATCTCCTTAACAATCGAGTTATAAAAGCAGGTTCGTCGATCGAGCGCGGTATCGGCATCAGAGTAATGTCAGGAACGAATTCTGTTTATGTTTTTTCTAATGATTTCAACACAGATTCTCTGATCAAACTTGCTTCAGAAGCATCATTAGCTGTTAATTCAGGTGAAGGTGCAAAGCTTGAACTTATGGATAAGCTTAAGCTTTATAATCAGGCTTATCTTGTTGAATCTGCTTTTTCAAAAAGTAAGAAAGATTATGTTGATTTTCTTCGAAAAGGAATTGAGCACGCATCCGGTTTTGATCCGATGATCACACAAACAACAGGTTCACTTGCTGCTCATCTTAGAAATATCAGAGTAGTTAATACAAGAGGCGTGAACGTAGAGGAAAGCTCAGAGAGGATCAGACTTAGTCTTTCTGTTGTTGCTACTAACGGTGACGAGAAACAAACAGGACATGTAAGTCCTGGTACAAGACTTGGTTATAAGTTCATCGATGAATATCCTATTATCGAAAAGGCTACAGAATGTTGTGAATCAGCTATAAGGATGGCTACTTGCGGCTATGCTCCATCAGGCAAGATGCCGGTTGTTATCGGTAATGGTTTTGGCGGAGTAATCTTCCATGAGGCTTGTGGTCATGCCCTTGAAGCAACATCCGTTGGTATTAAGGCTTCATGTTTTACAGATAAGCTTGGTCAGCAGATCGCTAATTCCGTTGTATCAGCTAAAGATAACGCAAGGCTTGAAGGTGAGTGGGGTTCATATAATTATGATGATGAAGGTAACGAATCATCTGATCTCCAGCTTATAAAAGACGGTATCTGCGTAGGTTATCTTGTAGATGAACTCGGTTCACGTCGTATGGGAATGAAGCCTACTGGTTGTTCCAGAAGACAGGATTATACTTATGCTCCAACTTCACGTATGAGTAACACTTATATCGAGAACGGTAAAGATGATCCTAAGGACATCATCGCTGATACTGAGTATGGTCTTTATGCAGCAAAGATGGGTGGCGGTTCAGTTGATACTGCAACAGGTGAATTCAACTTTGCCGTAACCGAAGGCTATATGATCAGAAACGGTAAGATCGCAGAGCCTGTAAGAGGCGCTACTTTGATCGGTAAGGGTGGAGAAGTACTCATGAATATCGACCGTGTCGGTAATGACCTTGAGCATTCTGCCGGAGTCTGCGGTTCGCTTTCCGGTGGCGTTCCTGTTAATGTCGGTCAACCGACGATAAGAGTATCATCAATGATCGTCGGTGGAAGAGATTAAGGGGGATACATAAATGGATATTAATAATGCAAAAGAATTCATGAATAAAGTAATGGCTAAGGCGACTTCATACGACTTCGAAGAATGTGAAGTATGCTTTGGCGGAGGTTCTTCAATGAGCCTCGATATCCTTAAAGGAGAAGTAAGCAGTTTCGAAAACAGCGCTGATCAGGCTATCTCATTCAGAGGTAAGCTTAATGGTCAGATGGGTGCTGCTTCTACAACGGATATCAATGATGACGGAATCGAATTTCTTCTTTCAGAAGCTAAGGCAAACGCTGAAGTTCTTGATGATGACGATGAGGATTTCTTCTACTGTGATCCTGACAACAAGACACTTCATTCTGATCAAAGAAGCGGCAATTACAGCAAGAATGATTATGAGAGATTTAAATCAGTAGGTCTTTCTCTCGAAAAGGCTATCCTTGCATCCGATAGCAGGATCACTGATGTTGATTATCTTACAGTCGGTTGTTCCACAGGTTTCTTCCTTCTCAATAATTCCAAGGGATTGGATCTTTACAGAGACTCTGATTCTATAACTATCATTGCAGAAGCAAGAGCTGAAGAGAACGGTGTAACTAAGACTGCTGATCATTTCTGGTATGGAGTAGATATCGATAAGTTTGACGAAGCAACTTTTGTTAAAGTCCTTAAGGATAAACTGGTCAACAAATTCGGTGCTAAATCAGTTAAGTCAGGCCAATATAACATCATTCTCGGTAATGAAGCTACTATCTCTATGATGAGCACATTCTTTGGTGTTTTCTCTTCATATGCTATGCAGAAAGGTATATCTCTTCTAGCCGGAAAAGAAGGGGAGAAGATCGCTTCTGATATCGTTACATTAAAGGAAACTCCTACATTCGAAAAGGCTCTCATCAAATCATATTTTGATGATGAAGGCGTACTTAATTATGAGAAAAAGATGATCAATAACGGTGTTTTCGAGACAGCGCTTTATAACCTTAAGACAGCTAATAAAGAAGGGAAGAAGTCTACGGGTAACGGTTATAGAGGATCTATATCTGCTACTAATGTTGTCCTTGAACCAGGAGATATGAGTTTTGAGGACCTTTGCAGGGAAGTAGGGGACGGACTTTATATAACTGATCTATCAGGACTTCATGCAGGTGTTAATGAGATAAGCGGAGATTTCTCACTTTTGTGTGAAGGCTACTTGATCAAAGACGGTAAAGTCGGTCAGGCCGTTGAACAGATCACTGTTGCTGATAACTTCTTTAATGTTCTTAAAAAGATAAGCTCAGTTGGTAACGATCTGCTGAGTTATCCGGGAGGAAAAGGTGAGATGTTCTGTCCTTCTGTTATCGTTAAAGATGTATCAGTTTCAGGCGAAGAGTGATATAATCAAACGAGTTTTTTAGTTAAATATTGGAGGATCAACAAATTATGAGCAGCATTGAAACAAAATGCGTACAGGGCGGTTATGTTCCTGGAAACGGAGAACCTAGACAGTTACCTATCTATCAGAGCACAACTTGGAAATATGGTTCCAGCGAAGCAATGGGAAAGTTATTCGATCTTGAAGCATCCGGATACTTCTATACAAGACTTCAGAACCCAACTAATGATATGGCAGCAGCTAAGCTTTGTGAGATGGAAGGTGGATATGCTGCAATGCTTACTTCCTCCGGACAGGCTGCAAACTTCTTTGCAATCTTTAATATCTGTGAAGCAGGCGATCACTTCATTTCTTCATCATCCATTTACGGCGGAACATACAATCTGTTCGGTGTAACAATGGCTAAGATGGGAATTGAGTGTACATTCGTAGATCAGGATCTTCCTGAGGAAGAACTCGCTAAGTACTTTAAGCCAAACACAAAGTGCGTATTTGGTGAGACAATCACAAATCCTACATGTACAGTTCTTGATTTTGAGAAGTTTGCTCACTTGGCTCACAGCCACGGTGTTCCGCTTATTGTAGATAACACTTTTGCTACACCTGTAAATTGTCAGCCAATCAAGTTTGGTGTTGATATTGTTACACACTCAACAACAAAGTACATCGATGGTCACGGCGTATCTGTTGGTGGTGCTATTATTGACAGTGGTAACTTCGATTGGATGGCTCATGCTGATAAGTTCCCTGGTCTTACAACACCTGATGAATCATATCATGGTCTTACATATGCTACAGCTTTCGGTAAGGGTGCTTACATTACTAAGGCTACAGCTCAGCTCATGAGAGATTTTGGTTGTATCCAGTCACCACAAAATGCATTCTATGTAAACCTCGGACTTGAGTCTTTGCATGTTCGTATCGCTCGTCACTGCGAGAATGCTCTTAAGGTTGCTACATTCCTTGAGAATCATCCTAAGGTAGCATGGGTTAACTATCCAGGCCTTAAGTCCAGTGCTTACTATGATCTTGCCCAGAAGTATCTTCCTAACGGTACTTGCGGTGTAATGTGCTTCGGTATCAAGGGTGACCGTGAAGCTCAGGAGAAGTTCATGGATGCTCTTAAGATCGCTATCATCGCTACACACGTTGCTGATGCTCATACATGTCTTTTACATCCTGCAAGCCACACACATCGTCAGCTCTCTGATGAGCAGCTTCGTGAAGCAGGAATCGCTCCTGATCTTATCCGTTTCTCTGTTGGTATCGAGAATGCAGATGATATCATCGCAGATCTCTCACAGGCTTTGGATCAGATCTAATATTTTGACTCTAATCAAGAAAATAGGGATGTTCATTTTGAACATCCCGTTTTTTATGTTTCTTTTTCGTATTCTGGATGCCATCTTTCAGCATATTCCCAACCAAGTTTTAAAGGAGGATTCATGACCTGATTATAAGCTTCGTACATGAAGCGTGCGAGAGTATCTGGCTTTATCTTTCCGCAACCACCGCCAAAGGCATGAATTAGAATTTCATTTATATTGTTATCAAGTGCAGTTATTAAGCATGTACGCATGCAGGTATAAACGATCATAGGATCTTTGATGGCAGATGGTATGCGCATTGGTCGAATTTGGGATTGGAAGAAATCAATTCAATCAATTTGAGTTATTTTTTCTTTTTAACGTCTACAATCGAACCATCAGGATTTTTGATCTTCATATTATCAAGTTGTGATGAAAGATTACCTAAAACAGCTGCTCTGTATTCATTACGAAGAAGTGTCTGTTCTTCTTTCTCTGCTTCATTAAGTCCTTCAGTCTTTGACTTGCGGCTTAATTCATTAATGCGTTTAATCAACTGATCAAAATCCATAGTTACTCATCTCCTTTAGTCTTTGTGAATTATATCATATTGAAAGATTCTTTCCTTTTTTCTAACGAAAAAGATAAGTACAATTCCTATTATTCTGATAATATTTTTACAAATAAAGGAAGGGATGATCTTATGAAAAATAGATCTTTCAAGATTAGTTCTATATTGTTGGCAGGAGTAATGATGCTTTCAGCAACATCCTGTCAAAGTACTGATACAACTGAACCGACATCATTATCAGCTGATACTTCAGTATCTGAGACAACTGAAACTAGCGTAGTAAATACAGAATCAACCGAAGCAACAGAATGGACTATGCCTACAGTTCCACTTCCGGATCCGATCACTGATTCTTCTGAGATCTTTTCCGGAGCTACTGAAGATGCTTTTGTACCATTTCAAGATCCAGAAAGAAGTTTCTGCTGGAATAATGAAGGATATGCCGGCCCTGTTTTATATCAAACAACAGGCTCGTGTGATGTTTATGCTGCAGCTACAGTAATGGATGTTAATTATCAGATCAATCATGGAGAATTGCCATTTATCGAGCCTTTAGATGTATTAGACAGATTCTATGTAGCTGATCCTGATGATCCGAATTCTCCAGAAGGAGTATATATAAAAGTTGGTAATCCAAATGATTATGGCGCTGATCTTTCAGTTGGTATGTTTTTTGCATTAGGTGCTGATGACTATAACGGATATCTGTTAAATGACATTACTCTTAGGTATCGTGATATTGGTAAAGGAGATAAATATTTCTCAACTGATGAAGTTAAGGATTTGATCAAAACCCAAGGTCCTGTTGAAGTCGGTTTCACATGGGAATATGATAAATCCGCTAATGGAATATATACGCAAAGTACGAGTCTTCCTGATAATCACTGGGTTGCAATTGTCGGATGGGATGATGATATTCCTGCTGATTATTTCCAGACGGTTCCAAAATCTAACGGAGCATGGCTTATTCAAAACAGCAGATCTCCAAGTTGGGGTAATAACGGATATGCATGGGTTTCATACGAATACAAGCTTCCTTATCTCATAACTGCAGAACTTACAAAAGAATATTCATATGGAGTTCCTACCGGAAGGATTCCTTGTATTGATGTTATTTCTAAAGAATCAGACGAGACCTCTGCAGCTTCTGTATTCAATAACGATGGTACACTTAAAGCCATTGGTCTGATTGTTGATCCAAAGAGCAACACTACTCCTGAAGAGATTACAATAGAAATCTACGATGGTAAGTTTGGAGAATTGTTATCAACTATTGAAGTAACAGAATCATATCCTGGTTACCATATTTATGAACTTGATGAACCTTTGGAGGTATCTGATTTTACAGTCGTTGAAAAGGTCAAAAATGGATATATTGTTTCTGAAGGAAGTTCATTCTATATTGAAGAACAAGGAATGAGAATGTCAGAAACCGGTTATGCAATAGGAAAACTCGGTGATGTAGTTTATACAGAACCAGGTGTTTCATTCTATTACTCCGATGGTGAATGGATTGACGCTACTGATAAGAGTCTATTATCAAAGTTCAATGCATATGATTTCCCATCAAGCTGCGAACTTGAATGCTTAGGTGAACCTTCAATGGTTGCCCTGTTTGAATAAAAAAGAACAACTGTTCGGTGCATAGGTGAGTACTAAAACAGGTGAGTGAGATAAGAGAGCTTCCGAAAAATTAAAGTCCTCATAAAAGAATCAGTAAGAGAAAAATATCTCTTACTGATTTTTCTTTTACATGATTTCTGAATGAATCAACTGGATCATTAGAATGAGTGATCATAAGTTTATAGATAATAGAATGAAATAGTAATCAGGAATCAAAACAAAAAATATAATCCGAATAAAAAACGAATAAAAAATTATATGAATAACATTAGATACAAAAACTCAGATATAAATCTATATGATCATAAAATAATATGCTGGATATAGTTAACCCATGAAAACTATTGATATCAGCATATTTGATTAAAAACGCATTCTATAATCTTTATTCAGCCTTACGATTATACCTCTAATCAAAAACTATCCCTTCTCAATTCGGTAAAATTGGAATTATACCGAATAAGCTATTATTGTTTTATAAGGAAATAATAAAATATATGCGGATACCATTTCTGATATCCGCTTCTATTTTACCTCTTCTTCATTCTGATAAAACCAAAACCTAATCCGATAACTGATATAATGATTGCTACATATAAAATTGATAATCCGATCGTCTTAATGATCGATCCTTCTTCTCCGGTTTCAGTAATTGTTTTTGTCTGAGTTTTTGATTCTGCTTTTTTTGGACTTTGAGTTGTTTCAGTGATTTCTGTTACTAATGTTGTTTCTGATGTCTCAGTTGTTTCTGTAGTTATTACGAGAGCTTCATAGTTTTCAGTTTCTGTAACTGTTTCTTCTGAAGATTCTGTAGTTGTTGTAGTTGTTGTCGTAGTAGTTGGCGTTGGAGTTGGTTTCTCATCATTAATGATAGATATATAGATTGGCTCCGCGTCTTTTTCTACAGCCTTAACTTCAAATACTTTGATATTCAAAGTATATCCTTCAGGAGCTTCGATCTCTTTTACATAATAAGTATTCAGTGGTAGATCTGTAAACTTAAAATTTCCGTCTTCTCCAGTTGTTTTTCTATCAATCTCAATAGTACAGTCTGGATCTTCAAATAGGCCTATAACAGCATTTGCAAGTGTTTTACCATTAGCATCTTTCTTTATTCCTTCAATGATACCTGTTTTATTTACGATGTTATCAGAATACTTTTTAGTTTTCGGTTCATTTTCATCACAGATAGCTTCTACGTTATGTATATTCGTATCTAATGAGAAATTGCTGCTTCCTTTTAATTCTCTTACATAGTAATTACCTGATGGAAGATCACAATTAAATTCAAAGAAGCCATCGCTATCCGGAACTGCTAAAGCGATTAATGTATCTTTCTTCAGCAATGCATCATTTTGTCCTCTTATATCTTCTGCTGCATATAATCCAACTAATACCTGCTTCATTTCATTATTAAGATCGATATTCAGATTAGGATTAACATACTCAAACGATTTCATTCCTCCTACTCTGACTTTCTGGTATTCGTTATTGAATTCTTTATCGATCTTCTCAATTGTATTGTTGTCTGAATTATATGTGATCTTGACCTCAACAGGATCAGTTACTTCAATATAATTATTTCCTTCAACAGCATTTTCTTTTAATTCATACAAACCATATCCAAGATCTTTAAACTCTATAACGCCATTCTCATCGGTCTTTTGTGATGCAATAACGGTTCCCTTTTTATAAAGAAGATCAAAATCATAATATATATCTTCTTTAGCGGTCAAAGTGAATTCAATATCCTTTAAAGTGTATTCTGAATAAACAGGTACTGTTAATTCATATTCGCCTGCCTGAACCTTTTCTGTACCAGTAAATGCTTCACCTTTTTTGATGATCTTAATACTACCCTTTTCAGCTTCATGATGGTCTGAGCCGTAAAAAGCAGCAAATCCTTTCTGAGGATAACTGATTATTTCACAACAATAGCACCACCTATCCACAGCTATCAGCACCAGCAATACGCAATTGAGCACCGGTAGTATCGTATTCAGCACCACCCGCTGCGACAATCAGCAATGGAGCAACCCCCGTTTAAACACCCCACACAAATCAAGTCCAAGCTGTCAAGCCCGGAGCATCCGAAGGATGTGCCACAGGCAGGCTTTACAGCGAGGACTGATTTGTTAGATAAATAATGCGGGGTTGCGATTGACCTTATGCTTTCTTGGGTGATTCAAAGAGTT
>JAGCGE010000015.1 GCA_017649745.1 Clostridiales bacterium | reverse complement strand
TTCTTCACCGATCTGTCCGCTGATGCTCTCCGGCTGGGATGTGATCTCAACGAAAGCAGGAAGCGTTACAGATACCGATGAATCAATTTCCATATATCCTTCTTCTGCCAAGCTCACCTCAAGGCCCCACTCATACTCTGTGTGATTTCCATTGAGCCATGCGTTCACAAGGTGCGGACACTCGCTGATATCCAGTTCTATAAGCTCTACACTGTAGCAAGTCAGTGAATCAAGATCCGGCTGCTTTCCAAGGATCAGGCTGGTAAGCGGATTGCGATCGCAAGCCAAATACATGAGCGGACAGGAAGATACATCCAGTACAGTAATACCGCAATCTGATACGTCAATTGCATTAAGATGAGTCAATCCTGAAACATACACGGCAACCAGCGACTTCATGCCATCTGATTCCAGTGCTTCCAGTTTTTTATTCTCTGTCAGGTTCAAGGTGATAAGGCTGTTATTGCGACATGACAAATAACGCAATTCAGTATTCTTGCGCAGATCCAGATTCGTCAGATCGTTATCTGAAACGTTAAGGCCTGCAATCGAAACGAAGAACTCGATACCCTTCAGGCTTTGGATGTTCATATCACTTACTTCGATAAATGTCACTGCCTCAATTTCAGAATCACTGAGCCAGCCGTTAATGTCTTCATCGAACTCCTCGGTGACATATGCGCGGAATACATCATCCGGGAAGTTATCCGTTGTAATGGCTACGCCGTCATGCTCGACAGTTACTTCTACATCGTTGTCAAAAGCCATGTAACGGACTTGTGGAGCAAGACTGATATCAATTACACCGTCAGACTTTTCCGTATGTGTGCCGTTATTCCAGGCATTGATCAGGAGCGGGCATCTGCTGATATCCAGTTGAGAAAGATCACTATAATAGCAATCCAGTCTCTTCAGGTTCGGCTGATTTCCAAGCTTCAGACTCTTGAGCGGACCTGCATAGCAGAACAAATCTGTTAAAGTGCAGTCCGATACATCCAATTCAGTCAGGCTGCAGTATGATGCATCGATATACTTGAGTTCTGTTAATCCGGAAACATTCAGACTTACCAGCGGATTATCATTGCAGTCCAGTTCCGTCAGACGTTTGTTTGCACGAAGATCCAGTTCCTCGATTCCACATGCCATGCACACGAGGTTTTCCAAATCCGGGTTTCCACTGAGATCAAGTTCTGTCAGATCACAGGAGAATGCAACAGTAAGAGTCTTCAGTTTAGGAAAATGTTCAATACCTTTCAGGTTGGTGATATCCCCATCTGAGAGTTCAAGTTTTGTCACCTTCTCAAGTTCCAACGGAATAAGACGTCCGTTCTTATCGATATCGAAGTTCTCCGATACATACTCGCGGAATACCGGATCCGGGAAATTTGCCTCATTGATGTAGATACCTGAAAAGTCAGAGATCACTAGCACATCATCATCTACGGTCAGGACACAGTTATCCAATTCATAGGAAACCATACCTTCTATATACTGAACATTTGTATCAGAATTACGGACGCAATTCCTGATTTTCTGGCAGTCCGCCACATCCAAAGTAAGGAAAGCATTCATTTCCGTGCGGAGCACGCGCAGATATCTCAGATCTCCCAGATAGAGAAGTGTCAGATCGTTATCCGCGCAGTCAACTTCCTCAAGGAATGTGCAGTGGCTGAGGTCCAAGTTCGTTAAATGATTGGTATAGCAGTACAAATGGAAAAGTACCAGGTTTCTGCTGAGATTGAGCTCATTCAAATTGTTATAATTACAAGCAAGATCATTCAGTTCTGCGTTTTTACTTACATCCAGGCTGCTAAGCTGGCAGTTGCTGACATCAAGTTTGCGGAGTGCATAATTGGTACTCAGATCCAGTGAACTGAGATTTGAATCACCATGGCAGTCAAAAATCGTCAGCTTGTTCAAGCCTTCGATATTAATAGATTCTAACGATTCATTTTCACCACAGTGCACTTCAGTCAGTTTCAAATTCTCGCTGAGAACCAATTCTCCCTGAAGCAGATTGTTAGCACAATTAAGTGTCTCAAGATTCGGGAAATGTGCGATTCCCTTCAATGATCCGATACTTCTTCCGGTACAGCTGATATCTTTTACTGCCAGACGCTCGGCGTCGGTAAGCCAGCCGGTCTTATCGGTATCGATTTTCTCTTTCAAATATGCACGGAAGTTCGCATCCGGGAAGTTCTTTTCGCTAATGGCCAATTCCGGAACTATAAAGCAGATATTAGCCGTTTTCAGAGCATCGTTACCTGTTGATCCGATACTGATCTTTGACCACTGAGTTGATGTTCCATCATAGTACAGATAGCCTGTATATGCAAAATCAGTATCTCCCGGGAATGCATAGTTGCCAATACTCGTAACGGTTGAAGGCATATAGACTTTGTTCAGCGTACCACAGTAACTAAACATACTTACCGGGATCTCCGTTAGTCCAGCCGGTAAGTGCACTGTCTGCAAATTGTCGCATTTGAAGAACATTCCACCACCAATACTTGTTACTGTGTCAGGGAACGTAAACGAATCGAGACTATAACAGTACGAGAAGCAGGAGTCTCCCATTTTTGTTACGCTGGATGGGATCTCCACTTCTTCAAGATTAGACAAGCATGAGAACGCTTCATTTCCGATATAGGTTACGCCTTCACTGATACGGATACGATAGATCCGATCCTGATACTCATACCACGGTTGTTGACGATCATCACGAAAATTCGGCATATCCGTGTCACTGCAATCCATGTCAAAGTAAAGTGTCAGTGTTCCTTCATCGTTCAGTGACCAGTAGATGTCCGTACCACCTACGTTGCCACTTACAACTCCTGTGTGGATCGTGGCATTTGTAAGCGGCACATTACCTGTTGCAATACTTATATCTTCCCAATCAGAAAGAATTCCATCGAAGTACACATCCGTCAGGTTCTTGCAATCATTAAATGCACGAGCCCCAACTGCTTCTAAAGAGCCTGGCAGATAGACTTTACTAACATTGGTACAACCACGGAAGTTCTCTGCTCCGATACTTTTGATGGAACCACTGATATAAATCGTTTCTATATGCTCGGCATACTGGTACCACGGCATCTGATAATCGGCAAGGTCTCCGTATCCGTTGATTTCCACTTCTCCGCTTCCACCTTTGATCGTATACGTGATGGTTGATGACAGATTACCGTGCTTATATAAATACTGAATGTGAGCAGATGTAAGATCATCATTTCTTAGTCCAATCGTAATTTTGTTCCATTGCGACAAAAAGCCATCAAAGTCAACACGGTAAAGATTAGTGCAGTTGGCGAAAGCACCTGTACCTATCGAGGTCACATTAGATCCAAAACTCAAAAAACTGAACTGGCTGCAATCCATAAATGCATAACTCGGTATACTAGTAACCCCTGACGGGATCTCAATCGTTCCGGTAATACCGCTACAGTTTTGGAAAGCATAGGCTCCCATACTTGTCAGTGAAGACGGAAGTGTGAGGGATGTAAAACTACGGCATCCATAAAATGCATTACTGCCAATTTTAGTTACACTGTTTGGGAAACTTATATTGTTGAGCTGTTTACATTCATAGAAAGCGGCATTCCCGATAGATTTCAGCGCGCTTCCTGTAGCGAACGTGATCTCTGTCAACGCGGTACAATTCGCAAATGTATAATTGCCTATTTTTTTTACGGTTTTCGGTATAGTAAACGACTGAAGAGATTTACAGTTTCTGAAACAATAATCGGATAAGATCAGATCATCATGTACATCATCCCAGAATTTTACCGTTTTCAGTCCGGAACCCTCAAAAGCATGCTCACCGATTTTGGAAACATTTGGCGGAATCGTGTAGCTCTCCAGTTTTTTCAGTTCAGCAAAAGCATATTGTCCGATACTTACATCTCCGGAAAAGGTTGATCCGACAGATACAATATCATTTCTGTATTTATACCATGGTACTTCAGACGCAGATGACCAGTTGTACATATCACCGGAACCTTGGATTACCAGGCTATTGTCACCATAGAGAACCCAGGTCATGTGGTCACCGCAAGTACCCTCAGCCCGGACAGTATACTGCCAAGCTGCCTTTAAAAGGTTATAATTTCTCGATCTATCCCAACTGATTTTGTCCGCATCAAACTCCGGGAAAGAACAACGAACCTCCCCTAAGTTATTACAGCGATTAAAGGCATAGTTTCCAATGCTTTGAAGTGTTTCCGGGAAACATACAACAGTAAGACCCAGGCAGCCGGAAAATGCATAATTACCCACGCTTTTCACGCCACTGTTCAGGACTACCATTTTAATATTGGAACGAAGATTCTTCCATGGCTGAGTATCTTCCGTGTAGTCCGCCATATAACCATTACCGGAAATATACAGGATATGCTCTTTGTAACTCCAAGTCAGTTCACTTCCGTTTTTCCCGCAGGTACCGGTTGTAGTCGGAACAGTATTATTGATTCTGAACCACTTGCTATATATACAGTGATGATCATTGTTATATGCAGCAATACAGAAGAGTTTTCTTGCATTATTTCTGTTGATATCACAACGGCCGGTATCAGAGAGATCAGAATATAACGTTGTATATGTATACATATTACCCGTCTCCTCTGCATGACAAACCCTTACCTTCACAGGAGTAAAGTTAGTCATCCAGGTAACCTGATAATTCCCGGTATCCGGATCATAGAAACCGTCTTCAGGCTGGAAAACAAATCCTAGATTCGTTGATGTAACTTCAAACGGTTCGCTTGAAACGCCGTGGAGATGGTCAGAATCCGCTCCATAATATGCCGTTATTCTAAAGGTCTCGCCTACTTCTTCGAGCGGAAAATCGTAGTGTCCATTAGTTGATAAATAGGTCGTTAATGTGTCGTATACTTCGTAAGTATTCCATGTCGATTCATTGGGACCTTGAACTTCTTTCAATTTCTCGATCTCAACCTTCATCGGCGCAAAACTGGTGTTCCAGGTAGCACGGGTTTTTAATGTTGAGAGGTTTGTACTTTCGGTCTTCGGCTGCGATGTGAACTTCAAATTAGAAGTGGAAACCGTAAATCTATAACTCCACTCAGCATCATAATCACCTAAATAATAATAGGCTTTTAGAACATATTCTTCGGACGGATTATAATATTCATCTAGTACATTAATATGAAATGTATAGGAACCTTCGTAATCACCCCAGAAAAAATAGGTAATCGTATCATATATATGCCATCCACCCCAGATTTCAATTTTCCTCGGATTAAAATCGAGTTTCCAGTTAATAGTATATGTCAGTGTGCCAGGGTCAAAATAGCCACTTTTCGGTTGAATAGTAAAATTATAATTTGACGATTCAAATCGTCTGGCCGGCAGAGTTTCGAAGGGTAAGCCCTCTATTCTTTCTTCCAGATACTCGTTTTCCTTAGAATTATTCCCGGGTTCTGGTTCCGCGACCTGCTCAGGCTCCGCTTCCGGTTCAGGCTCACCCGTCGTTTCAGGAATCAACTCTGGAACATCGACTGGTTCAGACTCATCTTCGATAACCGGTACTGTTTCAGTTTCCTCATCAAAAGACGGAACTGCTTCCGGTTCCTCGATGGAGACTTGTTCCGGAACATCTGAACTGTCATCATTTGCGAATACATATGCCGGCATTAAAGCGATCAGCATAGAAAAAGTTAAGACAAAACTCAGCGCTCTGCGTGTCAAGCGCGCCCTACGACTCTCTTTCATAAAAACCCTCACATTCTTCCCATTTCATCCATTTCGGATGACAAACCTGTTTCCGGCATATATATGCCAATCCACTTTCAAATTATAAAGGGTTTTTGATAACGATTCAAGAATGACAGCATCCAGATTACAATAAAAAGGGTGTCAGACAAATATGTCTGACACCCTTAAGGAAAATCGGATCGATCAGGATCAGGAAGCTTCCTGTAGTGTTACTTCCACTGCCAGGGATGGCTGCGGTTCTCCCGCTTCATTCTTTACAATACATCTATACACATACGATGAAGTCGTCTTACTGATCTTCACTGTCAGCGTATCCGTCTTTGCGCCACTGTAGTTTATATTGGTCGAACTGATATTAGACCAAGCCTCACCATCCGCGCTTCTCTGCCACTGGTAAGATACTGCATCAGGAGCAACCACACTCATGGTCTTCTCTTCACCATACTGACCCGTAATGCTTTCCGGCTGAACGGTAATTTCGAATACATTGCCGATGGTGACGGATGCAGCCTCTGAAGGTACAGAACCACTATCGTTCTTCACCACACATCTGTACTGATATGAAGCTGTCGTCTTGCTTACCTTGATCGTCAGTGTAGATGTCTTCGCATCTTTGTAGTTCACGTTTGTCGAACTGATGTTAGACCATGCCTCACCATCTGCACTTCTCTGCCACTGGTAGGATGTTGCATTTTCCGCCACAACACTCATGGTCTTCTCTTCACCTGCTTCTCCGGTGACATCTGCCGGCTGCGTGGTGATCTCAGGCAGCTGAGCAGATTCCGCTACAGTGACCGAAGCCGGCTCTGACGGTACAGAATCGGTGTCGTTCTTCACCATACATCTATACTGATACGAAGCAGTTGTCTTACTGATCTTGATCGTCAGTGTGGCCGTCTTCGCATCTTTGTAGTTGACGTTGGTTGAACTGATATTAGACCAAGCCTCACCATCCGCACTTCTCTGCCACTGGTAGGATGTTGCATTGGAGGCAACCACGCTCATGGTCTTCTCTTCACCGGCTTCTCCGGTGACATCTGCCGGCTGCGTCGTGATCTCAGGTCCCTGAACAATGATGATCTCCATAACAGTGACCGAAGCAGGATTTGAAGCTACTGAAGTATTGTCGTTCGCTACCATACATCTGTACTGATACGCCGCTGTCGTCTTATTGATCTTTATCGTCAGCGTATCTGTCTTCGCATTTTTGTAGTTGGAATTTGTCGTACTGATCTTCGTCCAATTCACGCCATCCGTACTTCTCTGCCACTGGTACGATGTTGCACTCGGTGCCACTACACTCATGGTCTTCTCTTCACCGATCTGTCCGAAAATACTACCCGGGTGAGAGGTGATCTGAAGCTCGATCTGGATCAAAGTAACTGTAGCAATTTCTGAAGGTACAGAACCATAGTCGTTTCCTACGACACATCTGTATCTATACGCTGTTGTTGTCTTACTGATCTTGACCGTCAGCGTATCTTCCTGCGCTCCTTTGTAGTTCACGTTGGTTGTTGTGATATCCTTCCACTCCTCACCATCCGTGCTTCTCTGCCACTGGTAAGATGTCGCATTTTCCG
Source organism: Clostridiales bacterium (assembly GCA_017649745.1). The sequence goes on along the minus strand of JAGCGE010000015.1, from coordinate 140 downwards.
CAACAACACTCATGGTCTTTTCTTCACCGATCTGTCCGCTGATGCTCTCCGGCTGGGATGTGATCTCAACGAAAGCAGGAAGCGTTACAGATACCGATGAATCAATTTCCATATATCCTTCTTCTGCCAAGCTCACCTCA
>JAGCGE010000145.1 GCA_017649745.1 Clostridiales bacterium | reverse complement strand
TGCGCTTATAAAAAATGGTTCTCGAAGAAGATCTTCTTTATAGGTCTTATCCTCCCTACGCTCGCACTCATCTGGAATACCGAAAGCGGCGCCGTTGTCGCTGTCGTGTGGGCGCTTTACGGCGCGGAGGCTTTCGGCGCCACCACGAAGATCCATAAGCTTTTGTGCTTCATCATATCCCTTCCGATCAGTGTCGGCGCTTCGCTTCTCGGGGCTCTCGCGATCCTCAATATCTACAACCTAAGCGCAGGTGGTGAGAAGATGGGTCCGATGGAACTTGTCGGTTTCCAGGCAAAGGGTTTTGTCGGTGATATCTCTAAGGACCTGGAGTCCGGAAACGCTCTCTATGTCCACATCTTCGTGATGCTCTTTATCTGCGCTGTCTGGGCCATTTACTGCCTCTACATAAAGCGCGAGGATAACCCCAAAGCCATGTTCGCACTGGCGCTCGCTGCCACGGGTCTTGGCATGGGAACTTATTACGTCAATAACCCGTCCGGCGGCTCGGGTATCCTTAGTATGTACTTCATGCTCGCCGCCACCATAATCCTCTCAGGCGCCAAGGTCTCAAGAGACCCATACGACATCTCGAAAACACTGGTCGCTGTCTACGCCGCGCTGGCACTCTTTTACGCCGGCCTTCAGGGCAGAACGCTCCTGCCGCAGGTCAATTCCCACAGAAATGCGGGCGCATATAACTATCAGAAGTTTAAGGATTTTACGGAAGATCTTGACTCGCGTGTCGCCCCTGACACGGTAGGCGGCGGCTTCGGAACGACAGCCGTATTCATGGAGCTCGGAAGAGACCGCATGGGACGAGATTTCCACTTCAATATGGAAGAGCTCGGTAACCCGAAGCACTTCATCAAATTCTGCGACGGCAACGACGAATTCGAAGGCTACGAAGTCGTCGACAAGATCTTCTATGAAGACGTCGCTTTCAATTATTACGAGAGAATAGATTAAGGTCTTACCACGTCGATGGAAGATACCAGTATCTGATCGGAATTTCCGAGGTCAACAAGTTCGCCCTCCTCGAGTGAGAGATCGATGGTCTTTGTGCCGCCTCCGATACACATGTAGGTAACCTTGAAATCACCGCCGTAAGTCGTGAAGAAATATACCGGCTCGGAAGTCGTCCAGCCGATCCTGTCGACCCTGTAGTCCGTGCCTGTGGTAACGATGCCGACCTTGGAGTCGAGATCGTATCTGTAGCACCAGATGTCGTCAGTCCGGGTCGTGTAGTTAAGAAGATCTTCTTCTGTGTTGATGATCTCCATGTCATAGCCCATGAGCTTTTCAGCCAAGGACTCGTCAGTCTCGATCTTGAAGTGAACGCCGATAAGGTTCGGTGAGTAGATGACCGCAGGCTGCTGCTCCTTAAGGTAATCATCCTCCATCAGCGCGAAAAAGTTCTGTGCCTTCAAAGACTGCTCCGTACCCGTTACGTAGTCGGTATTGCGGTAAGCGGAGTTGATGCCGAAGGTGATGTAGGAACCTATGTAAGCGCAGAAGAAGATGCATGCGAGGAACAGTCCCCGGAAAAGCTTCGATCTGTAGGATGCATAATAAACGAGAGCCACGAACATCGCCGTAAGAAGGACCGCCCAGCCGAAGTAACAGATGGTGGTCGGAACATAGCCTCGAACGTGGCTTACGTTGACCCACTCCTGATAGCTCGGGATCATGGCGTGCGGGATCGCGAATGTCATCGCCAGGAACCCTCCCATGAGGAAGAAGACGAGCATCTTCTGAAGCGCACCCTTGCGGTTCGTTGAATCGAGTTTTCGATAATAGACCATGAGACCGAATCCGATAGCGGCAAATGACAGAGCGCTCATAAGAGACGTGATGATCGCTCTCGGGTCCATGGCCATAAACAATTCTTTAAGGGAAGCTACGACCTTGATGCCCATCATAGGGAACATTCCAACGCTGAATACGATGTACGTGAGAAGGAACGGCTTAAGCTCGGTCATCGCCATGCTCGATACAGGTGTCTCGACTACCGGGTGGGACCTCAGGTACACGATGATGCCGAGGTAGATGGCCGCTGTAATAAAGTGCGGCAGGATAGTCAAGATAAACTTCTTGATGCCGTCTAAGCTGAAGAGCTTAAGGCCGGATCTCTTAACATAAACGACTGTCAGGATCGCATAAAGGAGCGATGACATGATGAAGGATTCGTAGACCTGCATCGACTCGTAGTAGAGGAAAACGCTCACGATAAGTCTAATGATGTTGAGCTTTTTCTTGTCGGCTTTCTTCTCCAGATATTCGTTATAAAGATAAAGGCCCAGTATCATGATGAAAAGGCCGTACATGAAGTCCAGCGGATAAGTCGTTATGAGGCTGTGCCAGATGTCGATCTGAAGAAAGCTCAAAAACAGCACTGCAAAGAGCGCGCCGTGGAGCTTGCCTGCCTTCTTGCCGATGATATAGCTTATAAGTCCGATGTTGGCAAAGATCGGCAGATACTGCATGAGCCAGATAGCAAGGAAGTTTCCTCTGCCGTTTATAAGGTAACGGAACATGACGACCAGAGGGAAGATAAATCCCACGCGGCCTCTGGCAAGTCCGTATTCGAAGGCGCGCTTGTAGCCGATAGCAACTCCGTTTAAGCGGGCATCCACAAAGTCGAAGATCGAGTCGTGGCAGGCAAGGACCGTGTCACGGACGAACCAGATCATGGATGCAAGGAGCGTAACGATGGCGACACCCAAAAAGACGCTGAGCGCCAGGGATTGTTTTCGAGAAAGAGAATAGGAAGACATTGGCTTACCTTTAAGGAGCTTCTTGTCCTCGCGGCCTAAGGCCAGCATGTTCTCTGCAAAATAGTAGACGATCATACCGAGGTACAAAAGACCGTCGATAAGGACCGCGATATTTACGTAGTTATACTCGAGCGGGACCTCCACGCCGGTGCCCGGAGTGTTCGGCAGGTACATGTATGCTTTCGGGACCAGAAGGAGCGCGGAAATGATCACGTAAACGTAGTCGCTTCGCTTCATCTTGTCACGGTTCATGAGCATTATAAAGATCGGCGCGAACATGTACGCGGTGTTGTACAGGTACGAGTTCGGCGTAAGCCAGATCATGATGGCGGTGATCACCAAAAGCTTCTTCCAGTTGGTCTTCTCGTTTTTGAGGAACGGCAGCGCCAGGAACGTGATAAGTGCGCCCATCAGTACCCAGACGGCCTTGACGATCCTAGGGTTAACAAGGAAACCGAAGAAGCGTCCGACAAAACCCACGAGGGATGTTACGCCGACGGAAAAGTAGATGGAATATAATCCGGAGCCGCCTCCGAATCCGAGGACTCCCAGAAGGAATTCCTTGACGTTCTCGATATAGCCGCCCTTGAAAAACACGATAGGTACCAGCGTGACGACTGCGCCCGTGGCAAGCGCCCAGGTAAGCTTCTTGAACTTCTTCTCCACGACGTACAGAAGAAGGATATATATCGGGTAGACCTTGGTCGCTGCGCATAATGCTACAAATACGGCGCCCAGGACACTGTCAGGCTTTTCCTCCTCGAAAACAGCCCACAGCATGAAAAGTATGATCGTAACCGCGAGGTAGTTACCGCGGTCAAATAAGAATATCGACGGAGTCGAGAGCAACAGCGCGGAGCCTATGACGCCCGCGAGGATATACCGCTTCATGCGCTCTTTAAGTGACTTACCGGTCTCTCCCTTGTTCTGAAGATAAGCGTGGATCATGACGACAACGAGGAAACCTACTACGCAAAGACCGAAGAACAGCAAAAGAGAATCCTGAACTTTCTGGTCTTCCACGGCAAAACGCATCGTGAAGATATCGTAGCCCGTATAGTCAGCCATCTGGGAGAAAATATACGCGAAGATAAGGATTATCGGCGGATAGTTACTGAGCTTTGTCCTATAAGGGTCGAGCTTACAGATGGCATTATTGATGGTCGTAAAATCCTTGAAGATGTCATGCCTGAAGAACCTGAAATCACCGATCGGATAGTCGGCCCCCCTAGACTGCATCACAGCGGAAAATATCATGAATGCGGCATAAAAGCCGATAAACAGCCCAAAGAAGAGCAGAATCTTTTTCCTGTTTTCCTTTTGCTGATCCATCATATTCTCCCATAATAAAAATTAATAAGCCTTGTGATAATAATACAAAAGAAAACAGATATCAATTGAAAAACGCCTATGTAACAGTAGTTTATCCTAAATGCCACATTACTGCCCATAACTTATCCGCAAGATTATTTGACTATACTCAACCGCATGTGTAATAATAAACGCAATTCGTAAAAAATGCCGTATTTTGACGCAGATATCGGTCAAAATGATGACATTCCGGGGGTTACTTTTGCTGTTATATCCTTTTTGGATATCACTGATATGCGGGGGGAGTTCAATACGCCCATTGAGCTCCCTTTCTATTTGCCCTCCAAAGGATCTCAAACTTGTTATCCGTTATTTCGATCTTCATAAGTACAGTCATTTGTACCGTTCCGGGACTGTACATTTGACGGGAATTTTCCGTTTTTTACCGTCATTTGTACCGCTCTAAGAACTGTAAAGGTAACGGGTCATTTTTATCATATTGTCTCTACTCGAAAAAACGCAATATCATTTACTATTCGTTACGAATATAATAAAATATTCGCATGAGGTGATATGCATGGAATCCAGAAAAGCAAAGATCTCTTCCTGCGCTGCAGGCGGTACTGCAGGCAAAGGCAGCAAAACATATAAGTTGACTATTCCCTCGGCTTGGATAAATAAGTTGGGGCTTAATGAAGATGCCCGCGAAGTAACCATGTCCTTCGACGGAGATTCAATAACCATAACACCGGTCCAAACTCCGGATCAGTTCGTCAAAAGGCGCTTATCTCTAGGTCACAACGTTGTCTCCATAAAGTACTTTGATAAGAAAAAACTGTGCTCACAGATCTACGCGGACAAGACTTCAGAGGAACTGATAGTCGAAAACCACACGGATCTTTTCACGAAAACAGCTTTCGGGAAAAAAGAGGATCCGTCATGGTCAGATCTGGAGTTCTTCATCGAAGACAGATGCATCCCCCGGCAAAGAGCGGGCCTTCGCTACTACCTCGAAGCATTGGATCTGTCCGAATACGACCCTTGGTCGATAATCTCGAAAACAAAAGGAAAGATGGCAGAAGATGATCAATGGATGGAGGTCGAGACGCTCTCATGACTTCGTTCTTTTCAGACAACAAGATCGCAGAGACATCATCAAAAGGAAACCAGGAAAAGTGTTTCGCCAAAGGCAGATGGTATAAGTTGGATCAATTCGGTTATGAAGGCCTGAGCGAAGTCCTTGTCTCCTCCCTTTTGGAATTCAGTACTATAGAACATGATTCACCATTCAGTTTTGTAAGATACAAGTCTGAAAAAATGAATGTGCACGGAATAGAAAGAGCGGGATGTTCCAGCAAGAATTTTCTCAAAAAAGATCAGGCTATCTGCACTCTGTCTCATCTTTTCAGAAATGCCGGAATGCCCTTGTCGGAGGCCTTGAAGAACATTCCGAGCGACAGACAAAGGCTCAGATTTGTTGCTGAAAAAACAGCAGAACTTACGGGATTATCCATGTTCCCTCAGTATCTGACTTTGCTCTTTGAGATCGATGCGCTATTTCTCAACGACGACCGCCACTTCAATAACATTGCCGTTATGGAGAAAAACGGGCAGTTCGATTATTGTCCGATATTTGATAACGGAGCCGCGCTTTTGTCCAACACGATGGATAATCCGCTGGATATCGATCCCCGCGCTCTTATAAAGAACATCAAAGCGCGTCCCTTTGTCACCACCTTTAACCGTCAAGTGATAGCTGCAACCTCCCTATACGGGAAACAGTTGAACATAAAGAAGTTTTCGGAAAAAGAGATAAGGGAGATCCTGTCCATTCCGCTTTCTTTCTATGCTTCCAGAGACAGATCTTATATCGCTGACCGAGTAGTAAAGACTATACTTACAAGGCAAAGGGCAAAATCGTAATCTCCCTGAAATTGACATTCTTTTAAATATGAAGGTACAATTTACCTATGAGCGAGAGGATAAGATCCATCAAATGCAATGTTCAGTGCATGAACTTCTTGGACGGCGTTTTCTACGCCCTCTATTTTATTGCGTTCAATTACCTCTTCCTCACGACCACAATGTTCTACGATTACACATTCTTCGGCTACAGAGGCATGCTCGAGCGCGGAATGAACATTGTTACATTCTTCCTCATCGGCCTTTCCGTCATCAGCATCGTGGTCCTTTTCGACTCAATCAAAGAGCGCATCCTGCCGGTACTTTTGTTCGCCGCCGCCATCGCATACACCATAGCCAGAGGCGGCACCTACAACAACGACATCCTGGTATTTTTCCTCCTTGTCATCAGCTCGAAAAAGAAATCTTTCAAGCTCATCGGCTACATCTCGCTTTTGTGCGGATCTCTTTGGATCATCGCATCTCTCATCGCATCGCTGACGGGTTTTATTCCTGACGTCATAAGCTATAACGGCGGCCACGGCTTCGGCATCATCTGCAACACCGACCTCCTGTGTCACCTGTTCCTGCTGACGATGCTCATC
>JAGCGE010000144.1 GCA_017649745.1 Clostridiales bacterium | reverse complement strand
GATCACCTGTGTAGTAGGTAAGAGAGTTAAGAGAATATATGTTGAGAATGGAGAACTGAGGAAGGTTTAAAACAAGCAAGCGCTTTTTCGGGGGGAGGGCACTTACATGTTCTATATCGGAACTAAGGAGAAGATGTACTTTGTTGCGCTTGCTGTCCTTACTGCCGTAAATACTGTCATGAATCTCTGTTTTTCCTTCTGGGGTTCATTCTCCAACATCATCTTCGCAGGTATTGTCATAACATGGGGAATAACCGCGGTAAGAAGGACTGCCAATAAGCGTCTGCGTCGTTATATCGCGATCGTCGCGGGACTTCTTGCTATCATGTTTGTCATTAGGGAGATCCGATATTATATGTTCCCTAATGTCAACGTCTCAGATCACCTGTGTTTATATGCATACTTCATCACCACGACGCTGACCCCGCTTTTTATGTATTTCCTGGCAAGCTTTGTTGACCGTCCGGATAACGGCAAGCACAAGTTTCTCGAGATCTTCTTCCTGATCTTGACGTTCTGCCTTCTTATGATCGTCTTCACGACCGACCTTCACGGTCTCGTCTATGATTTCCCGCACGATTACACGATAGAAGATTACAAATACGGTCCTCTATACTACGTGATCCTCATAATGAATTTCTGTCTCGGTATCGCGTCCGTCTTAAAGCTCATCGTCAAATGTACCGTCGTCTCTTCGAAAAAGCGCTGGTACATCCCTGCGATCGCGTTTGTTATCGGTTGTATCCCGATCATCATTTATTATTCGAGCGGTGGTGCGCCTAGCCTTGGAAATCACAAAGTCTATCACTTTCAGGAATGCTATTCGTTTATATTTATCCTTGTTATCGAGACACTCTTTATGGTGGGATATATCCCTTCGAATGTCGGTTACGGCGAATTTTTCGAGAACTCCGTAATAAGTGCTGAGATCTTTGATAACGATAAAAAGAGCGTTTATGTGTCGAAAGGTAAAGACAGACTGCCTTCAAGATCTAAGACCAAATCGAAAAAGATCAGCGGCGGTAAGATCGTCTGGAATGAAGACGTCACGCCGGTCGAGAAGCTTAAGGAAGAGATCATGGAGGTCACAGAAAATCTCGAAAACGAGAACGACCTCATCATGCAGGAGAACGAGATCCGTAAGGAAAGGATCAGTTACGAGACGCGTAACAGAGCATATTCAAGGATCGCGGAAGCAACTCACGGCAGAGCAAGAGAGATAATGCATCTTCTGGACGACGATAAGGACAGCGAGAGATTCAGTAAGAATGTTCTTCATGCGACGATCCTCGGTGTATTTATAAAGCGCATAGGAAACCTTATGCTGCTTTCTGAAGTAGATCAGGAGATATCATCAGAGGAACTTGTTTTATCGGTCAGGGAATCGCTCGAATATCTTAAACTTTCCGATATTGCGTGTGACACGATCTCATCAGGTGAGTGTAAGGTCAGTTCCAAGGACGCGACACGCGCGTATGAACTTTTCGAGAAGGTCATAGAAGACTATCTTGGACAATTCCACACGGTCGAAGTCAACCTTGAATGCGACGGTGGCCTTAACATGACGATAGCACTTGATATACCTGATGCAGCAGAAGATGGATTTACCGCAAGGTATGAAGACGACACTTCCTATCTGTCAATCAGATTCGAGGAGGTGAGCGTATGATCCTTCTTCCTGACATGTCTATCAATATCAGAGGCTTTATCGCGCTGTGCTTCTTCGTTCAGCTTCTTGCTGATGTCTATGACATCATCATCTGCGTCGAGATCAAGAAGAAACTTCAGGCATTCATAAGTTTTGTCCTGTTCGGAATAAGTCTTCTGTTCTATCTGCTTACTATCATGAATGAACTTCTTGCAGATGTCGCCTCGAAAATGCCGTTCATCATTTTCCCGATATCTCTTCTGGTTGTTACAGCAGTCACAAGTATCCATTTCCTGATGATCAACCGTGAGCGTAAGACAACTCTTACGATCATGTCAGTCAAAGAAGGATTCGACAGTCTTCCGATGGGAATCTGTCACTACATGGACGATGGTCTTCCGAGAATGACAAATAACAAGATGAATGAGATCTGCCAGGAACTTTCCGGAAGCCAGATCAGAAACGGCAAACGCTTCTGGGAGCGTCTTTCTAAGCAGGAATACAAAGGTGTTATTAGAGGCGGAGATCACCCGATCGTGCAGATCGATGACAAGACTTATAGTTTCAGCAACAATTCCGTTGACACAGCGCACGGTCAGGTAATGGAGATCACTTGTACAGATGTAAGCGAAGAGATGAAGCTTACAAGAGAGCTCGAAGAGAAACTCGAGGCAGAAAAAGCGATCAATCTGCGCCTTAAATCTCTCATCAACACGATCGAATACGTTACGATGAACAAGGAGCTTCTAAGACTTAAGACAAGGCTGCATGACGATCTTGGTAAAGGACTTCTCCTTGCTAAATGCTACACCTTTACTCCGACTACAGAGATGAAGGACGAGATGCTCAAGGTATGGAAGGAAAGCCTCAAGATGCTCGTCAATAATGAAGACGCAGAGTGGCTCGAGCCATACTATGTTGTAAAGAAGCATGCTTCACTTCTCGGTATAACGATCGACCTTAAAGGACAGCTTCCTGTCGAAGAGCAGTTCATACCAATAGTCGAGGCGATCCTAACGACTCACGTCACGAATGTGATGCGCCATGCAGAAGGCAAGACAGCCTTTATAACCTCAGTTAAAGAAGGTAACAACTGGATAATAGAAGCAAGCAATGACGGCAAGAAGCCTGAAAGCGAAGTTAAAGAGCAGGGTGGTCTTAAGAATCTTCGAAAAGAGATCGAACGCATCGGTGGAACGATGAAGATAACATCAACGCCTGAATTTAAGATTACCGTCAATCTCCCGGGAGGTGGTTCCTAATGAGTCATAAAGTAGTAATAGCAGAAGATTTCATGATGATACGTCAGGTCTTCGAGGGCATCATAAACGCCTCCTCTGACTTTGAACTACTCAGATCATTTGATAACGCAGAAGATGCTCTCGCATTTTGTAAGACGGCTTCAGTCGACATACTTTTAACAGACGTCCTGATGCCTGGCGGTATAAGCGGTCTTGATGCTTCGCGTGAACTTAAGAAGGTCCGTCCTGAGATAAAGATCGTCATGGTAACCTCCATGCCTGAACTTTCATACATCAGACAGGCGCAGGAAATAGGAGTTGAGAGCTTCTGGTATAAGGAAGTTCAGGAACAGCCGCTCCTTGAAGTCCTTCAGCGCACTATTGAAGGCGAAAATGTTTATCCTTCATCCCGTCCGAAAGTTGCTCTCGGCAACATTTTTAGTACAGATCTTACTGACCGTGAGGCTGACGTTCTTAGAGAACTAGTAAGCGGTGCATCGAACAAAGAGATCGCAGAGACACTTAATATTGCAGAGAAGACAGTCAAGATGCACGTAACGAACATGCTCCAGAAGACCGGTTATCACAGCCGATTGGAACTTGCTGTCCGCGCCCGCCATTATGGTATCGCCATAAAAGATTAATTAAGATCTATATCGAATTTTCGAGATTTTTTTGAAAATACAGACTTTCGACCGTATCGGACTTTCTAACCTTTACGTACAATATAGTCATAAAAGGGGAAAGGAGTATATCGATATGATCAGGATAGCAATGGATCTGCCGGGTCAGTTTTATTCCGAAGCGATCGGTGATGCACTTGGCAAGACAGGTAACTTCAGAGTATCGAGTCTCATAGAGAAGAATAAACTTCCGGAGGACACGGTAAGAGAATACCGTCCAGATGAAGTCCTACTAGGTATCTCCACTCTTTCAGGTTATACACTCGTTGACAGGATGTTCTTCATTCGAAAGGTCAGAAGAATGGCTCCACTTTGTAAGATAATCCTTTTCTTCGACGAGAGCGTATCTGAAGAGATAACGGAAGGAGTTAAATCACTTAAGCAATGTAGATTGATAGACGGCTTCCTCTATTCCTCTTTGCCAATGAACTATCTGGTCGCAACTTTGGAATCGGCTTGAAGGTAAGCCAACGGGTAAGGGAAAATGAAATGCACGGGAGATATGAATAACACAAGAATTAAAGCAGCATCACTGCTTTATATGGTCGAGATGATAGTAAGTCCGATCAGGCACATCTTCAGAAGAACGAAGACTGCCAAATAACAACAGCCTCTTAAAACCAAATCTTTTTGGTGACCCCAAGAACACACTTCAAGGAACGCAGGGACCTCTTCATTCCGAGGTCCCTGTATTCATTATTTTCGAAAAAGATGGCTTATCAGAATCTAGGCAATATTTTGCTGTGAATAAACTATAAACAAATGACCTGTCAGATTGAATTGACTTTTTCAAGGTAGTAAAATTAATTTAATATTTTGATAATTATTAGGTCGCTATATGCATTGAAGGAGGCCCAATATGATAAAACGAAGTTCCCAACGACTATTAAGCGTTATAGTTGCCACTACGATGGCATTATCCACGTTAGCAGGATTTACAGATATCGTAAGAGCTGACGGCGATCCTGTAGTAAAGAACATTTGGGTGCAGGTAGACGAATTCGGTAATCCGGATCTTACAACGATTACTTTGTATGATAAATCCGAAGATGATTCCTATGCTCTGTTTGGTAAATTCATAAATAATTATGAAGGATATGTAGCTTCAGACGAGGATAATGGTCTTATGATCCTCGCTAATGACAGTAGTATCATCAGCGAAGATCCTAATATCTATTTCCAATATCGTTTGTCAGGAGATAGTTCTGTTACCCTTTATGAAATGATAGCAAGCACAAATGAAACATTTGCTTCCTATGAAGGAGCGGATGATGATTTGGATAATTTGTTATATTT
>JAGCGE010000143.1 GCA_017649745.1 Clostridiales bacterium | reverse complement strand
TGGGCAGCTTTAGTAGCCTAAAGATAACGAACGAGTCGAGCCAACCCAGGTCCCTTGTTCCGCTACGCTCCACTTAGGACCTGGGTTGGAAACAACAAACTAATTGACTTAAGGAATTTACACAAAACTTTGGACTTGACTCGTTAGGTTGCATAAAACGATGATTCATACTACCTTGAGTTCAGATTGAAGAGAAATCTCGCAGAAAACATTTAAAGGTACAACATAAGGTAGGATTTCAAAAAGACCACACTTTGGCTCTGCTACATAAGGATGTAAAAAATTTTGCGCGCTTTAAAAGGATGCCACAAAAGCGATGTTAATCAACTTCGCTTTTGAGACATCCCCCCTGTATTTATACTATGTTCTTTATACCTTCACATATCCTTCTTGCGACCAGCGGATTATTCATCGTATATAGGTGGATACCTGATATATCATTAGCCAGAAGATCTATCACCTGACTTAATGCATATGACATGCCGGCATCGAAAAGAGCCTCTTTGTTTGTCTCGTAGCGATCGATGATCCTCTGGAACCTGTCAGGGAAAGTCGCGTTACACATCGTGATCATGCGCCTGATCTGGGAAGCGTTTATCACAGGCATAACACCGGGGATGATCGGCGACTTGATCGAAGCGATCTCACACTCTTCTTTAAATCGATAGAACTTCTCATTATCGAAAAAGAGCTGAGAGAGGAACACCTCTGCTCCTGATTCTGATTTCTTCTTAAGATTCTTAAGCTCATCAATACGACTGGAAGACTCCGGATGGCACTCAGGATAACATGCACCGAGAATACAGAAATCGTACTTATCCCTCAGGTAAGTCATGAGGTCCGTCGAATGCTTGAAGTCATCTTTCTCAGGAATATCGACTCGCCTGTCGCCGCGAAGAGCCAGGATGTTCTCGATATTCTCTCTCTTCATCGTTCTCGCGAATTCATCGATCTCGTTTTTGTCGTAATGAAGACAAGTAAGATGAACGACCGGCTCGACGTTATACTTTGTCTTGATCTTGTTAGCAAGTTCGATGGTCCTGTTGCAGTTGGCACCACCACCCGCGCCGAATGTCACGCTGATGAAATCAGGATTCAGATCACAGAGTACGTCGAGCGTCTCGTCGATATCTTCAAGATCCTTCCCCTTTTTCGGGGGGAAGATCTCAAAAGATAAGCTTTTTCTTTTATTTGTGTAGATTTCGGATACTTTCATGTCATACCTTATTTCTTATCAGGCGAGCAGCCTCAACAAGATTGATGAGACTAGCCTTTGTCTCTTCTTCGCCTCTTGTCTTAAGACCGCAGTCAGGATTTACCCAGAGCTTCTGATCGTCGATCTTCTCTCTCATTTTCGAGAGAGCCAAAGTGATCTCATCAACAGAAGGAACACGTGGTGAATGGATATCATATACACCAGGGCCAACTTCTGTCTCGAAGTTATTCTCCTTAAGTGAATCAAGGATAAGAAGATCAGATCTTGATGCCTCGAAAGTAATAACATCAGCATCCATGTTATCGATAGCAGGAATGATGTCTGTGAACTCGCTGTAGCACATATGAGTGTGGATCTGAGTGTCAGGCTTTACACCGCTATGAACGAGTCTGAATGCAGGGATAGCGAAGTCAAGATACTCGCTGTTCCAGTCAGATCTTCTGAGCGGGAGCTTCTCTCTTAATGCAGCCTCGTCGATCTGGATGATCTTGATGCCGTTCTTCTCAAGGTCGAGGACCTCATCTCTTATAGCAAGAGCGATCTGAAGGATAGACTCCTTGATGGATATATCTTCACGTGGGAATGACCAGTTAAGGATAGTAACAGGTCCTGTGAGCATTCCCTTAACAGGCTTATCTGTAAGAGACTGAGCATATGTTGACCACTCGACTGTCATTGGCTTAACGCGGCTTACATCACCCCAGATGAACGGTGGCTTAACGCATCTTGTACCATATGACTGAACCCATGCGAACTGTGTGAAGAGGAATCCGCCCAAAGACTCACCGAAATACTCGACCATGTCGTTACGCTCGTACTCACCGTGAACGAGAACATCAAGACCGATCTCTTCCTGCCACTTGATGATCCTCTCGATCTTAGCCTTATTGAATTCCTTATATTCAGCTTCAGAGATCTCACCCTTCTTGAATGCGGAACGGTTCTTCTTTACGTCTGCTGTCTGAGGGAAGCTTCCGATAGTTGTCGTAGGGAACAAAGGAAGCTTGAGCTCACCCTTCTGGAGCTGCTGTCTTTCAGCTCTTGCCGGAAGTCTTGTGTAGTCTGCGTCAGTAACCTTGGAAAGTCTCTCTGTAACCTTTGGATCTTCGCAGTCTCTCTTGCTCGAAAAGAGTTCAGCGTTCTTCTTAACTGCCTCAGGATCACCAGCGATCTCCTTAAGCTCAACGAGCTTCTCTTCAGCGAAAGCAAAGTGCTTCTTATACTTCTCATCAAGCTTCTCTTCAAATCTGAGAGTATAAGGAACATGAAGAAGTGAGCATGATGTGGAAAGAACTACGTTGATTCCCTTTGCCTTAAGAGCATCAACTGCCTCAAGTGTCTTTGTGTAGTTGTTCTTCCAGATGTTCTTACCGTTAACGAGACCAGCGAACAAGATCTTATCTGATGGGAAACCAAACTTATCTACAAGTGCTACTGTCTGCTTGCCTTCGATAAAGTCAAGACCGATACCTGCGAACGGAAGATCGATGATCGTCTCATAGATATCTCTTACGTCGCCGAAATATGTCTGGAGCAAGATCTTAACTCCTGCATCCTTCAATATCTCACTATAGATGGACTTGAAGAATTCGATCTCACCAGCGTCGAGATCTTTAACGATAGAAGGCTCATCGAACTGGATCCATTCTGCGCCGCTGTTCTTAAGTGCAGCGATGAGTTCCTTATATGCCTTAACTACATCATCCTTAACGTCAGCCTTTGTCTTAGAACCTGTGAAACGGCAGAGGGAAAGAAGTGTATAAGCACCTGCGATAACCGGCTTTGTATCAACGCCGAATCCCTTTGCTTCCTCATATTCGAAAACAGGCTTATTGCCGGAAAGTGCGATCTTAGTTGAATCCTCAACTTCAGGAACGATGTAGTGATAGTTCGTGTTGAACCACTTCTTCATTGCAAGAGCCTTAACGTCGCCCTTCTCACCCTGATATCCTCTAGCCATCGCGAAATATGTCTGAAGGTCGGAAAGACCGAGCTTCTTATATCTTTCCGGAATGATACCGAGCAGGAATGCTGTATCGAGAAGTCCGTCGTAGAATGAGAAGTCGTTAGACGGAATAAAATCGATGCCTGCATCCTTCTGTAAGAGTATGTGCTTCTTACGAAGTGCTGCTGCTTCATTCTGAAGTTCTGCTTCATTGATCTCTCCCTTGAAGAATTTCTCGGAAGCAAATTTTAATTCTCTTTTCTCTCCGATCCTCGGAAAGCCTATTACTGATGTCTTCATGCTAATTGTCCTCACTTGGTCGTTTTTATGATTTCGAAGTATAAACCCATCAACCTAGTATGTGAAATACATAAAAGGTCGTGTTGACCATAGATAAAATCTATGGCGCATGGTATTATTGCAATGACATCTATATAGTGAGGGACCCCTAAATGACACTAAAACAATTAAGATATGTGATAACCGTAGCCGAGACACTTAATATCACGGAGGCATCGAAAAGACTCTTTATAGCACAGCCGAGTCTAACAGCAGCCATACACGAATTAGAAAACGAATATGGGATCACCATCTTCCTGAGATCCAACAAAGGTATGGAACTGACGCCGGAAGGAGATGAGTTTCTGGGATATGCAAGACAGGTCCTCGAGCAGGCGAACCTGATCGAAGAAAGATATGCGGGCAAAGGAACAGGTAAGCTTCGTTTCTGCGTTTCTTCGCAGCACTATTCTTTCGCAGTTGATGCATTCGTTAAGTTACTGAGAGAATACGGCGGCAACAAGTATGAGTTCCATATGAGAGAGACACAGACTTACGAGATCATTGAAGACGTCGCTCACTTAAGAAGTGAGATCGGTATCCTTTATCTGAACAGTTTTAATGAGACAGTTATAAAGAAAACTTTAAGGGACAACAACCTGTCATTCGTTCCGCTATTTAAGGCGAAGCCTCATGTGTTCATCGGTAAGAACAGTCCCCTCGCGAGAAAGAAAAAGATAAAGCTCGATGACCTTAAAGATTATCCGAGACTTTCATATGAGCAGGGCAGCCACAACTCGTTCTATTTTTCGGAAGAGATATTAAGTACCATGGACTGTGATAAGGAACTCGTGGTATGCGACCGTGCGACGCTCTTTAATATGCTTATCGGTCTTGACGGATACACTATCTGCAGTGGTGTCATAAGCGAGGAACTTAACGGTCCGAACATTATCGCCAAACCGCTCGATATCAACGACTTCATGCAGATCGGATACATACTTCCGAATTCGATCCATCCTTCACAGCTTACAAGTAGTTACATCGAACTGCTCAAAGAATCAGTGTAGATCTTACGGTATCTTGAAGGCGGAATTCCCTTGTACTCCGCGAAAACACGGTTAAAGCTAGGGATACTCTTAAAGCCTGAAAGCATCGCGATCTCCGTTAGTGACAGACAAGATTCCGGGAAAAGCGAGATCGCTTTTTCGACACGGATCGCGTTAAGCCACTTGATATAATTCTGTCCGGTCACATCCTTGAAAACACGGGAGAAATAGTCCTTGCTGATTCCGGCCATCTCAGCCATCGCATTCTGGGAAAGGTCATCAGCTGCAAGATTACCCTTGATATAGTCCATGACGGAAATGATGCTGTAAAGCGTATTCTCAGCGATCTTAGTGCCGCCGTCGTTGGAGATATCCTGAGCCATTTCCTCGTGATGATCTTCAAGGATCAGCATGAATTCCATGAGGTGCATGGCACATCGCATCTCGCGGTTGCTAACGTCGGAAAACATTATTTCCTTCATTTTATTAATTTTTGACGCCAACTTATCGGCAAGGTCAGGGTGCGCATTGACGCAGATGAGGTGCAGATCGTGGTATAGATTCGTGATCCTCTTGAAGTCAAACAGCGAATCCGCAAAGGCGTTACTGTACTGTATTATCACGGAACTGGAGCGGTCGGCGTCAACTATTTCATGAAGTTCCATAGGCCATACCATGATGACGTCGCCCTTGGTAAGAGAGTACATTTTGTCGTTGATCTTGAAGATATTTTTCTCTCCCTCGCCTACCAGTACTATCTCGCCGTAAGAGTGTCTGTGAGCCGGAAATGTCCTGTCCTCAACAGGCGATGCGACGTTGATAGATCTGGAGTTACGGAAGGAAAAGTACTCGTATTCTCTTACATCCATTGCACTTAAACCTCATGACAAAAAATGATAAAAAACATCACCTGTTTTCAAGAGGAATCTTATCAATTTAAAATATATATTACAAGTAAATTCGAGAGGGGACGTGCGCATATGAAAAAAGCATTGTTCATCGGCGGAACGGGAACGATCAGTACTGCTATCGTTAAAAAACTTTCACAAGATCCTCTTTGGGAAGTCTATGTACTGAACAGAGGTAACAGAACAGACGTTATCCCATCCAATGTTAAGCTCATCAGAGCTGATATAAATAACGAAGGGGACGTGCTCTCGAAGATCGGTGATCTGAAGTTCGATGCAGTTTGTGAATTCATC
Source organism: Clostridiales bacterium (assembly GCA_017649745.1). Next base: position 38,378 of record JAGCGE010000143.1, on the reverse strand, counting down.
GGATTTACAGTCGATCAGGTTGAGCGCGATTACAGGCTTTTCAAGGGGAAGACAAACCAATATATCTACATTAGCTCCGCGTCGGCTTATCACAAGCCGGCCGCGAGCTGTGTGATTACCGAAGGCACTACACTTTCTAATCCGCACTGGGAATACTCACGTAATAAGATCAAGTGCGAAGAATTCCTTATGAAAAAATATCGTGAAGAGGGCTTTCCTATCACTATCGTTCGCCCTAGTCACACATACGATGAGAGAAATGTACCATTAGGAGTTCACGGTAAGAAGGGTTTCTGGCAGGTCATCAAGAGGATCATCGACGGTAAGCCGGTCATAATCCAGGGAGACGGAACATCACTTTGGACTGTTACATGGAATGCTGATTTCGCTGTAGGATACACAGGTCTTATGGGTAATCCTCACGCGATCGGAGAAGCTTTCCACATCACATCCGACGAGACATTATCATGGAACCAGATCTATAAGACGATCGCTGATACTCTTGGAAAAGAACTTAAGGCTGTACACGTATCGTCTGATTTCCTGTCTGCTTGCGGAGACAAATACGGCTTCGATTTTGAAGGAAGTCTTACAGGCGACAAGTCGGTTTCAGTTATTTTCGATAACAGCAAGATAAAGAGAGCTGTTCCTGAGATGAATGCGACAGTTCATTTTGACAGGGGTGTTAAGATTGCTCTTGATTATGTATTGTCTCATCCTGAATGCCAGGTAGAAGATCCTGAATTCGACACATGGTGCGACAAGGTCATCGCCGCACTCGAAAAAGCAAAGAACGAGGTTACCTTATGACAGAACTTAAAGGAAGATGGGTCCTTATCACGGGCGCATCAAGAGGTATCGGCCGTCTTGCGAGCCGATTTATGGCACAGCAAGGATGCAATCTCATCCTTCACAGCAGAAATATCGAGCACACAAAAGCGCTCGAAGAAGAACTTAGCGGATTCGGCATTTCCTGTCACCACGTCCAGGCTGATCTTAATGATATCGCCTCCGTGCAGAAGATGCTTGAAGAGATAGACAAACTTGATGTTGATGTTGACGTGATCCTCAATAACGCAGGATTGCAGATAGCTTACCGCTCCGACTATTACCTTACGCCTCCGGAGGATTACACGGTAAGCTTCAACATTAACACCATCGCTCCGGCGATGATCTGCTATCACTTCCTCCCACGCATGGTCGAAAAGGGGTTCGGAAGAATCGTCAATACAACTAGCGGTATCGACAAAGAGCCAGAGCAGGCAGGTTATTCTGCAGCTAAGGCAGCTCTCGACAAGATTACTAAAGATATGGCTAGCAAGCTCATCGGTACAGATATCACATTGAATCTCACTGATCCGGGCTGGTGCAGAACAGATCTTGGCGGACCTAATGCACCTAATGCTCCGGAGAGCGCGATCCCTGGAGTAGTCCTTGGAGCTTTCACGAGCAGCAAGGTAAACGGCCAGATCATAAGAGCTCAGGAATTCGCAGGAATGGATCTTGAGCAGGCACTTACAAAACTTGAATCATCTATCTGATCTTAAGGAGACATTATGGATAATTTCACTTTTTACTCACCAACTAAATTCGTATTCGGTAAGGGAACAGAATCTCAGGCAGGCGCGCTCGTTAAGGAGTTCGGCGGAAGTAAGGTCCTCATCCACTACGGCGGAGGAAGCGTAGTTCGTTCAGGTCTTCTCGACAGAGTAAAGGCATCTCTTGATAAAGAAGGTATCCCTTATGTTGAACTCGGCGGCGTTAAGCCTAATCCGAGAAGCGGACTTGTATATGAAGGCATCGATCTTTGTAGAGCAAACGGTGTAGACTTCGTTCTCGCAGTTGGAGGCGGAAGCTCCATCGACTCAGCTAAGGCTATCGCAGCAGGCGTTATATATGACGGTGATTTCTGGGACTTCTATATGGGTAAGCCGATCACAAAAGCTCTTCCTATTGGAACAGTTCTCACGATCGCTGCCGCAGGAAGCGAAGGATCCGGTGATTCCGTAATCACAAAGGAAGAAGGAATGTACAAGAGAGGTGCAGGCGGAGAAGGTATCAGACCTAAGTTCAGTATCCTTAACCCTGAGCTCACAACTACACTTCCTCCTTATCAGACAGCATGCGGAGTTACAGATATCATGGCTCATCTTTATGAGAGATATCTTACTAATACAAAGGATGTCGAAGTAACAGACAGACTTATCGAAGCACTCCTCATCACGATGAAGAACGAAGCTCCTAAGGTAATCAAGGATCCTAAGGATTACGAAGCAAGAGCTAATATCATGTGGGCAGGAATGATGGCTCACAATAACTCATGCGGTGTAGGAAGATCACAGGACTGGAACAGCCATAATATCGAGCATGAGCTCTCAGCTCTCTATGACTGCGCACACGGCGCAGGACTTGCAGTAACAATGCCGGCTGTTTTCAGATATGTACTTAAGCATGACGTTGACCGTTTCGCACAGGCAGCTGTAAGAGTATGGGATTGCACTTTGGATGCTAATGATCCGGAGAAGACAGCTCTCGAGGGTATCCAGAAATTCCAGGATTTCCTCATCTCCATTGGAATGCCGTCAACACTTGAACAGCTCGGCGGTAAAGAAGATGATATCCCTGTTCTCGTTAAGACTCTCTGCTACGGTGACGGCAGAACAGGAAGCATCTCCGGATTCGTTACACTTAGCGAAGAGGACTGCACCAATATTTATCGATCAATGAAATAAAAAAGGATCTCTATAAACAAACATTCTGAAGCGTCTTATCCGTTTCGCTTTTTGCCATATTATAGTAAAATCTGATATACAGATAAAAACTATTTGATGTGGAGGAAATAAGCCATGGGTAAGACGCTTCAGGACGTTCTTAGGATGATCGAAGAAAACAACATCGAGTTTGTAGACTTTAAGTTGACTGATATCGAAGGTCAATGGAGACACCTGAGTATCCCTGCTAAAAGACTTTCTGAGAAGACAATGACACAGGGAATCGGCTTCGACGGATCTAACTACGGATATGCTCCTGTAGAGAACAGCGATATGGTATTCGTTCCTGTTTTGGATTCAGCCGTTATCGACAGATATGCTGACGTCCCTACCCTCTCCATGATCGGTGACGTTAAGGTCATCTGTGTACCTGAGAACAAGCCATTCGATCAGTATCCGCGTAATGTCGCCATCAGAGCACTCGAGTACATGAAGGAGCTCGACATCGCAGACCAGATGATCATTGGTCCTGAATACGAATTCTACATCTTCGACAGCGTTTCTTTCGACACGTCATCGCAGAATGTATCTGCAACTGTCCACGCCAATCAGGCGCACTGGGCATCTAATTCCGAGTATAACAACAACGGCTATCAGATCGCTCACGGTAAGGGCTATCACACGAGCCTTCCTTATGATGTATGTAACGATCTTAGAAACAACATGTGCCTAGCTATGGAAGATTTCGGCATCGAGGTCAAGTATCACCACCCTGAAGTAGGCGGATGCGGTCAGATGGAGATAGAGGTCGAGCTTGGTGACATGCTGAAGCTCGCTGACGACACCATGGCTGCCAAGTACGTTATCAAGAACGAGGCCCTCATGGACGGCAGAACGGCTACTCTGATGCCTAAGCCTCTCGCAGGTGAAGCAGGCAACGGAATGCACGTTCATATGCTCCTTCGAAAAGACGGAAAACCGATCTTCTACGATCCTGATAACTATGCTCAATTAAGTAAGAAAGCAATGTGGTTCATCGGCGGTCTTTTAACTCATGCGAGATCGCTTTGCGCCATCACCAATCCATCGACCAACTCCTACAAGAGACTCGTTCCCGGATTCGAAGCACCTGTCACGATCGGATATGCCATGGCTAACCGAAGCGCAGTTATAAGGATCCCCGCTTATGCGAAAACACCTGACGCGAAGAGATTCGAACTTCGTAATCCGGATGCTACATGCAATCCTTATTATGCTTATGCAGCAATCCTCATGGCAGGTCTCGACGGCATAAAGAATCAGATCGATCCACACGAGAAAGGATGGGGTCCGTACGACTTCAATCTTTTCGATCTGTCAGGCGAAGAGAAAAAGAAGATCACAGGTCTTCCGACAAGCCTCTCAGAAGCACTGGACGAGCTCGAAAAAGATCACGACTACTTAACGGCAGGAGGAGTCTTCCCGGAGAAACTTCTGGAGCAGCTCATCAAGAGATTACGCAAGGACAACGAAGAGATAATGAGGATCCCTCACCCGGCAGAGTTCGCAAAATATTATTGATAAAAAGAAGGAGATGTTCAGACGGACATCTCCTTTTTCCATTTGTCTCTTGTGATCTTATAAACTCTCGTCTTCTCGTTTACCTCATCTTCGAACTCGCGGACAAAGTCGCAGCCGTATGACATTGCCGTTTTAGCCGAAGGTTCGTTGGTATATTTCATGTATGAATATATCTCGTTGAACGGAAGGTTCTTGAAGGTCCAGTCACGTACTGCGCGAGCTGCTTCACCCGCATAACCTTTACGCTGTTGATCACGCCTTATGTGATAGCCGATCTCCGGCTTGATCGTGTCACCGATCATCTGCATCGTAAGTCCGCAGTCACCTATCATCTCGCCTGTTTCCTTAAGGCATACAGCCCACAGACCAAAGCCGAAAGTCTTGTATCTCTCAACATTCCTGTCGATCCATTGTTTCACTTTCTCATCGTCGAAAGCATACGGATAATGCTTCATGATCTCGCTGTCAGTTAGAACCTTTTTAAGCGCATCAAGATCATTTATAGTCATCTCACGAAGGATAAGTCTCTCTGTTTCTAATCGCATATTCTCACCGTTCATCACAAGTGTTTTATCAGAAAATACTTTTTCAATTTCTCATCAGAACTTTCGCGAACATACTCGACTTCGAATCCCATCTTCTTATAGAATTCAGGTGCCTGAAAAGCATAAGTCGAGAGATTTATATTCTCGAATCTACCGCCCTTGAATTCTTCTTCGACTTTCTTAATGAGATGAGTTCCGATGTCTTGTCCTCTGAACTTTTCCATCACGATAAGATCAGCTATATGGACTTCCTTATAGTAAGAATGTCCGACGATCATACCCATGATCTCATTGCCTTCTCTGGCAACGAAACAGAAGTCCTGATAATCACAGACGACATCGAATTTTCTCGCGTACTTATTGAACTCATTATCGATGAGCGGACCCATTGTCTCGCCATCAAATTCGGTCTTTTCAATTATCATTCTCTGTCTCCTTTTTCTCCTGAAGTTCTTTAATCAGTTTATCCTGTTTTTTCGCTACTGAAAAGACTCGATAATAATAGAATCCTGCGAGGACAATATAAGGGATCGTGAACGAACGATAGAACTCGAACCAACCCTTTGGTGTGATCGGCTCCACAACAATACTAAGGACGAAAAGAAACACTCCGACGATCGCACACGCGATAAGATACTGAATGATCATCATGAGCAGTGGGCTAAAGTTTTCGAAAAGCTTATGAAGGAAGAGTACGAATGTAGCGAGCGCACATGTGACAAACATGACTAGAACATTGATGTTATTCGTCTGTGTTCCTGCGATGATATTTACTATCGCTCCGCCAACGGATACGAATGCATAAGCGCAGCAAAGTTCCAGGAGATATTCTTTTAATTTCTCAGGCATCAGCTCATCCTCCTCATTCTCTGGAGATATTCATTGAAGCTCTTCTTGTAACTTCTGTTAATGCAGATCCTCTCACCATTATCGAAAGAGGCGTAGACCTTCATGTTAAGGTCAGGCTTCAATTGCTTGATCTTATAGATGTTGATCAGATTCGACTTCGATACACGAACGAATCCATAGTTCCAAAGCATCTCTTCGCATGCTGCGAGAGTGTTCATCAGACGGAACACTCCGTTCTTCGTGTAAGCGAAGAGTTTTCGATCGATATGATCGAGATAATATACCTCACGGGGATCAAGCAAGATCGCCTCGCCGTCATCCATATCTTCGTCAGCAGGGCGTCCCTGAAGTGAGGGACGCTCAGAATTTACTGTATCGATCAGTTGTCTTATTACAGGTCGCATGTTCGTGAAATACACGTCTACATGCTCATCATTAGTATTTTTGTCTTCGTAAAGATTCAGTTTCATTTCTATCAGATTCCTACTTCTTCAAGGAAGCTCTCCACACCGTCCATATATCCGTCAGGATCATCGATAACTCCTTCGATATGAGCACTGTTAACGTGGAGGATCTCCTTTTTCTCGCATGCTATATTATCATAAATATTCTCAACCTGGTGAGGGAGACATACTTCATCTTTGTCAGATACGATGATCATTGTAGGAATCTGGTCATTCTTAACTACATTAATGGTATCAGCATCGTCATAATCGATACCGTTTACGACCTTCATGAATGCCTTGCTCGTGCCTGTAAGATATCTTGCTGTAAATGACTCAGTATCGCCATCACCGAACATCTCCTTAAGGATTAGTTCCATGCCCGGAACAGGGCTGTCGCAGATAACTGCATCAGCTGCTTCGATAGAATCCGGATCAACGTTAGAAGCATAAAGAGCAACTGTCTGCCCGCCCATTGACTGACCATGAACTACGACCTTATCTGCACCGATCTCTTCTCTTGCGTACTTGACCATCGCCTTAACGTCAAGCATCTCGTGAATACCGAATGTTACCCGGCTATCAGGATTAACGCCGCTGCCTCTCTGATCGATCGCAATAACGTCATATCCGTCTTCGATATACTGCTCTGCAAGTGGGTAAGTACAAACTCTGTCTCCGCCTGCTCCGTGAACGAGGATGATGCATGTATCACTGTCGCTGTCAAAGTATGTTGCAGGAACTACGTTGCCGTCCTCAGCTTTAGCACTTACGCTTCTTCCCTTGTATGTATCCATGAACTTGTCTACATCGTATTCCCAAACCTCGAGCTGCTTAAGACTGTTATCATGTGTATCTTTGTCTTTATTCTGATGGAGGATCCTGTCTGCTACATAGCCGCCCATTGCGATAGATCCTACAACGCCCAAGATGGCGATAACTCCTAATGTAATTCCTAATCCCTTGATAATCTTGTTCTTCTTCATTTCTCGAAAACTCCTTGTGTTTTTGTTTGATGATGTGACTATAACAAAAACGGATCCGCCGTGAAGGCGAATCCGTACAAGTTGCATTTCGAGTTGTCTAAGTTGCATTATGCCCCTTTGAAGAGCAGTGATTTCAGTATATAACCATAGATAATATCACTGAAGAATATAATTGCCGTCGGTATCGATACCGCAAGTATCGCTTTCGAACTCCACTTTTTCGAGATCTTGAAAAAGCCCGGTATTGCCCAGAGAGTATAGAGCACGCCAAGAATACCGAATACGAGAACTGATCTAAGGCACACATATCCTCCGATATTACCCCAGTTCCAGATCTCGACGTTGTAATCCCAGAGCCTTAAGCCGTCCATATAGTGATATAAGAACCAACCTGTTCCGAATTCGAGTAATCCGGCACCGATTACTGTCACGAAGAATACCAGTATTGGATTATATTTCTTTTTATATGAGAGAAGCGTAAGACCTAGTCCGCCAAATCCGTAGATTGGAAGCCACGGACCAAATCCCGATCCTCGCTTTATGAAGTGTCCCTGATCTATCCTGTAGAAGAGCATCTCGTACACCCATCCGATCATACATCCCAACACCGTGAGCATGAAGATCGTGATGATGGTCTTAGCTCTCGGACTTAATTCCTTATTCATTAAACCAACTCCTTATAAGTGCTATCTCTTTCTTATATCCCGGATCTTCATTAGGTGTCTCCAGGATAAACGGCTTACCCTGAAGGAGCGGATGAGTAACGATATACTTGATCGCATCAAGACCTAAGAATCCTTCGCCAATAAGCTCATGACGGTCCTTATGCGTATCCCTATCATTCTTACTGTCATTTAAGTGAACTGCACGAAGTCTATCAAGGCCGATTATCTTATCGAATTCCTTCAGCACTCCGTCGAAATCACCGACATTATCATATCCGCCATCCCATGTGTGACATGTGTCAAAACAAACACCTATCTTATCCTTAAGTTCAACTCTGTCAATGATCTGAGCAATCTCTTCGAAAGTCCTTCCAACCTCAGATCCTTTACCCGCCATAGTCTCGAGTAAAACGACAGTATCATGCTCAGGCTTAAGCGCATTATTAAGAGCATCAGCTATCATCGGAATAGCAACTTCAGTTCCCTGTCCGACATGTGAACCCGGATGGAAGTTGTAGTAGTTACCCGGAACAAACTGCATGCGTTCAAGATCTTCAGCGAGCATCTCCCAAGAGAACTTACGAACTGATTCTTTCTCTGCGCATACATTCATCGTATAAGGAGCATGCGCAACTAGTTGCCCAAATTTATTTTCCTCCATATATGCGATCAGCGCCTTTGCATCTTCAGGATCTATATCCTTGGCTGATCCACCTCGCGGGTTCCTTGTGAAAAATGCGAAAGTGTCGGCGCCAAGCTCTGTAGCATGTTTACCCATTGCGAGAAATCCGCCCGAGCTCGACAAGTGACATCCTATATTTATCATTATCTTTTCCCCTCTACACTTACTTCACTGCTAATAATATCACAATCCCCAGAGAACTTAGAAACCATTTTACAGAAGTGCTATACTTAATCAACCACGAACAAAAGGAGAAGCTATTATGAAAGTAGGGATCATCGGTTACGGAAGCATGGGCAGGATGCTCGCTTTAAAATTCCTTGAATCAGGCAAAGTAAGTAAAGACGATCTGTTCGTAACTACAAGGACTAAAGAGAAACTGAACGAACTTAAAGACAGAGCCGTTATCTGCTCATCTAATCCTGACGCAGCAGGTAATTCTGACCTTCTGTTCATATGCTTAAGACCCGGCGATATCAAGGCAGTCTTAGAAGAGATCAAACCTGTTCTAAAAGAAGAAACACTGGTGATATCTCTTAACGGCAGTGTCACTTTCGAACTTCTTGAACGCATCATCGATCACAAGATCGCGAAGGTCATCCCGAGCGTCACAGCAGAGATCAACCGTTCCCAGACTCTCGTATGTTATAACGACAAAGTAACTGACGAAGATAAGCTCCTTTTAAAGGACATCTTAAGTTCCATCGGTAACGTCATCGAACTTCCCGAAAAAGAGATGGGAATGGGTTCAGAACTCGTAAGTTGCATGCCCGGATTCATCGCATCGATGTTCGATGTTGTATGCTCTTCCGCTAAAGATCACACTGAAATACCGGACGATCAGATAGTCAATATGGTGCTTAACACCTTATCTGCAACAAGCGATCTCATGCTCCAAAAGAAGATGACCTTTAAAGAAGTTGTAGACAGAGTTGCGACCAAAGGCGGAATCACAGAAGTCGGCTCTCAGGTTATCTACGAGAAGTTCCCTCCAACATCTGATGAGATGTTCGAGAAAACACTCGAGAAACGCCGTATCACTTCCGCGAAAGCAGAAGATCAGATGAGAGGATCATCATGATATGAGATAACGAAATATCTCGGCTTTTTTCCTTCACCGCGATAACCCTTTACGATAAGCAAAGGCATACCAAATTGACGGTGAAATACTGAGAAATAACGAAGAGTCGGAAGATAGATCTGATCTTTCTCACACCATACCGAAGCATATGGCTTCTTGTTAATATGCTTAAATCCTACTAAAGTTCCCTCAGCGATCTCAAAAGACTCACATTTTCTCTCTCTGAAGATAGAGATAATAATGCTGATCAGTGCAAGACGCGGAATGATATATGGTCCGTATCTGAAGATAGGTTCGTCACTCTGTGTTGAGAAGTAAAAACAGAATGCCAAAGAAACGATAAAAAACACGATCATCGAAGGGACCTTAGTCTTTCTGTATTCCATTACTCTCATGCAGCGCTCATGCTCGTGCTGAGTTGCTGTCCTGAATGTAATGTCCTCAGGCTTGCCCTTATATTGTCTATATTGAAACACGTTTTCCATTCTAAAAATCTCCTTTAAACTTGTTTACACTACTAATATCGATAAACGAGTGAAAAGGTTACGAAAAATAGATGGGGTTATTTCTGGAGCTTTACTGTAATGATATGACGCGTCGGCAGAAGCTTTATTATCCATAGTTGATCACGAGAACGCTTTCTTCTTGAATACCATCTTGATTCCGCCTTCTCCGTTATCAAATTCATATGTCATGGTGTTGCCTTTGATTGTTGCTGTAATAATAGTGGTTCCGCTTGGAAGATTGAAATTGTATTGGTTATTTCCGAGATCCTCAAGTTGATACTCGATCATGACAGGCTTTGAGAAACCCTTTATCTCAGCATAGTACATGACTATGTTACCGTGAATCTCATATTTTTCGGATACTCCCTCTTCTTCCAATTGCTTTGAAGAGATAAGCGTACCATCTTTCTCATATTCCTCTTTAAGGACCCAAGTTCCTTCTACTCCCTTGCTGCATCCTGAGAACATGCAAAGGCACATTACAACTAAAAGTACTAAAGCTACTATCTTCTTTCTCATATTATTCTTTATCCTTTCTACACATATACCAAGCCATTACGTGAACAGCCTGTTGGAATTTACCTTCTTTGATCATTTCTTCTATCTTCTCAGGAGATATCACACAAACATTGAGATACTCTGTATCATCAAGATCCTGAGTGGATACTTTCCTGCAATCTCGCGCAACAAAGATATGTGCGTAATTATCTGCTATTGTCGCATTAGAAGGGATCGTAAGCAAGTGCTCCCACTTTTCCGACACATATCCTGTCTCTTCTTTAAGTTCTCTTACTGAGGCTTTCATCGCATCCTCTAAGTAAGCCGCATCTCTTGCACCGTATTCCTTACCGTCAGTACGTTCTATACCGCCAGCTGGAAATTCAGTAGTAACTTCCTTTATCCCCTGGCGAAACTGCCTAACACATATGAGATTACCGTCCTCATCGAAAGGAACGATAACCACATAATCTCTTCTGCTGTAACTATAATATGGTTCGAATTCTGTACCGTCAGGGAATCTGTATTTGGAGATCCTGAAGTCGATCCATTCATTCTGAATAAGATGTTCAGTACTTATTTCTTCCCATTTAAGTTCATCGTCATTTGAAAAGTCCATATAGCCGCTCCGAATGATCAGTTACCAAACTGGATCGTCGTATTATTCTCGCCTTTGAATTCACCGGAATCGAGAACACTACCCGGCTCTCTTGCGATCTCTGCAGAAGAACCGTTCGGATCATAGGAAACCGTAGCTACTGCCTGATGCTTACAAAGAATGATGACATTAAGAGTTCCGTCATATTTACCGTCAAACATCGGCATATAGTTATCATGGAATTCCTCGATGAATTCAAAAGCCTTATCATTATCAAGCTCATCGAAGTTTACTTTAACATCGAGAAGAGTATAGTCAGATTTATCAAACAACAAAGTAATATCGTCTCCGTGAGAATAACCGTTAAAATCAGTCCTTACATCCCACATTTCGATCTGATAATTCTCAGGGAACTGACCCTCGACATATTTCTCGTATTCACCCAGGAAATTAGTCTCAACATTGAAGAGATTCATGAAACTGTCGTAATAATCCGTTCCTGTCTCTACTTTCTTAACGACAAAACCGGAAGAATCTTTTCCGAGTAAAGGAGTCTTAACCTCAAACTCCTCTTTATCGGCATCTTTCACCTTGATCTTAACGTTGTCAGCCATCTCATTACCGTACTTATCGGAAAGATATGCCTTGATCTTCGGTTCTTCACTCTCGAGAAGTTTTCCTGAAGCAGTGCAAGAACACATAAAAGCCGTTACAACAGCTGATAACAGGATAAGTGAAACTGTTCTAAGTATATTTTCTTTCTTCATTATGTATCCCTCAAAAACTCTTTTTTCAGCATATACTGAAAGCCTTTTAGTTATAACATTTTACAACACTGTATTCAATTTCATTTTTCAAGAACAATATAGCAATGAGGATCACATTCAGGAAGAGTATTGATCATCATGCCGTAGCAATGCGCTTTTTGCTCTTTACTACTAAATAGATCACTGTAAAAACAGTATATATGAACGTGGTAAAGAATAATAAAGCCTATAAGATCACTAAGACAAGTTCAAATACACAGAATGAACCGAAAGTATATAAGAATGCGTGTATACCGTAGATAAACTCGCTTTCTTCTCTCCATGGAATGACTCCGTTTATTGCAGAATCCATGCACACGCAAAACAGCCATATTGCCGGAATTGCAGTTGCAATGATCAAAAAAATATCTATTGCAACGATTATCGTTTTTTTCATGTTCTATATTCCCCTGATCCCTTAAATTGTATCCGATTATAACATCAGAAAAAGCGATAGATTAGGCAAATTCATGTCAAAATATTACCCTCTGAAACACTAAGTTTTCAGAGGGTCTGTGGCGCCCCCAACAGGAATCGAACCCGTACCAGCAGTACCGGAAACTGCTGTTCTATCCATTAAACTATGGAGGCATGCCTGCATATTTTAACATATCGAATACCGAAAAAGTAAATGAAACACTCCTCGAACTTAACTCGTCCTATGTGTGGACGAGCGATAGAACATCATCGCTCATGTTTAAAAAACGGAGGAAATTATAATGAAGAAAATCAAGAATAAGATTGCGATAATGATGGGCCTTTGTATGGTCTTTTCGATATGTGCATGTGAGAAAAAGGACGCTGAAGGCACTACAGAAGTAGTGATCACAGAAGATACTACTGTTTTGAAAGAAACTGAGAAAACGGAAGAGACAGAAGCTGAAGAAGAAACCTATTTTGAGTACGATGAAGAGGCCGAAGACGATTATGCAGAACCGGAACCATCTAAGATGAAAGGCACCGGAGAAACCCTTCTCGGTTTTGATGGATGGTATCTTGAGAAAGAACCTGCTGGAGACATTTTCAACACCTGGACATTCTATACAGGTGAGGGAAAGCCTTTTGCTACGCAATTCGGATTCGATAATGAGAATGGACCAGTATATTCTGTAGTTGATTTTGATGGTGACGGAACAGACGACATGGTCTGCAACTGCGAATTTGGAGGCGATGGTGCACAGCGCGTGTACGTGTTCAGGAACAATAATGGAACTATCGAGGTAGGACAGATCGACTACGATTATCTTGATAAAGAACTCGGCGATGATCTCTGTGAGATGGCCTATAATCTGTTTTATGACAGTTCAACAGGAAAAACAATAATCTATTTCCCATACCACGATAAACAAGAAGAACTGACTCCTAAAAATTTCACATACCAGACATTAGAAGAATCCGGTCTGTTCTAAAATGAAATAACCCCGAGCACAACTGCTTGGGGTTATCTGTATTATGAATTAGGAAGTTTTCTTATTTCTTCATCTTAACTGCATTTCCCATGAAGAATCCTGCACAGAGCAGACCCATAATTCCAAAGATCACCATCTGAACTGAGTTTTCATGATAGAAACCATATCCGAACATGCATCCGCTTGCTAATACTCCGAGAAGTGATACTGCTGTAACTACCTTTGTTCCTGTGATAACTGTCTCTGCCTTGTTGTTCTTTGTCATGTTGTTTGTCATTTCTTTGTCCTCCGAAAAGTGTTTGTATTTTTGTTTTGTGATTACATCTTATCGGGCAAGATTAAATACAACGCAAATTGAAAGTAAAGATAATGACTAAGAATTATAAAGATAAGTTAAAGCCTAAACTCATCTCTTTTATTCCTTTTTATCAGCCTCTAATGATTCTTTCATGATGGACAGAAGATCGACTGTCTTGTCGAGGACCTTACTTGACGGAACACCTTTCGGCATATAGTGAAGATAAGGTTTACCGCCTGCATTAAGAAGTATCTTGCTGTCGAATTCAGGTGAAGCCATAAGATCACTTATCGCCTTCATATTGATCTTCTTATCAGATACATAATAGAGTAATACTTTATCTTCTTTTATAACGACTTTCTCGAAACCGAGTTTAGTTGCAAGAGATCTCACGAGAGATACATTCATAAGAACGATTATCTCACGCGGAGGCTCGCCGTAACGGTCTAATATCTCATCCATAAAGTCATCGTAATCCTGCTTGTTCAGGATCGCAGAGATTCGTCTGTATGCGATCATACGTGAAGCTTCATCTTCGATATAGTTCGGCGGGATATACGAGTCGAAATCGAGTTCGACAGTTGCATTTGTTGTAAGATCCAGAAGCTCATCTCCACCATCGCGAAGAAGCTTGATCTCTTCATCGAGAAGACGGCAGTAAAGCTCGTAACCGATGACGTCCATCTGACCGTGCTGCTCAGCGCCGAGAAGATTACCTGCACCACGAACTTCAAGGTCACGCAGAGCTATCTTGATGCCTGAACCAAGTTCTGTAAATTCACGGATCGCCATGAGACGCTTCTTAGCATCTCCGTTGATCTCTTTATCTTCCTGATATGTGATATAGGCATATGCCTGCTTGTCTGATCTTCCTACACGACCCTTGATCTGATAGAGCTGCGACAGGCCGAATCTGTCACCGTTTTCGACGATCATGGTATTAACGTTAGGCATATCTACACCGGATTCGATTATCGTCGTGCAGACAAGGATATCTGCTTCACCGTTAACGAAACTTGTTATGATGCTTTCCATTCTACTCTCACTCATCTTGCCGTGAGCATAAAGGATCTTAACGCCTGGCATGAGGGCCGAGAGTTCATCAGCTTTTTTATCGATATCAGCAGTTCTGTTATAAAGGTAGAAAACCTGACCATGACGGCCGATCTCACGCATACAAGCCTGAACAATAACCTCAGAGTTATAGCTCATTACATATGTCTGAACAGGACGTCTGTTCATTGGCGCATCATCAAGAACAGATATATCTCTGATTCCTGCCATAGACATATGAAGTGTTCTAGGTATAGGAGTAGCAGATAAAGTAAGTACGTCTATGTTATTACGCATCGCCTTTATCTTCTCCTTGTGATTAACACCGAAACGCTGCTCCTCATCTACTACGAGAAGACCAAGCTTATTCGGCATAACATCATCTGACAAGATCCTGTGTGTTCCGATAACGACATCAACGAGACCTGCCTTGATGTCTTTAAGATTCTGCTTCATGACAGGAGCGGAAACATATCTTGATAAGAGTCGAACCTCGATCGGGAACGATCCTTTTCGCTTTTGGAAATTATCATAATGCTGCTGTGCAAGAAGAGTTGTAGGTGCGAGCATGAATGCCTGATGACCGTTTTGCACGCACTTGAAGATCGCTCTGAATGCAACCTCTGTCTTACCGAATCCAACATCACCGCAAAGGAGTCTGTCCATTGGGACTTCGCTCTCCATATCGCGCTTGATGTCCTTGATCGCTGCGAGCTGATCATCAGTCTCCACATAAGGGAAGTTCTCCTCGAACTGAGCTTGCCATATATCATCAGGACCGCATGCATAACCCTTGTTCGCGCGTCTTACTGCATAGAGTTTAACTAAGTCGAAAGCAACTCTCTTGATCGAAGTTCTTGCTCTCTCGACAGACTTTGTCCACTCACCGCTATGAAGGCTCGAAAGCTTCGGATTATTACCGTTAGGACCGATATATTTCTGTATCGCATCGAGGTTATCGACTGTGATATAAAGTGTCTCTCCCTTGGCATATGTTATCTTCAGATAATCCTGTACGGAATCTCCAACCTTCATGTTCACGAGACCCTCGTATCGGCCTATTCCGTGAACATCATGAACGACATAATCTCCCTGAACAAGATCAGAGAACAGATTAATGTTGCCGCCCTTTTTCTTTTTCTTGATCGTCTTCTCCGCACCGAAAACATCCTGCTCACCAACGAGCATCAATCCTATCTTCGGCCAGCAGAAACCTGAAGGAAGATCTTCCTCTATTACATCAATAGTCGCACCCTCACCAAGGAGTGCCTGAATGAGATTTTGTGTTCTCTGCTTACCTGTTACCATGAGCGCGATCGTCTTGTGATCTTCGCCGCGCTCCTTGGCAAGCATATTCTCTTTTAATATTCCTGCAAGTGCCTTCTCATTTCCTCTATAGGAGTCACCTGCTATTCCGCTACATACAAGTGTCTTTCCGCCAGGAAGACCGTTGCCTGACGAATTAAGACATGACAGAGCTATCGCTGTCGATATCTTATCTATTCCCTTCATCATGTCAGGTATCGGGATAGTTGCATCAAATGCCATCTTGCCGCACGTACCTGTCTCGAAAGCAGCCTTACATCTGGATTGATATTCAGCTACATAAGAGTCCGCGCGTGACCTTATCTCGTAGAGCTCATCTACGAACAGTTCGTTCCTTCTAAGATCGATATATTCAAGGATACTTACAGGCTCAGGGATCGCTGCGCAGATCCACTTCTCGATACCAGCTATCCTTCCGCCTTCTCTGATTATCGTAGCATCATTCTCAGCGATCTTAAGAAGGTTTATCGCAGCCGAAGTCTTGGCATTGCCCTTCATCTTGTTCGCGTCTTCATTAGCTGAACCGTTGATCGCCTTAGCTACCTCGATCCTTCTTGCTTCAGAGATCAGGACTTCCCTTGCAGGCATAACGATGACCTTCTTGACCTGCTCCGTAGATCTCTGGCTCTCTATATCAAAGAACTTGATCTGATCTACTTCATCATCGAAAAAGTTGATCCTTATCGGCTCCGGTTTATCAGGTGAGAATACATCGATAACGTCGCCTCGCCATGAGAATTCGCCAGGCGCACCTACAAGACCTACTCTTTCATATCCTGCTCTTGTAAGTCTTTTCGAAAAGTCTGAAGGATCCAATGTCTCGCCGAGCTTAACAATGTTACAAAACTCGTCTACATCGCGCTTTGGAGGCATTTTGTTAAGAAGGCTTCCTGCGCATATCAAAGCAGCTCCGAAGTCATTATTCGTGAGCTTAAAGAGCGAAGATATCCTCTCGATCTCAGGATCTTTGGAGCTCGCGATAGCATTTACAAGGCTCATCTCTCGAGGAGCAACCGTAATGATCTCACCGTCAACGAATGGCTTCAGGAAACCCGAAAGAAGGCGTGCTCGAGCGACGTCGGAGACGATTACCACCGGCTTTTTAGAATGGAGCGATGCGATGGAAGAAATAATATATCCCTTTTCCTGTTCGCATAATCCCGTGATATTAAGATGTCTATCAAGCCTTTGGGCTTCATCGATCGAATCTATAAGATCCTGATCCTTCTTGATGAGTGACAAAAGGCTCAATATGCTGTCTTCCATAAAACCTTCTTATTGTTTATGTTCTTCTATATACTTCTCGACAGCCTTCGCGCCTTCCGTGAAGGAGTCGAACATTATCTCTTTTTTATCTTCGAATATCTCGGCAAGAACAAAATCCACGAGGTTCCACTTCTCAGGGACAGGTCCGCATCCGATCCTTACCCTAGGGAAATCCTGAGTGCCCAGATGATAGATAACGGATTTCATTCCGTTATGAGTTCCTGCACTGCCTGAAGGTCTTACCCTTATCTTGCCGACCGGGATGTCGATATCGTCATATACAACTATGATCCTTGATGGATCGATCTTGTAAAACTTTGCTGCCTCGATGACGGATTCACCGGAATTATTCATATACGTCTGAGGTCTTAAGATCATGACGTCTTCGCCCGATATCTTACCCGTGCCGTAGCAGCCCTTGAACTTAGATCTGTCCAGGCGGATATTATTCCTCTGCGCAAGCACCTCTGAGGTCAGAAAACCACAGTTGTGCCACGTATATGTATATTTCTGTCCCGGGTTACCAAGACCTACGATAAGCCACATTTTCTTACCGTCTAAATTCTCTTTTTTTCGAAAAAACAAATTACACCTCAGAACGCTTACGATCGAGCTGGATGAAGTTAGCACCACGAAGTCTGTTCTTCCTAGCTACCCACTCTTCCTTGTTGACCTGCTTAGATCTTCCGATAGCAAGTCCGAGCGGAGGTACGTCTTCCGTAATTGTCGAACCTGCAGCTACATAACTGTCCTTACCGAGTACAACTGTCGATACGATGTTGGAGTTACCGCCAATAAATACGTTATCTTCGATGACGCATCCTGCTTTATCCTGACCGTCATAGTTACAAGTTACTGTTCCGCAACCGAAGTTAACGTTCTTACCAACTGTAGAGTCACCGATATATGTAAGGTGTCTTGCTCTTGTATAATCATCGATCGTGGAGTTCTTTACCTCAACATATGCACCGATGGTTACATGATCGTTCAAAGTAGAATCAGGTCTTATATGTGAGAAAGGTCCGATACGGCAATCCTTACCGATTATGCACTGTGTAGCGATAGAAGAATCGATAACTGTTCCGTCACCTACCTGAACACAATCAAGTCTCGTGTTCTCACCGATGATACAGTCTTCACCGATCGATGTATTACCGAGAAGAGTTACACCAGGAAGGATGATCGTATCCATACCGATCTCGACACCTGAATGGATCCATGTAGAATCAACATCAACGATCTGAACACCGTTCTCCATGTGTCTCTTAAGGATCCTTCTGTTCATTATCTTATTAGCTTCCATGAGCTGCTCTCTGTTATTGATTCCGCGTGTATCATCAAAATCGCAAACGTAAGCACCAACCTTATATCCGTCACCGATCAAGATCTCGATAGTATCGGTGAGATAATACTCATGCTGAGCATTCTGAGCGCTGAGTCTGCCGAGAGCTGAGAGCAAGAGTGTTGTCTTAAATACATACATCGAAGAGTTGATCTCCTTGACCTTACGCTCCTCTTCAGTTGCATCCTTATGCTCGACGATCTTAGCAACACTTCCGTCTTCGTTTCTGATGATCCTTCCGTATCCGAACGGATCGTCAGCGATAGCTGTTATAAGGACAGCTGCATAATCTTCGCTCTGAGAAGCAAGATCAAGAGCAGCATGAATTGTCTTCGCGCTTACCATAGGTGAATCACCAGGAAGTACGATCGTGTATCCGTCTCTTCCTTCAAGGAATGGAGTAGCCTGCATTACAGCATGACCTGTACCTAATCTCTGCTCCTGGAAAACATATGCGACTGATTCGCCGAGGACGTCTCTTACTTCCTCCTGCTTCTCACCTACTATATAAACCTGCTCTGTGCAACCTGCCTCGCAAAGAGCATCTGCAACCCATTGAACGATCGGCTTACCTGCTACGTGATGAACTACTTTTGAATGCTTGGAATGCATTCTCTTACCTTCACCTGCCGCCATTACAACTGCACAAACTTCCATGTCGTTATTCCCCCAACGTCGATTATTCTACGCAACTTTAGAGGCAGATATTCATAATACCTACCTCTAAGTTTTTCTACTATTCGATTATACCATATCCTGATGTTATTTGAATCAGATCAGGTCCTTGTTTTCTTATAAGTTCTGTTAATAAGATTCGATATCGGCTTATAGATCGCGAACGTGATCGCACTTACAACGATACCCTTGAAGAGATTGAATGGGATGAATGCCCAGAGGATAAGTGTGAGCTTGTCCTTGATGAGCGGATTAACAGCATTACTCCACTCGATGATCACGCCTGTAGGAAGATTGCATAACTTCTCATAAAGCGGAAGATTCAAGAACCAGTTGAGCGGGATAGCTGCGAGTGTGAACAAGAGTGTTCCGCAGATAAGTGCAATGAGCGCACCCTTTCTTGTTCTCATCTTCTTGTAGATAGATCCTGCTGTAAATACGAACATGCTTCCAACAAGGAAGTTAGAAAGCTCACCGACACCTGATGTTCCTGTTACAGGAAGATGGATGAGGTTCTTCAAGAATTCGATCAAAACACCATAGAGAGGTCCCAAAGCAAAAGCTCCAACAAGTACCGGAATCTCAGAGAAATCGAACTTCAGGAATGAAGGAATAAAAAGTGCTGTGAGCGGTACCTCGAGGAACATAAGAACAGCCGCCATAGCTGTAAGGATCGCACTAACTACGATTCTTCTGATGATCGCTGATCTGATATCTCGGGATTTCTGGATTGACTTGGCATTAACTGACATAATAAAACAACTCCTTTCATCCGGACTATACCGTCGGCCCAGGAATCACACCTGATCAGTCATGTCTTTGACACGAGTTGCGGGCTATACCGCCGGTCGAGGAATCACACCTCGCCTTGGATCAATACCGATGTTATTATACGCTGCCTTTTTGATTTTACAAGTGTTTATTCATCATCAGGAAGAACTTGTGCTTTTCCGAGATAAGCTTCAAGTGAGATATCATTCTCATAAAGATACGTAGCGACCTCTACTCCGACATATCTGTAATGCCAAGTCTCTGTTCCGTATCCGGTCTCATCTGTATACTGCGACTGATATCTTAAGATAAATCCATATTCGTAGCAGTGCTCGTTTACCCACTGACCGACTTCAGTCTTCGGGAAATTATCATAGATATTATCCCAGTAATCCGGAGTGAGATCGAGCGCTAATCCGAGGTGATGTTCTGACCTCTGTGGAAGGGCATTTTTCTGGCATGCAAAAGCGAATCCATTCTTGTTCTTTGACCTGTCGAAAAGGAATTGCTGCGTACCGAGATCTCGCCATCCAGATACGAGAAGAAGTCCGTGACCAGTTTCACTAAGACAGTCATCGTACATCTTCTCCCATGCGTCGTTCGCTTCTTTTCGAAGCTTCTGATCATAAGAGTGAGGTGCGTCCACAAGATCTGAAGGAACATAGTCTTCAGGGATCGCATAGTACTTGTTAACGAGTGCCAAAAGATCGTCAGGATTATCTATTATCTGAGCTCTTACAGAGTACGGATCAACGAAGCCGTTATACCATGTTTCCTCATATAAAGGCTCGATATAAGAAGGCTCCGGAGTCGGAACCCTTGTAGGTGTCGGAACTGCTGTTGGCTGAATAGTCGTCTCGGTCTGGTAAGCGGTGGTCTCTGTTACGGTTACTGTGGTCTCAGTCTCAGGCTTGCTGTTACAGCCCACAAGTAAAATAATGCACAGCAAAAGACCTGTAAGTCTTACCCAACGTCTCATTACTTATTCTCGTAATCCTTCTTTGTCTTCTCATAGTTCTCGAGCGTACCGATGTCGATACAATCACCCTGAGCCTTGTATGCATAGACAGGCTGACGCTTGTAAAGCCATGACGGGAAATTACCAGGTGCGTCAGGTGAATTACCTTCCTCGAGATATGTGTCGATAAGTTTTATTGTTTCACGCTTGTAGAAATATGTAGCATAGATACCCCAGTTGCTCTTAGGCTCCTTAGGCTTCTCAGCCATATCAAGGATCTTGCCTTCGTCATCAAGGATAGCGACTGCAAGCTTCTGAAGCTGATGCTTCTCAGGAACATGGATCGCAACTAATGTATCGCTGTCCTTCTCTCTGAAGAACTTGTACATTTCATTGATATCATATGTAAAGATATTATCGCCGGCCATTATGCAGACATCTTCATCTATCTTCTTCTCTTCGATCGCAAACTTGATGTCGCCGATCGCACCTCTCATATTGTCAGGTGAATCAGTGCCGTCATCGAGCACACTGATCGGAGCCTTACCCGTTCTGTCGAGCGAAGCTGCCCAATCGCTAAACTGCTTAGCAAATTTGGAATTACTGATGAGTATTACCTCACTGACATCATTCAATTCATCAATGGAATCCATAATGTAGTCGATGATACATCTCTTCCCGAGAGGAAGGAGTGACTTAGGCATATTCTCTGTAAGAGGATACAGCCTCGTAGCATAACCTGCGTTCAATAATAATACCTTCATTTATATTCTCCAACTGTTAAGATTGTTTGATTATACACCTTTGCGGGGTTTCTTGGAAGAATACGACATCGTTCGCTTCTGCGCTTCGAAAACAAAGTAACCGTCTTCTTCATATATCTTCACTCCACCAAAGATGGAAATCAGCTTATTCTTGTACCAGTCTTTTCGCTTCGTGACCATGTACATCTTCCCTCCGACCTTAAGCCTGTTAAAGCCCTTCTCGATGAAGTTCTTCGCAACCTTAAAGTCCGTGTGATACGGAGGATTGGAAAGTATGAGGTCGAACTCACTTCCCGGCACATTCGTAAGCCCGTCACCTGTAACGACGACTGCGCCGTCAAATCCGTTGCGCTTCATGTTTTCGGCAGAGACAGAAGATGCCTTCGGATCGATATCTGTCATCACGATATTATGAGGATCCACACCGAAACAGCATGCAGCAAGAGACACGATCCCTGTTCCGCAGCCGAGGTCGAGAACCTTATGTTCCGGCGTAAATTCAACATGCCTTAACATAGAAAGCGTCCCTCTGTCCGCCTCCTTAGGAGAGAACAGAGAGACATCGGTTTCTATAGTTATTTCTTTGTTATTGAATGTTACTTTATACATCAGAGCTTAGCCTGAACAAAGTCGGACATTTCCTTCTTAACTTCTGCAAGACGATCGAGTGCCTGCTCCTTTGAAGAATGATATGTACCGAAGTAGATCTTGAGCTTAGGCTCTGTTCCTGATGGACGAGCGCATGCCCAGTCGAGACCCTTGTCGCCACCGAGCTCATAGAGAAGAACGTTGGACTTAACAAGATCGATAGGCTCTGTCTTAACTCCGTCTTCTGTGAAGATGTAACGAACTGACTTGGAGTAGTCACGAACAGCCTTGACCTCTGGTCCGCCAACAAGCTTCTTAGCTTCTTCAAGATTCTTGCAAGCCTCGAGTTCAGCTCTCATAGAAGCCATAGCTCCGGAGATCTTCTCAGATCCTTCCTTACCCTCGAGTGTGAAGCTTACTGCTTCCTCGAAACCGTAACCAAACTTCTCGTAGATCCTGTCGAGTCTGTCGAACAATGTCTCGCCTCTGTCAAGTGACTGAGCTGCCATTCCACAGATGAGCATTGCAGCAACTACAGCATCCTTATCTCTTACGTTAAGACCTGAGAGATAACCATAGCTCTCCTCGAATCCGAACTGGAAGTGCTTGTCACCGAACTCATCGAAGATCTTGATACGCTCACCGATGAACTTAAATCCTGTGAGAACTTCCTGAAGCTCTACACCATAGTACTTACAGATAGGACCAGCAAGCTTAGTGGAAACGATAGTCGTTACTGCGAATGAATCAGCAGGAAGTGTGCCTGCTTCTTTCTTGGAATTAAGGATGTAATCAAGGAGCATGATGCCGACCTGGTTACCTGTGAAAGGCTTATACTTAACTTCGCCGTTCTCTACAACCTTACAAGCAATACCAACACGATCGGAGTCTGGGTCAGTACCTACAACGATAGAAGAATCTGTCTTCTTAGCAAGCTCGATACCCATTGCAAGAGCATTAGGATCTTCAGGGTTTGGAGTCTTAACTGTAGGGAATGCTCCGTCAGGCTTCTCCTGCTCTTCAACGATGTGGATATTCTTAAATCCAACTTCCTGAAGGATACGTCTTACAGGCTTATTACCTGAACCGTGCAAAGGAGTATAAACGATGTTCATGTCAGACTGACGAGCGATAGCATCCTTATCGATAACGAGCTCTGTGAGCATCTTTGTGTAATCGATATCAACCTTCTCGCCGAAGATCTCGATAAGACCTGTTGCAAGAGCTTCATCGTAAGAGATCATCTTGATAGTTCTGATATCAGAGAAGCTCTCAATATTCTTAAGGATCTCGGAAGCAGCCTCAGGTGGAACCTGTCCGCCGTCTTCTCCGTATACCTTATATCCGTTGTATTTAGGAGGGTTATGGGAAGCTGTTACCATAACACCTGCGAATGCCTTGAAATATCTTACTGAGTAAGAAAGCATTGGAACCGGACGAAGTTCATCTGAGAGATAAACCTTAACGCCATAAGCAGCAAGAACGGATGCTGTTACCTTAGCAAATTCAGGAGAGAAGTGTCTGGAATCGAATGATACAGCAACACCCTTCTTCATAGCCTCTTCACCGTTAGCAACAATGTACTTCGCAAGACCAGCGGAAGCCTTTGCAACAGTGTAGATGTTCATCCTGTTAGTTCCTGCACCGAGAACACCTCTAAGTCCGCCTGTACCGAACTCGAGATCTCTGTAGAATCTCTCTTCGATCTCCTTGTCATCGCCCTTTATGGCAAGAAGTTCGTTTCTGGTATCCTCATTGAAAAAAGGATCGGTGCTCCACAATTCATAGATTTCACGATAATTCATTGTAAATTACCTCCATAAATAATTAGTATCACTATAGCACAGTTTCATCATTTCTTCTTTTTTCTGTCAAAGATCGCGAAAACAATCCAGGATACGACACCTACACCACTAAGTGCGATTCCGGCTTTGAGACCCGGAGCGACGAATCTTAATTCGACTGTATGAGTGCCTGGTCCGACATCAACTGATATCAGAGCATCCTGATAAGCTGTAATAGCTGTTTCCTTGCCGTCAACGTAACATGTCCATCCCTTTTCGTATGGGATTGTTGTAAGGAGCATCTCGCCCTCATCAAGGTTTGTTGTAAATGAGTAAGAACCATTACTGGTCTCATTCATTACGACCTTGCTCTGATCGATCTTGGCAAACTGTGAATCGAATGCTTCGTCATCAAGACAAGCCGTGAACATATCAAGGTAAGAGAAACTCTTGTCTGTTGTCTGGAGAGCGAAGCTTACTTCCTCACCCTCTTCGTAATATCCAAGTCTCAGGATATTCGAGAAATATGAGCTCGGGTAGATATCTGCATATTGCTTCTCGTTGATAAATACCTGACATGAGCTCTGGAGAGAAGATACAGCGATACACAGATACTGTTCACCGGACTTAGGAGCCTTGTAGTTTACAGTAATAGCAAGCGGTGCAGATTCGCTCATCCTGAAATACGTGTTTCTCTCCTGAACATCGAACTTAGGTGACTCATTTCCCATCGGATCTTCATTATTGAAGCTGCCCGAACGAGTCCATCCGATCTGATCAAACGGAACCTTAGTTCCGTTATAGACTGTCATCTCATCATCAGTGATCACATGAATTCCTGTGTAAACATCGTTCTCGAATTCATTAGGGAATATCGACTTGTACCAGTCATTCTGGAAACCGAAATAATCCTTGTTCTCTGTAAGGCTCTCGAGACTGAAGAAGTCGAAATCATTTGCCTTACTGTCTACTGCAAAACCGATCGGCAATACAGAATCATATGCATATCCGACATAAGTAGTGTCGTCATTATTAGCCGTTATCTGCTTAGCACCCGTGTAATCTCCGGTAGTGATGAATGTTCCTACAGAGAAGAATGAGTCAGTAGGCTTAGCCGCATAACATCTGTCACTTGCAGCATAGTTAAAGTTCGTTACATATCCGAGCTGCTTATAGAATCTCATGAGCTTTCTGTTACAGCTGGAATCGAATGAACTTACACCGTTAAGACCGATAATAGTCTCTGCTTCGTATGACTCATTGATATGGACTTCATTTGCCTTCTCCGAAAAAGCTTCGAACGAAGATCTCTGTCCTTTGTTGTATGGTGCTATCGTATTGTTTACCGCGATCAAGGAATCGATCTGACCTGAGTATTCGGAAGCAGTAATTCCACTCGCATAAGAAGACATTCCGTCAGAACTTCTAGGACCCATTCCTGCCGTCTCGAAAACGAGAAGAAGGACGAGGATCTTAACTGACAGAGTTTGCATGTTCTTAAGCTGCTCCGGCCATTTCTCTCTCTTCATCGCTGCGAAGAGAAGTGCATATCCTGTAAGAAGAAGAACGTTGACGATAAAGTACATTCCTTTATCAGCGATCTTACCGAAACTCTGAGTAACGAAAAGAAGTGCAAGAAGGAACAGATAGGATTTTAAGATCTCCTTGTTTGTGACTTCTTTTATCTTCTCGATGGCAATTACGGCAATAACGTAGAATACCATCATGAACGTAAATGAATATCTGTGCCAGAACCAGTTTGGTCTGTCGAATGCCTGCCATGCCATATCCAATGGAGCAAACCAGAAAGATGCAAGCATGAGAACGAGGATCGTTCCGTAGAAGATCTTTACCTTTTTCGAGAAGGTCTTGCTCACGAAGAATATCGTGATAAGAAGTGTGACGATAAGGCTGATGAAGATTATCGGAAGATTACCGATCAATACATTAAACTCACCGACATTTCCGAAGAAGATCTGCTCAAGGAAATCGATGCCCTTGAACTGAACCATCGAATTCTCGGATTTGTTGATAAGAACGTCTCTGTTGGAAACTACATCAAGACCAACAGGTATAAGGATCGCGCCTACTGTAAAGATGGTGCATATTGCAACGAGAACGAACTTGACGACCTTGATTACGGCAGTCTTTACGTCCATGTTCTCTTCAACCTTGTTCTTGTAGATGACCCTTGCAACGATATAGAAAAAGCTGAATACGCCTACCATGTATGACGTGTAGAAGTTAGAGATGAAGAGAATAAAAAGAGTTACTGCGATACCGAGTTTCTTATTCTTTTCGAGGAAGCGCTCGATAAAGAAAAGAAGGAGCGGAAGGAGCATGTATCCGTCAAACCAGATGATCGAGAAAAGGAAGATAACTGCAAATGACGTGAATGCATATGTTGTTGAAATAGCGATCAGGAGCTTACTGTCCTTGTTGGTTGCTCGCTTCTGAAGGAACATGCAAAGGAATGATGATCCGAGCGAAAGTCTTAATGAGCACAAGACCATTATTGCTGTTCCGATCATGCTCTCAGGGAAGAACAATACGATGATGTTCAGCGGACTTCCCATGTAATATCCGAATGTGGACATGAAATTCTTTCCGAGAGTCAAAGTCTTATCATAGGAAAAAGACGAGAGGATATCCTTAAAGTCAAGCAATTCGAAATGATGCTTGAATCTTATAAGGTTAGGAGCAAACTGAGATTTCAGATCGCTCAAGAGCATCGTGTATCTACCTATCGGAGCAATATTGTTATAAGCGATACTTATGAGCAATAAAGCAAAAGTGATAAAGAACGTGAAGATAGGAAAAACGATCCTGTTATCAAGCTGATTATCCTGTTTCTTGATCTTAGGCTTAGGCGAATCCTTCACCTTAAGACTTGCAACTTCCTTCATAAAACTCTCCTAAAGTGCCTCATTATCTGGTGCGAATTAAAGCACGAGGCTAAAATATTATAATACAAGAGAGCCCCTTTTTCTATCTTACGGCCTTATCTCCTGGTAATAGAAACAAGCCAGCTGAGTCCTGTCGCGGAGACCGAGCTTATCCAATACAGAACTCATAATGTTCCTGACAGTACCTTCGCTTAAGAACATCTTCTCTGCTATCTCTTTGTTGGAAAGTCCCGATGCAACGAGTTCTATCATCTCTTTTTCTCTCTCGGTTATGCCGTGAGCTTCGTAGTCGAACTTCTCTTTCCTGTTCATGATGTCAGGAAGCTTCTCGACGACCTTGCCTCCGAACACAGTCTGACCTTCATATATCGCTCTTACAGTCGACGGCAGGCCCTTGCAGTCCTGCTTTAAGACATAACCTTTAACGCCAAGCTTAAGCGCTTTGTTTATGTATTCGTCATCGAGGAAAGTCGTAAGGAGAAGTATCTTCGCATCAGGATGAGAACTGATGAT
This sequence comes from Clostridiales bacterium, assembly GCA_017649745.1. The sequence goes on along the minus strand of JAGCGE010000143.1, from coordinate 10,795 downwards.
CTTCTCACCTGCTTCAAGACCGTTTATGTCTTCCATCCTGATATCCATCAAGATAACATCAGGCTTTATCTTCTCGAAAAGTTCCACTGCCTGTTTTCCTGAAGTTCCTGTCTCGGCAACCTCGATCTTGTCTCCTGAATTATCTGCCTCAAGTATGATCTTAAGCGACATCGATACCAATGGATCGTCATCAACGATTATTACTTTCATTTGCATTCCTCCTGGCTTACTCTCGGGATCGTAACCCTAACTCGAAATCCCGTGTGATCGGCAGATATATTGGCTCTGCCTCCGATCTCCTCACACCTTGATGCGATGTTCGAAAGACCGATACCTCCGTTATTTGAATACGGATCAAATGTAAAGTCCTTGTTCTTTCCGTTATCTTCGATAAGAAGTCTCCAGAACGTCGTGTTCTCTATAAATTCAACCTTAACCTTGTCGCCGTTTGAATATTTGACGATATTCGTTATTGCTTCCTTAAGTATCGCAAGGACCGTATTCTTGCAGTCATTTGGAACCGCCGATTCTATCATCGTGTTGACCTTGTACGTAAACTTCGGCGGCAACGTCTTAACTACTTCGTTTATTCCGATCGAGAGATCTATCGACTCATTATGAAGCTCATGAACACTTTTTCGAACGGCAGTCATAGCATCATTTAAAGTATCGCTTACCGAATCCAGATGCGGAGCGACAGCAGGGTCCTGATTTACGATCTTGATCGCCTCCATCTGAACAAGAGTCCTCGTGAGCATATGACCAATGTTATCGTGTATCTCTCGCGCGATCCTGTTACGTTCCTCAAGAGTAGCAAGATAGATCTTCTCTTCTTCCTTCTCCCTGTCCTCGCGCCTCTTTCTGGCCGTATCGATAGCATCATATCTCGCGTCGTCGAGCCTCGCGGAAAGCTCCTCCTGCTTGTTTGTCTGATATGAAGTCCTGATACCGAGAAGGATCGTCGGGAAGAACATTATTAGAACCGAAATATTCGTAATAGAAAGAGCGACCATCAGCAGCGTCAGGATCACTTCAGTTATGAGAATGATCCACTCCTTTTTCGTTATCTCTTTCTTTCTCGAAAAAGCGTCCTTTCCGGAAGCGAATGCATAGACAAGAACAGGGAAAGAATATATCACGAATGCTTCTTTACTTATGAACGCACCGGCGGCGGCGACCGCGCCGCAGATGATGAGGAAGATGTCGTGCTTAAACAGTTCCGTAAGGAAAGCGAAAAAGAGCACAAGAAGAATCGCTACGACCATTCTTGTCGTCGAAAGTCCGCTGACCACGAACAGGGCTCCAAGAGCCATCAGCATTATTATCTTGTCTATTATCCTGTCTGCCATTTTTATATGTTAACACAAAACAACGGGGGCCGTTTATGCGGCGCCCCGTTAATCTATCATTTCTTGATATCAGTCCTTACCTTGCTTATCGCTGCAGCACCTACAGAGAATACGAGGAAGAACAGGAACTGCATTCCGAAAGACTGAAGAAGCTTTGTCATATCGAACGCTTCATATCCCTGTGAGTTTGTCATGTTGTTCACGAGTACGAACCAGTATACAGGGAAGAATCTTGCGATCTTAAGGATGCCGTCACCCAAGAGGAACTGAGGTACGAATGCACCTGAGATAAAGCTCATTCCAAGTCCAACGATGATCGCGATCATATTGATGCTCTTGTTGTTGACATTGAATGAAGTGATGAATGCAACGAGCGAACATGCAGTGAGCATTCCGAGGAGATTGTTGATAGCGATCACCCACAGATAATCATGCATTGTCGTGCTGCCCCATCCTACGAGGATGTTTGCGATCATCAAAATCACATACATTGCGAAACCAAATGTTGCAAGACCAAGGATATTGATGACTGTCCTTCTTCTTCGAGATACAGGACCAGCCTCTATCCTAAGGCTCAGGTTCTCCTCCATTGCATTAACAAGGACTACACCTGCTGACATGCAGACTACAGTGAAGATGATATACCAGATGCTCGAATTAAGGCTGAACATCATGCTCGATTCACCGGTTGTTTCTTCCTTTTCAGAATTGATGACAACTTCCGAATGATCTTTCAGGACGTCCTTTGTCTTGTCAGCTGCTTCCTTTGTATCATATCCCATCATGATATAGGCTCTGTATGTATTGATGTAGTTGTTCAGCTGATTTGCAAGTACATATGACTGCGATCCTGACGGAAGATCAGAGATATATTCGATGCCGTCCTTATCGCCGCTGAGGACGTTCTTCTGAAAGCCCTTATCGAACTTGAATTCGTGCATATATACTCTGAAGAACATCATGTCTTCGATGGAGCTTTGTGACTTACCGCTTACGTCTGCGACGGTATTGCTCATGCTTAAGTAATCAATGATACCTTTGCTCAGGTCTGACTTGTCCTCGTCGATATAGCAGATAGTATAGTCTGCTTCTTCGAACATATTGGATGCCTGATCCGAGTTAAGTGTTCCGATCATCGTCATGAGAAATCCGAAGATCAGGAGGTATGACAATATGATGACTTTATACTTGTACAGCAACTTGAAGAATGTCTTATAAAGATGCATATGTCTCCCTCCTTAAGATAAGAATCGATGCCATCAGCATGACAACTGATGCTATGGAAATTCCAATAAGATTAACGGTAAGATCACCCGTGTTTTCGCATATAAGAAGTCTGTAGAAGATCTTGTTAAAGATCGTTGCCGGATTGATCCTGTTAACGATCGGACAGAACTTCTCGATATAGCCCGGAAGCGTAACGATCATCTCGCCTGAAAGGAATGATGAGAGCATTACGATACCAAGTGTCTTGTTCTCTCTTGACTGAACGTCGCCATTGAAGAACAGTCCCATAAGAATGCCAAGGCAGATCGAGAATACGATAGCGCATACAAGTGTGATCACCAGCAGCAGCGGACGTGCGAACATATCTAGTCCGATGACGAATTTCATGAACAGGACATGCACCGTAACTTTTGATATAGATACGATAAGCTGCGCCAGTAAGCTCGAGATAACTATCCTTGTTTTCGAAGAGGATGAGATGGCTACTCTCATTGCTGCGCCCGATACATCTGCCCTGATATAACCAAGGACTCTTAAGCCTGCCTGATAATCGAAAAGGATTCCCATGACGAGCGTAGAAATGAAGTACCACCTATACATATCGGTTCCTTCATCCTCGCCGATCTCGATATATGACAGTCTGTTATTAAGCTCTTCCGTAAGCTCGCTGATCTTTTCAGGATGATCAGAAAGACAATCGCTTACCATATCCATATTGACCCTGTATGTGTCAGCGATCTCACGTGCGATCATACCATTTGCGAGACTGTAATTCTCGGAAAGAAAAACTGTTACGCTGTCATCATCAACGATGTAATAGAAATCAAGTTCCTCATTCTTGAGCTTATCCGATGCATCCTCTTTTGTAGTGTAGAGATTCGTGAGTTTAAGCCCTTCGCTGTCGCCTTCTTCAATTGCATCCATCATCGTCTTGAAGCTATTCTGATACATTCCTTCACCATCCAGAACGATACCGCATTTTCTCTCATCAAGAGAATTCTCGGTCGCGATGATATTTCCGAATGTAGCCTTGAATAAGCACATAAGTACGAGCGGAAACAACAGTGCCCAGAAGACCGATGACTTATCTCTGAAGATCATCTTTAAATACTTTAACAACATGTTCCTTACCTCTTACTCGTCCCTTAATTCTTTACCTGTTATCTCAAGGAAAACGTCATTCAATGTCGGCTGCTCTGAATAGATGTTTCCAATGTTGAGATCTTCTTTCTGCAGATACGAAAGGATATCAGTTACAACGTGTTTTCCTTCAACTGCTTCAGCCTTCAAGATGCCGTTCTCGTAACTAACGGAATAGATGCCTTTCAGGTTCTCGATATCGCTGATGTTCTTTTCCGTGAGACCTGAAGCCTCGATCGTGATCGACACATTCTTCTTGATCATCTTCTTAAGCTCAAGAGAAGTACCCTGTGCGATCACCTGTCCCTTATCAAGTATCGCGATCCTGTCAGCAAGTCTTTCTACCTCTTCTATGTAGTGCGATGTGTAAACGATCGTCGCACCCTTATCTCTTAATTCTTCGATACCGTCTAAGATCTTGTTCCTGCTCTGAGGATCTACTGCTACAGTCGGCTCATCGAAAAAGATCAGCTTCGGCTTATGTGCGATTCCACAAGCGATGTTAAGTCTTCTCTTAAGACCACCCGACAACTTCTTTGGTTTGAACTTTCTGAAATCATCCAATCCTACGAAATCGATCGCCTCGTCAACATACTTCTTTCTCGTCTCTTTATCCTTGATATAAAGCCCGCAGAAAAAATCGATATTTTCCTGAACCGTCAACTCCTCATACACTGATACTTCCTGAGGAACAACGCCGATCATTCTCTTAAGATCATAGGCTTTAGGTTCCATCTTCTTTCCGAAAACTTCGATCTCACCCTTGTCGTATGAGAGAAGTGACAATATGCAGTTGATCGATGTTGATTTACCTGATCCGTTAGGTCCCAAAAGTCCGAATATCTCACCTTCATTTACCGTGAGATCCAAGTGTTCCAACGCTACCAATTCCTTATATTTTTTAACGAGACTTCTTACTTTGATTACTTCCATGTTCGTGCCTCCTTTATTTCTTACAATGCCATTATCATCCAAAACTCTTTCACGTCGTAGTGTCATGAATAATGACTCGCAATGACAAATGTCATTTCACAAAAAAACTGCTTCAAAGTGTCCTTTGAAACAGTTCGTTTATTGTTCTTATTTATGATACTTTTCGTTTCCTGCTATCTTGAAACCTCTGTACAGCTGCTCCAATATAATTAGCCTCGTCATCTGATGCGTAAGAGTGATATTACCGAGACATATCCTCTCATTTGCTCGTGATACCAAAGGTCCTGATAATCCGTTACTGCCTCCGATCACGACCGTTAATGTCGAGCCGCCTTTTTCGAATGCTTTCATCATCCTTTCAGACAATTCCTCTGAAGATATGAGCTTACCGTGAAGATCCATCGCCCATACATAATCGCTGTCGGATATCCTCGACAACATGAGATCGCCTTCCTTTTCGAGAGCCTTCTCTACAGGAAGAGAATCAGGACTGTCAGGAACCTCGCAGAACTCTACCTTGGCGTATTTAGACAGGCGTTTCACGTATTCGTTAATGCCATCGTTAAGCCATTTATCTTTGATCTTTCCTGCGCATACTATCTTTATCTTCATGGGAAGACCACCATAGGATTTGACGGTTCATATCGATTAGCAACATCAAGATTATAATCGCGCTCTTTTTCAAGACCGTGCTCAGCAAGATAGTCGACAACAGTCTTATACGCAAGATCAGGAATGTTGTTATTCTCGCTTAAATGACCAAGCATAAATGTCTTTGTTCCGGACTCGATAAGATCCTTGATCATCTTGGCACAATCATCATTGCTCAAGTGTCCGTAAGGTCCTTGTACACGTCTCTTTAGAACGTAATCGTATGGTCCGTTTATGAGCATCTCATAATCGTAATTGGATTCGATAAGAATGACATCTACACCGAGCGCCATCTCTCTTATCTCATCTGTTACATGACCAAGGTCTGTCATTATCATCATCGACTTGTCTTCACATGTGACCTTGAAACAAACTGATCCGTCAACGTCATGCGGTGTCTTTCTGCAATCGATCCTAATCTCGCCTTGATCGGTGCTGATGATAACATTATCTTCGATGATGTGATCCATCGCCGGATCGTGTTCTTTTCTGCATCCTGCCAGAAAAGCCTTCATCGTACCCTTTGAAGCGTACACATCTGCATTGTGTTTTCGAATAAATACATCTGCGCCGCTCATATGATCCGAATGAGAATGAGTAAGAAATACAGCGTCGATATCGTCGGGATCTGTACCAACTTTATTAAGCGCCATATCGATCCTCTTGCACGACATACCAAGATCGAACAAAAGGTTCATTCCCATTGCTTTAACTAATATGGAATTACCGCTGCTGCCGCTGCAAAGAGGTATCATCTCAAATGTTGATGTCATCTCTTAAGCCTCTCCGTCGTTCTCCACATATCTGGAATCGACTCTCTCGATATCAGCTCCAAGACTCTTTAATTTTCCGATGATATCTTCATATCCTCTGTCGATCCTGTTAGCGCATCCGATATAGCTTATACCGTTAGCCTGGAGAGCCGCACATACAAGTGCTGCACCTGCTCTAAGATCAGTCGCGATAACAGAGGCAGGCTTGAATGAATCAATACCGCTTACGAGCGCAACACGCTCGATGCAGTTGATATTCGCACCCATCTTTTGAAGTTCAGCAACATACTGGAATCTTGTTTCCCAGACATTCTCATGCATCTTGCTCATACCGCTCGCAAGACACAGAAGTACAACTGCCTGCGGTTGAAGATCTGTAGGAAATCCAGGATAAGGAGCTGTCTTAAAGTTAGTTCCTTCGATCTCCATATCGTCTTCTTTATAAACTCTTATGGATTCATCATCCTCTTCTACCGTATAGCCCATTTCACGCATCTTAGCGGAAAGCGGCTCCATATGAGTAGGGATGAGATTATGTATCGTAACATCACCGCCTGTTACGGCAGCTGCGATCATATAAGTACCTGCCTCGATCTGGTCAGGAATGATCGAATATGAGAAGTTACCAGGAAGTGTAGGAACACCGTTGATCCTGATAGTATCAGTACCGGCACCCTTGATCCTGGCACCCATCGAGTTAAGGAAGTTCGCTACGTCAACGATATGCGGTTCCTTAGCTGCATTTATGATAGTAGTTACACCCTGAGCCTTAGTAGCTGCAAGCATAACATTTATCGTCGCACCTACACTCGCGATATCAAAGAAAACTCTCGTTCCCTTTAACGGATTTGCTTCGAGCTTGATAATACCATTCTCGATATCTCTAGCATTGGTACCCTTCGCACCCATTGCCTTAAAGGCCTTGAGATGATAGTCGATAGGTCTTTGACCGAAGTTGCATCCGCCAGGCATCCTTAAATAAGCCTTACCGCATCTTGCGAGAAGTGCGCCAAGGAGATAATAGGAAGCACGTATCTTGGATACTTCCGGTCCCGTTGCCTTAAATGTGTTGATAGTTGTCGGATCGATCCTTAATGTATAAGGAGCTACCTCATCTATGGTCGCACCAATAGTCCTGCAAAGCTCGACCATTACTTTTACATCGGCGATGTCCGGTACATTCTCTAACGTACATGGTCCATCGAGCATCATTGCAGCTGCCAAAACACCCAAAACAGCATTTTTGCTGCCGCTTATGCTGATATCGCCCTTAAGCGGTACCCCACCATTTATCCTGAATGAATACACTTTAATTCTTACCTTCTGTCTCTGTGTTCTTCGCGATCTTATCCTCTATCGCGCTCGCCTCATCAAGCACCTGCCTAACCGCAGATCTGATAGGTTCAGTATCATCACCCTTTTCTGTCTTCACGTGCTCCGAAGACTTCTTCTTACCCTCAAACAATTTTACACCAGTCTTATTATACATTTTTTTCTCGCCGTTTGGGTGAATAACTGCTCTTTCTTTATCCTCAAGCCGTACAAAATCCGAATTGTTTACATTTTGTTCGACTTTTTTATCAGTATTATCTGATATTTTCGCCTGTTTCGCGCTCTGCTGAACAACAGGCTGCATCAGGAATTCCTGTACTTCCTTCTTCTTCTGTCTCTCTAATTCCTTCTCATGCTGATCCTGTTCCTGCTCGAAAACTTCAAGCACTTCATCCGCATAGGCATAAGCTTCCTGCATCTCCTCAGGGTCCGGCTCGTCGTCCATTACCGATACAGGAATATCTTCGATCCTAGGTTCACGGACTATTGCATCTACGACTTCTTCTTCCTCATCGTCATCTTCCTCATCGAAGAACTCATCAACATATGTAAGCTCTCCCAGGATCTTTCCGAATCTCTCATCGCCCAAAGCAGCGATAACCTTGATCTTGTCGCCGTCAGACACTTTGTCTACTGCTTCAGTGATGTTATTGGAATCAATAAGTTCCACAACATCCGAATATCCGCGCGATCTTACCGCCTCGATCTCCTCTCTTACGAAGAAATCCGTTACAGCTCTATAGAATGGTGTCTCTGATATCGCACCTACCTTAGCGTCCTCATAAATCCTCTCGAAACAGCTCTGAGCTGTAGGAAGGAAAAGAATAAAAGTCGATCCCTCTTTTTCCTTAGAGGCAACATTGATGCTTCCGTCATGAAGCTCTGCGATCTCCTTTGCAATAGCAAGACCCAGGCCTGATCCGCCCACATCTCGTGATCCTGAGTTGTCTACTCTATAGAATCTTTCGAAAAGATGATCTATATCTTTCTGAGGTATTCCTCTACCGTTATCATTGACCTGAATGCCCACTTTATCGGCAGTTGTAACAATGTTAATCTCGATTTGATGGTCCTCAGTCTTGCCATCAAAGTCGATATATTTGACCGCATTGGTCAGAAGGTTCGTTATGATCCTTACAATAAGACTGTCATTACCGAAAAGTAGCGGATATGCATCCTGCTGAGGTGGAATTATGGTAACTTTTTCTGATCCAGGGTAATCTACGATGTTTGAGATGGCCTTATCAACAACCGGATAGATGTTGAAGAATTTCATCTGCTTTGTGTGATTGCTCATCGAAAGAACGATGAAGTCCTGAACGATATCCTGCATCCTTATCGCGGAATTTAGGATCCTGTTACCCCATCTAGCAACTTCTTCATAAGAAGGTTTGTTATCAGAATTAAGCTTCTTAACGAAAACCTCAGATGCTCTGATAACCGTAATTGGTGTATTAAGTTCATGTGAAACGTTAGCTGCGAGGTCTTTCTGTCTTCTCTCATCGTCTTTGATCTGAGTAATATCCTCAACGATAACGATATCGAATTCTTCGCTCTTGACCTCTCCCTCGTCGATCGCACTTACATAAGCGACCTGTCTTTTAAGGATCTTTATCTCGTAGATCTTCTTATCTACTTTATAATTCGTTCTTATGAGTTCTTCATCTTCCTTCTTCGGATCATAATTCTCAACAGAGATCATATAATCCGACTTAAGATGATTCTCCTTATTATCATATGTCTCAAGGAACCTGTTAAGATCTCCTGGAATATGCTCCTTGTTTTTCAGGAATCCAGGAAAATTCATTACGGCTGCATTGTTATAGACGATTCCCTCTTTACCGTAAACAATAATTCCAAGACCAACGTTTTCGGCAATAGACTTTTGGATGCTGTCCATGTGTCTTTGCTGATCAAGAGCATCATTATAAGTTTTCTGAAGAGATCTGTTTCCGACAAAATAACCTATAGTGATACCAATTGCCAAAAAAACGCAACACAAAACAACAACAAGCCAAGAGTAGTATTTCAAGAACTCAGGAATGTTGCTCAACCATTGTGGTAAAGCCAAAACGACAGAATACATTAATCCAGATCCTTAGGGAATGAATAACCCGAACCTCTTCTAGTAAGGATATACTTGAACTTAGACTGATCAGGTTCGATCTTTTCTCTTGTACGTCTTACAGTAACGTCGACTGTACGCTCATCACCAAGATAATCATACTCCCAGACTTTGTTCAAGAGCTCACTTCTTTTACAAACTCTACCTGCATTACTCTCAAGATACTTGAGAAGCTGGAACTCACGGTTAGTAAGATCGCATGAAGTCTCATAACGGAATGCCTGCATAGCATCGAAATCGATAATAAGCTCACCGCCGCAATATACATGGCGGTTATCATCTGTATGCTTCTTTGATGAATCAGAATCAGATGAATAAGAAGCTCTTCTTAAGTGAGCCTTAACTCTCGCAATAAGTACGCCAGGAACAAAAGGCTTAGCAAGATAATCATCTGCACCCATTCTCAAAGCCTCTACCTGATAATCAGGTTCATTGCCCTTAGCAGTAAGGAAAATAATAGGAGTGTTGAACCCTGCATTTCTGAAATCTTCAGTAAACTGAAGTCCGTTGTAGTCCTTCATCATCCAGTCAAGGATGATAAGATCAGGATTAAGTTCTGTTGCCATCTTTAATCCTTCGCGACCATCAGTAGAAGAAACCGTCTCAAAACCAAAACTGGAAAGAACATCAACAATCGAATCTACGATCGCTTGTTCGTCATCAACAATAAGAATTTTGGCCATGGGAACCTCCTCAAGTTTTTTTCCATATTCATTAGTATAACACTAATATTACAAAAAATAGCAATATGCTTTTTAACATTGTTATATTTTTAGATAACCTATTAAAACTAGCAAGAAAAGGCTTTTCCAAACAAAAAAAGAACCGATCAGCGTTTAGCGCTAATCGGTTCATATAATCCGGCAGCAACCTATTTTCCCGAGCCGTCTCCAGCTAAGTATCTTCGGCACCATTGAGCTTAACTTCTGTGTTCGGTATGGGAACAGGTGTGACCTCAAGGTAATAACCACCGGAATGGTTGAAGGTTTTGTACCTTCAAGACTACATAGAAAACTAACCTCCAAAAGGAGAAGTAATTGAGATTCTTAACACTTGTGTTTCTTCATAAGAGAATTGTACATAACTTGTGGTCAAGTCCTCGGGCGTTAGTACCAGTAAGCTGAACATATTACTATGCTTACACGCCTGGCCTATCAACTGGTAGTCTTCCAGTGCCCTTACCAAAAGAGGGAAATCTCATCTTGAAGCTGGCTTCACACTTAGATGCCTTCAGCGTTTATCCAATCCAAACATAGCTACCCAGC